>NZ_JAMAWB010000026.1:0-92407 GCF_023713585.1 Paenibacillus sp. MER TA 81-3
ATCACACAGTCGCCGAAATCCGCAAAAATGTTCAGCAGTTTATGGACGAGATCATGAAATATCCCTTGTCCATCATCGATCGTCTTTGTGTAAGATTCTAAGTGATTCAATAATTCAACTTATATAGATACTTCAGCCCAAGGTCTTTGATTTCCTCTTATGTTTGTATTTAACTTAATAAAATCGGGTACCGCTTTACTAAGATAGTTCTGCAAAGATGCACTTGTAATGAATCGTTCTTGTTCTATTGCTTCGGATGCTTCACCCTTAAGTGCTTTTAACAGAAAGTGTGTCCATATTCCATGACCAAGTATTGAACTCCCGTATGATTTTTCTCCTCGAGAACATGATAAAAACATAGCTCGATAATTGCTTGATCTTACAAACTCGATAAATTCACTGGGATTCATATCGACTATGAAATCCCGACTTAACAATTGCTCGTCAATTTTGCTAGCGCAAGCATCTATAAATATCAAACTCTTATTACAATTTGATTTTCGTAAAGGCTCCATTAAAACATGATTAAGAGAAACCGTAGTATCTTTTAAATTGTATGGATGGGTGTCCCATGTTGTTATCTTGTTATATCCAGAATCAAAAAATCCATGACCAGCATAATAAAAAATAAACTGATCATTCTCAATTTAATCTGGATATTTCATATCGCAGCTCTTCAGTTAATGCTGATTTTGTTGCATCGGCATCTATCCATAGCTTAATATTCTCATGAGGTATCTTAAGATTATCGATCAACCACAGTCGAAATGCTTGAGCATCATTATTTGCATAATCAACCTTACTAATCTCAAATTGATAATTTTCGACTGCAATAATTACTGCATAAGTATTATATGTCTCAGTAATCATTCAATCACCACCCAAGAACGTAATCAATTTAACAAAAAAATGTTAAATCTAACACTATGCAAAAAGATATCTATATCGTTGCTTATCAATTAGGATTCTTCGGGCAACAGTACATTGCGTAAGTGTTAACCACTATCACATAGGACAGAACTTTCAGATAACGTTCTTGTTTCACGAACCTGAGAGCCTTAAATGAGCAATAGCGAACGGGTATCACTGCAAGCCTAGTCCAGCTGAATTTCTCCTCGCTTATCTACTTCGTTCCGAACCAAGGGCGTGTTCCTGCCGCGTCAATACGGTGTTATCAGATGCCATATGCCTTCTTCGAATTAATAATAGTAAAATATTCTTTAATCGCAGTTACTATTTGTGTTTCCTTGCTAAGCCCTACAATCTCATAAAAATCTATCAACTGTCGCCCATCGGTATCTAAAAGCCCGTGTAGTATCCTAGATCTTATCATTTTTTGTACATTCACTCTTCCTGACAATTTCTCATAGTTATCTTTCGTATCATTTAATAAATTGATAATTCGATTAAGTGACTTATTATTGGCTGGAGATTGAGAAATGTAAATAAAATAATCATCCTGTACTATCTCATTATGCTTCTTAATTAGAAATTGTTTATAGGACTCTATTAAACTGATTACATCTTCATTTAAAGGGATCCACTTAATACAGTAGTTATCTTCATCAGATCTAATATTTCTGATTTTTCTATTTACTAAATCGATATCTCTCCACTTAATTTGGGATATATGGTTTTGTTCAAACAAAGTGTAGTAAATTAACTGGAGAATAAGTGGTGCTAAAAATCTTTCTTCCTCTGTTCTTCGAGTACTGTATCTAAACTTAGAACTAAGAATAAAAGTGAGATCATCTTTTGTTAAAAAGTCCGATACATCTGTTTTTTTACTTTGGTATTTTTTTAGTTCATTCCTAATATCTAAATAATCTTTGGGACTCACTCTGCCAATTTTGAAATAGAACTCTAATAAATTTGTAATTGCAAATCTGGCTGTAGATGTTTTTCTATTGTTATGATAATCTTTCAGAGCGTAGGAATTGAAAAGATCTTTGTATTCTTCAATTATTATATGTTTTGGTACAATACACCTGTTCTTGTAAAACTGAAGATCGTCTATGTAACGAGTCTTTGTTTCTTCTGTAATTTCTTTGTCTTTCAAATTCAAATAATTAATAAAATCATTGTCAATTGACTTGAACAGTCTGGTCATGAAATCACTCATATTACGCCTCCCTGTTTTTATATGAAATACTTATTTTATATGTTCTATATATTACCATTATACGTTTTGTAATAGTTTAATTCAATATGTTTTGCATGTGATTTCTTGTATTATTTTCAATTAGAAAGGCTTAAGATGTTCGCACTGGATCCGACGGACTTAGTCAGAGCAGGGTTGTTTGTCTGATCCACTTCTCTGCCGACGGCTTCGGACAGACTAAGGAGCGACGAAGTCGATCCGTAGCGCGAATGCGGTGTTATCTTCTGTTACCGTCTTCTTCAGAAGATCTATTAGAATGTTTACATTTTGAGCAAATAACTTTATCTCTTGATATATCAATAATTTTCCCAGTTTCATTTTCAAGTCCTTTTAACACCGAGGGCTTCACCATTCGATCAAATACAGCATTCACATCATAGCAATCGCCCCTCCAAATCATTATTTCTAATTAAAGGACACTTATAATAATCCTCGTTTATTTTATGAGAAAAATCGTCAATCCAATTATAATCCTCCCCAACGAGGGTAGCTTCAGTATAGTCCAGTTGAAACTGTTTTAAATATGTACTTAAGTCTGTGATATTCCAACCTATCTCTCTCCAACCTCCCAACATAATATTCACGAACTTCGTAAAATACAGAATACAAATAAATCTACGAACATCATTAATTAAGATAGGTAAATTGTACCACGAGCATATTTTAAATAAAGTTGGGAACATATGAGGAGTTATTATCTTAAATAAAAAACTCCTACTAATATTAATAGTAGAAGCTTCTTTAAATATTTATCCACACAGGCAGATATATCCTAAACTCCCTGACTTCCTCTCCGTATAGAACACCTCCACAATAAGAGACACTTGTAACCACGAATTAGATTTACTGGTCAAACCAGTATCTGCTCAAGAAAGACGGAATCTTCCTCCGAAAGCCTTTGCCTTGCTTCTTCCACCAGTTTAGAAGTTTTTCTGTTAAGCTAACGAACGGCGATCCATCAATCTCATTGTCGATACCCTATCAAGGCTTCCGAACATTCGGAAGTCTTCTTTTTTTACGATAATTCCACACAACCATCCTTTTTACACCAGTTATCACAACTCAGCAAACAATTTTCAACATTTCCGGATATTTAGAAAATTATTTTCTAAAAGCGTTTACAAAGTATTTTTTATTTGTTAGCCTATAGGCATCAGAGGAATTAATCTTACGAGTAAAGGAGCGAAGCGTACATGAATCAGTATGACGTAGTTGTAATGGGCGGCGGCATCGCTGGGGCAATGGCGGCCATCGCCGCATCCAAGACCGGAGCGAAGACGCTTATTGTCGAGTCTCATGGTTTTCTTGGCGGCACACTGACCGCTAACGGCGTCGGCCCGATGATGACTTTCCATGCCGGCGAGAAGCAAGTCATTCAGGGCTTTACCGGGGAACTGATCGAGCGGTTGAAGCGGTTGGGCAAATCCCCGGGGCATATTTTCGACACGGTCGGATTTACATATTCCGTTACCCCGTTTGACGCCGAAGCGATGAAGCATGAGCTGGAGCTAATGGTCACGGAAGCGGGCGGTGATATTTTGTACCATACGATGCTGGCAGGCGTATATACGGAAAATGGCCGCATCACGGGCATACAGATCTGCAATAAATCCGGGCTCAGCGACATCCATGCCTCCGTCTTCATCGACGCAACGGGTGATGGCGACCTCTCGGCCCTTGCCGGAGTCGAATACACCAAAGGACGCGAATCCGACGGAGCAACGCAGCCGATGACCCTGAAAATGAAAATGTACAACGTCGATATCCCAAGGGTCAAGGAATATATTCACAGTCATCCGGAAGACTTCCCGCTGTATAGCGGGGATACCTCCATTATTGAGAAGTCCCCTCGCCTTTCGGTTGGTGGCTTTGACAGCCTGTTCAGGAAGGCCAAGGAGCGGGGCGAAATCTCCATTCCGCGTGAAAATATTTTGTTCTTTGAGACCAATAACCCGGGCGAGGTCATCCTCAATACAACGCGGATTATCGGCTATGACGCCACCGACGCGCACAGTCTCAGCCAGGCTGAAATGGAAGGCCGCAAGCAGTGCCGTGAATTGGAGCTGTTTGTCCGTAAATACATACCGGGATTCGAGCATGCGGTTGTCGAGTCCACCGGACCAAGCATCGGCGTTCGCGGCTCGCGTCAAATCAAAGGCATCTATACGCTGACAACCGAGGATATTTTGCAGCAGCGCCTGTTCGACGATACGATCGCCCATTCTGGTTATCCGATCGACATCCATAGCCCGGACGGCGAGGGCACCAAGCATCAAAAACTGGAATGGGGCGGCGTATATAGCATTCCTTATTCCTGCATGATTACCTCCTCCGTACATAACCTGATCGTCATCGGCCGCTGCATCTCGGCGACTTTTGAAGCGCAAGCGGCAATGAGAACCACTCCGACGACCGGAGCCATCGGTCATGGCGGCGGGATTGCCGCTGCACTCGCGGCGCTAGAAGGCAAGAACGCACAAGACATCGACATCAAGAAAGTGCAGACGATTCTCAAAGAGCAAGGTGCATATCTGGAAATCTAGTTCAACTTCTATCACCCATTTGGAGAGGGGAAATTCAGATGACAACTGCAATGTGGTTCCAAGCAATCGGTATTCTGCTCGTATTTCTGGTGTTTGTAGGGCTGATGATGACGCGTAAGCTGCCGACCATTCTGGCGCTGCCCTGCATGGCGATTCTGTTCGCCATTATCGCAGGCGTACCGCTGCTATCAAGTGATCCAGAGACAGCATCAATCGCCAAGACGATTCTGGCCGGAGGCTCGATGAAACTATCCGGCGCCATCGCCGGACTCATCTTCGGTGCCTGGTTCGGCCAGATTCTGAACAAAGTCGGCATCACCAAATCCATTATTCGCAAGGCAGCCGAGTTGGCCGGAGATAAACCTGTACTTATAGCTATTCTATTTTTTATTACCGCATCCATTATTTTTTCCGCAGCAGGAGGACTGGGCATGGTCATCCTCGTCGGCACGATCGTCATTCCGATTATGCTGACGGCAGGCATTTCCCAATTCGTCGCTTCTATCGTTGTTCTGCTGGCCGTTGGCGTCGGCTCCCTGTTCAACGTGTCCAACTGGGCTGTATATGTCGATGTGCTCGGTCTTTCCGTTGAGCAGATCGCCGACTACACGTTAGTTGTGGCTTCCCCACTGATCGTCATTGCCCTGGCCATGATCGTGTTCTATATCCGAAAAGACGGCAAAGGCCGCAAAGCATGGACGATGCCAGCAGCAACGCCTGGTGGCGGCGACAAGAAGGTGCCTGCGATTGCCCTGATTAGCCCGCTCGTACCGGTACTGCTCGTCTTTATCTTCAAGATCGATATCGTTCCGGCCGTTATTGCCGGTGCGATCGTCACAATCCTGCTCACCTGGCCGAAGCGTCCGGTTCATATCCTCTCAGTGCACTAGTGGAAGGAATTCAGGACGTTGCTGGCGCAATGGGACTCATGATCGGTATCGGCATTCTGCTCAGCTCCGTAATGTCGCCGCAAGTATCGGCGGTCATCTCGCCGCTGATCGAGTCCGTGCTGCCGAATACCCCACTGATGTTTATCCTGTTCTTCACGATTCTGTCGCCGCTGGCCATCTACCGCGGACCACTGAACGTATGGGGCCTTGGCAGCGGCATCGCTGCCCTGTTCGTATCCGCAGGTATGACTCCTGTAGCTGCCATGCTTGCCCTGCGCGCTGTCAGCAACGTGCAATCCGTCTCCGACCCTACGAACTCGCATAACGTATGGGTAGCTGACTTCACGAAGAGCGACATTAACGAGATTCTGAAGAAGACACTGCCATGGACTATGGTATCCGTCTTGATCGCCGTCATCATTGGATCGTTTATCGTATTTTAAGCTTCAAAATAATTACCTAATTAAAATCGAGTTCAAAAATTCCGGTTTTCAGCACCGAGAAGATTGGATGAAGCTAGGGACTGAGGAGCGGAGCTACGTTTTGGGTACGTGAGCACCTGAAATGTTTCCGGAGGAAACATACTTCGTAAGCATCTGCTTAGGCCCGGCTGAATTCAAGATTCGATGTCGAATAGCTTCATGATTTACTTCGTGATCAAAAGTGGACTTTTTGAATTACCTTTATAGATAAAACCGGGCACAAGGGCCCTGCGAAGAACCTTTACATAAGGCTCGAGCAGATGGTCCTTGACCCGCCAACTGGAGGAGAACATTATGGGGAGAACGAAAGTAAGGGTCGGCATTGACGTCGGCGGTACGTTTACCGATGCGGCACTGATCGACAATGAAACATTCGAAGTCATTGAGAAAATGAAAATCCCAACCACCCACCATGACCCGGACGGCGTGGCCAAAGGGATTGTACAAATACTGAAGCGAATTCTGGACAGCAGAGGTATCCAGCCCGAAGACGTTACCTTCATCGCCCACGGAACAACGCAGGCTACCAACGCCCTGCTCGAAGGAGACGTGGCGCGTATTGGCATCATCGGTATGGGCTCGGGCATCGACGGGCTCAGCGCCCGCTCCGAATCCAATCCGGGCGATATCGAGCTAGCTCCTGGAAAATTCCTGCACACTTTTCATACGTATCTGGATTCCAAGAGCATGACAGATGAGCAGCTCAACAGTGCCATTGACGAGTTGGCGGCTCAGGGCGCCGAGGTGATCGTCGCCTCCGAAGCATACAGCGTGGATGATCCAACCAATGAGCTACGCGTTGTAGAACTTGCCAACCGCAAGGGCCTTTACGCCACAGGCGGACATGAGATCAGCCAGCTCTACGGGCTGAAGACGCGGACACGAACAGCCGTCATCAACGCCTCCCTCATTCCGAAAATGATGGAGACCGCCAATATGACCGAGAAGTCCGTCAAGGATGCCAACATCCAGTCCCAACTCATGATAATGCGCTGCGATGGCGGTGTCATGAGCATTGACGAGGTACGCAAGCGCCCGATTCTGACGATGCTATCCGGTCTTGCCGCAGGCGTTGCCGGGGCGTTGATGTACGAGAAGATTTCTGACGGTATCTTCTTCGAGGTCGGCGGAACCAGTGTCGACATCTCCGTGATCAAGAACGGCAAGGTAATGATCAAGAATGCCGAGGTCGGCGGCCACCGCACCTACCTGCAATCCTTGGATGTGCGTACACTCGGCATCGCCGGCGGCAGCATGATCAAGGTGGCAGGTGGAAGAATTACCGATGTCGGGCCGCGCAGCGCGCATATCGCCGGTAAAGAGTACGAAGCCTTTACCCCGACAGAGAACATCGTCAATCCGAAGGTGAAATTCATCAGCCCCCGCGAAGGCGACCCTGCCGAATACGTCATCTGCGAATGCGCCGGAGGCAAAGAATTCTCGTATACACTAGCCGGAGCGGTCAACATTCTGAATTATGTTCCCGAGGGTGATTATGCCAGAGGAAACAAGGAAGCGGCGCTGAAATCCTGGAAGGCGCTGGCCGATCATGTTGGACTAAGCGTAGAGGAAGCTGCTAGACAGGTTATAAATATCGCCATCGATAAGACGATGAAGACCGTCAACGAGATGATCGAGGACTATGAACTCGACCGCAGCTTCGTCACGCTGGTTGGCGGCGGTGGCAGCGGTGCGGTGCTCGTCCCGGCAATGGCGGAGCGCGAAGGCTTCAAGTCGCAAATCGCCAACAATGCGCCTTATGTCTCCACGATCGGCGTAGCACTGGCCATGGTCAAAGAACAGCTAGAGCGGACGGTCATCAATCCGACCGAAGAGGATATCAAGCGCATCCGCGCCGACATCATCGAGCGTATCGTACAGTCTGGCGCTTCTGAGGAGACGGTCGAAGTCAGCATCGAGATCGACAGCCAGAAGAATATTCTCCGCGCCATGGCGACTGGCTCCACCGAACTGCGCTCCAAGGATCTGGCACAGGAAGCAATGTCGGTGGAAGATATGAGGGCCGTTGCTGCCAGCTCCATCGACCAGCCGCTAGAATCGACGACACTCGCCGCGCAGACCGGGCGCTGGAGCCTATTCGTCAGCGAAAATGTGAAGAAATCTTTTTTTGGCTTGTTCAAAAAGAAATCCAGCTCTGTCAGCGTTCTCGACCGCGAAGGCGTCGTCCGCTTCAAGAAAAGCAATGTGCACTATACGAAGCTAAGCAAATCCGCACCGGAAGCGCTATGCTCATTCCTGGACGATAACACCATTTATTCCGACGCAAATGCTACGATTCCGAAGGTGTTCGTCTTTTATAAGGAGAAGATGCTCGACTTAACCGGCATGCAGACCAAAGAGCAACTGCTGTCCATCCTTGAAATTGAAACCGAGATGCTCGCAGCAGAGGATGAAATGCTGGTTGTGGCTTATCAGTAATAGGATACCTAGTTATGTTAAAATTTTTAGCAGCCTTTTTAGGAGTAAATAGCGATATCACGTTTCGTTAGAGAGATTGATTTTACTGAATTAGCAAGGAGGCGTTCGAATGCCTGTTCAAACCCTTTTGCCGAACTCACTGTCCGGTCTGTCCGATGAAGTCTTAGGTTGTATGGAGCTGCGCCAGGACCCATTGTTTCATAAAATACCGCCAGAGAGAATTCCGTATTACGTTCATGAGTCGCTTCAGGCCGGACGCGTGGCGGCTGCGACATACAAAGGCCTCGGCATTCGCGGCATGTGCAGGGACGCCGGACTTCGTTATGAGATCACGGAGTCTTCTGTCCAATTTCATAACGTCTCCTTCCGCGCACAGATTGATTTCTCCAAGAAACCGCCGGAAATTATTCTGTACACCTCCTCGCTCAAGGGAATGCGGACGGTATGCCAAGAAATCCTAGGCGAAAGATCCAGCGGCAGCGCAGCGGATCTCGACCTTCTAGTCGATATTCATCTGGCTCATGAGTTTTATCACTGGCTGGAGTACCGGGAGCAGATTTTTACGAATGAAAAGCTTGAGCGGATCGAGGTTTTTAAGCTAGGGCCATATTCGAGAAAATCAAGCGTAGTGCAGTGCTGTGAGATCGCTGCGCATGCCTTCTGCAAAGAGCTGCTGGGACTTCCCTGCCTCCCCAACTTGCTGGACTACGCCTATTTGATCGGGGAGCAACAGCTTGCGACTGGAGATTTTATGGTTCAGATCGAAACTTGTAAATTATGGATATAACACACTCTCAATACCTCACTCAGTATGATATAATGGGAAAAGCTATTGCCAGACACGCCGGAGTAGTCATTTCCAGCGTTAGATCAGGAGGAGGTATCATGTCTTCACAAGTTCCGGCCGTCATCGCCAAAATCGTATCCCAATCGCAGAAATTAACATATGGTGAAAATCAGATCGCCAATTTCGTCATACACAATCCGGATTTTATTACGCGCAACACGATTACGGCCATTGCCAATGAAGTCGGCGTATCGGAGACAAGTATCAACCGCTTCTGTAAAAAGGTTGGATTCAAGGGCTTCAACGATTTCAAAATCGCCTTCGCCCAAGACGCCTTCTACCGGGATATGCAGGCCAAGAAAAAAGAAAGACGGGAAATTAATGCGATCGATGCGCTTGCGCTCGATTATAACGAACTGATTGTCAATACATCAGCGCTTGTCACCGAGGAACAGCTCCGCCAAGTGGTGGACATGCTGAAGGGAGCCCGGCGCATCTATATTATCGGTATGTTCGATTCTTATCTGGCCGCTATCGCCTTGAAGAACCGCTTGTCCATTATCGGCATCATGGCCGAAGCGATCAATGACAGCCGTGCCATGAAAATCGCCGCCGCACAGTGCAGCAAAGAGGACGCTGTTGTGGCATTCTCCCGCTCCGGCTCGACGAAGGAAATCGTGGAGACGGTAGCGATCGCGCAGGTTCATCAGGTCAAGACGATTGCGATCACCTGTTACGATTCGTCACCCATTACGGAGAATGCGGACGTGAACATCATCGTGCCGGATAAGATATCGGTCAATAACAGCGCGCTGATGTCCAACCACATCACGTTCCTGTTCGTCGTCGATTTGATCATGAGCATCTTCATTTCATCGGACAAGGCTTACCTGAAGAAGAAGCTTGACAGTGAGGCCGTTCTGGCCAGCGATCAGGCGATGACCAACTATTATTTATGAAAATAACAAAGTTCCTAAAGCGTTCTTTCCATCACGGAAGGAACGCTTTTTTCATGGCCACACTTGCGGGCAAAATTATGGCTTTTTACCGCTCACTTCCACTCATCCGGCAGCAATGCCGCATAATGCGGCTGCAGATAACGGTCATCGATCAGCAGTAATTCCCCCTGATCCGTCTCTGTACGGATCAGCCGCCCGCCGGCCTGCAGTACCTTGTTCATACCCGGATATACATAGGCATAGTCAAATCCGTTCTTGCCCTGCGAGTTGAAGTAGTCGCGGATGATATCACGCTCCAGGCCGATCTGCGGCAGTCCTACACCAACGATGGCAACGCCGGTCAAGCGGTCTCCCACTAGATCGATCCCCTCGGAGAAAACTCCGCCCATAACCGCAAAACCGATCAATGTCCCTTCATTGCCAGCATCGAAGGCTGACAGGAAACTGTCCCGCTCCTCCTCCGCCATATCCCCCCGCTGCAGCAACAGCCGCAAGTTTGCCTCTTCTGCATGAGCAACAGCAAAAGCTTCATAGACGAGATTCATATAAGCATAAGAAGGAAAAAAGAATAAATAGTTTCCGGGACGATCGGTAATCATCTGCCCCAGCACTCTCACCAGCCCAAGCTTGGTTCCCTCGCGATCGTGATAACGCGTCGACAACGGCTCGATCTGAACCGCGAGCTGCTCGCGGAAGAAAGGAGACGGCAGCGATAATGTATAATCCTCCTTCGGACTTGCCCCCAGCATGTCCCGATAATAGGACATCGGCGTAAGGGTAGCCGAGAAGAAAATATGCGAGCGGAAGCCCTTGCCCATTTCTCGTAGCAGATGAGAAGGATCGAGACAGAACAGCTTAATGGATACTTCTCTCGAAGAAATCTCGGCATAGGTTACATATCTTTCGTCGTACAGCTTGCTGATCCGCACGAAACTCTGGGCCGCAAAATAAACCTGCAGCAACAACTGCGACTGCTCTGTATCCTGACGGGAGCCAAGCTCCTCTTCTGCTGCGAGGATAAATGCCTCGGCCCGTTCAACCAGTTGTACAGGAACCTCCTGCGTAATTTGTGCTTTTCCGCCCGATTCTTTGAGCAGTTGTATAAAGAAGGCGTTCACCGCCTTGGCCGCCTTGTGCACCTCAGCGTTAAGCTCTTTATATTCCCGCTGCAAGCTGAGAAAATCCCCTTTATTCAATGTGGCCGAATACATCTCTCGCGCCCGGTCCACCAAATTATGCGCCTCGTCAATCAGAAGCGCCGTCCGGCTCTTCCGCTCGGCGAACATTCTTTTCAAAGAAATTCTAGGGTCGAAAATATAATTATAGTCGCAGATCACCGCATCCGCCGCATAAGCGAGATCAAGCGAAAATTCAAACGGACAAACCCGGTGCTTGCGTGCGTATTGCTCAATGATTTGCCGGCTGATTAGCGACCCGTTAGTCAATATATCAAGTACCGCCTCATTAATCCGATCATAGTAGCCGTCCGCGAATGGACAATCTTCCTTGCGGCAGCTCACCTGATCCTGAAAACAAATTTTCTCCTTGGCCGTGATGGTTACGGTATGCATCTGCAATCCTTGCGACTGCATCAAGGCGAACGTCTCCTCCGCTGCGGTACGGGTAGTCGTCTTGGCGGTCAAATAGAAAATCTGCTCAAGCTGTCCCGTCGCCATTGCCTTTATGGCGGGAAACGTTGTCGAGATCGTCTTACCGATCCCTGTGGGAGCTTTGGCAAATAAATTTACTCCCTCTTCGATCACTTTATAGACCGCTCCCGCTAATTTCCGCTGTCCAGCCCGATAATTAGTGAAAGGGAATTCCAGCCCGCGGATGCTTCTGTCCCGTGAAATCCGGTGATCGCGAAGCATCCGCGCATAAGGAGCATAATTCTCCACCAAATCCCGTACAAATAACTCCAAATCCGCAAAAACTGCCTCCTGCTGATAGCGTCTTTGTTCGCCCGTTACGACTTGTACGTAGGTCAATTGGATTTTCATTCGAGCAGCTCCATGCTCTCTGGCGTACATATAGGCATAGCATTTAGCTTGAGCCCAATGAACCGGATAGGTATCCTCCAGTGACTGCGGGATCTCGCCAGAAGTCGATTTAATCTCATCGATGACGACGGTTCCCTCTTCTTCCACCAACAACCCATCGCAGCGCCCGTCTATGACAAACAACAGATCTCCGCAAGGAATCTCTGCCGATAAATATACTTCTGTCTGATCCGCCTCACCGTAAGTTCGCTGCACCTGCTGATGCGCTTTAGTCCCCTCCGTGAGGGCCGTTCCCGCTCTGAACCCGCTATCCAAATCCCCGCTGCGGTACACGTACTCAACCAAAGGCCTCACAGCGATTTTCACTTGATCCTTCATCGCTTCACCCGCTGACTTTCGCTATAGAACATTTGTTCCATAGTATACCATAAAACTGCTTATACTCCTTACTTTTATCGAACCTTTTTCACAATATCCTTTCTTCACAGAAAACAACAGCGCCCCCGCATTCATTATGAACGCAGGGACGCTGTCAACTCATTAATTGGAAGTCCAATTTTCATTAATAATCTACCCCAGTTATGTATCGATGTTGATGATTATTCCACGGGAACGGTGCCTTCTTAAAGCCTTTTCATAATATCTTTCTTCTTCAGACCATTCTTTTTAGCTTTTGCATGCCAAAAAGAGTGTGTCGCTGCAAAGCGCCAGGCAAAGCGCGGGAAATTTGGACTGAACAGCAAGGATTCATCACTACCGTGCGAATGTATATTTTTTGCCAGGCTTTCCATTGCCTTTCCTAGATTTTTTAAAGGGCCCTGGCCAAGTGGTACCTTTTCGATAAAACCCATCATTTCACCGGCGCCTTGTCCGATTCCTTGTCCAAAATGAAGTCCGGATCGTATGCACCAGTTTTTGATGATTTCAAGAGCAATGTAAGTTTGCTTCCCCTCATAAAATCCATTGTTTACAAGAGCATAAACATAAATTTCCTTTTTCCGTTCTGCTTTCATATGCCCTTCAAGAGTAGTCAGCATCCTTAGTAAATGCGACGGTATTGCATCGAAGTATAGAGGGAATGCAATTATCAGTGTATCCATGTGGCAAAGCTCGATGTATTGCTCATCGGTAAGCGGTTTTTTATTCATGTTATAGTGTGATATTTCATGCTCGGAGATTATCAGGGGTTCGAGTGCTTTGAGCATCATGCCCGAATTGCTCTTTCCTAACTTGGGGCTTCCATTTATCATAGCGATTCTCACTATATAACCTCCTTGATTGCTTGTAGGCTGCTATGGAAATACATCTTGTTTCCTATGGAATTCAAGTTCACGCTATTCGCTGCAACCAGAGCTTGTGCGGTTTCCTTTTCTGCTTTGGTTATGTCATTGCCATAAAAATGTACCGATAGAGTGAATTTGTTATCATACCGGAATCGGTGATGGGTTTCTCCATTTTTGACTACAAAATAAGGAAGAAGATATGGTAAGCTCCGATCTACAATATTGCACACAAAGGGGCTGTAGCTCCCATAAACACATTTACTGATGATAACCAGCTCATGGCATTTTGAAAGAAGTTCGCCCATATTGTCATAACCATCCTTTATAACGCATTTTCCTGGTGTTCTGATCCAGCATCCGAAGCAACCAATGCATTTACGGATTGTGCCATTGTCTGATATAACAGTTACGTCTGTATTTTGGTTATCATACAACGCCATGAATTCTTGTTGTTCCAAATCATGTATAATAATTTTCATCATTCTATCTCCTTAATACAATTGTTTATGAAAACTTTACTCCAGTCCCCGGAATATCGGATACCCTGATTGGTAAGCAGCGAGGCTATGCCGTGTACCATTGACCAAAGAACAATCAATTTTTCTGAATAAGCTTCCTCTGGCAACCCTAAGCTGTGAAACATTTGATACGCCGTTGTCCTGAATAAAGCAAATGGCGGATAATCATTGGCGTTCTCATTGTCCAAATCAATGGTTAATCCTGAGTGATAGAAAAGGAACTGAAAATATTGCGGATTTTCAATGAAGAAGGAAATATAAGCCTGCCCAAGCAGTGAGGTCGCTTCAAGACTGTTTTCCTGTCCACGAATTGATGTACGCATCTTTTCCACAAATCGCTCCGTTACATGCTCGCCCATGGCATAAATCAACTCGTCTATATCTTTAAAATGACTGTATGGTGCGGCATGACTGACGTTGCATTTCGCTGCGACCTTACGCAGGGAAAAACCTTTTAAACCATCTTCATTAATAAGCCCTATACCAGCTTCAATAAGTTTATTTCGCAAATCACCGTGATGATATGTTTTTTCTTTCATTTGATATATACTTCCTTTCACACAACTTGACACTGTAAAGATTATATTGAACAATCTTTACAGTGTCAAGTTTAAAAATGTCATAGGAAGTCGACAGTTTCCATCTCAACTATTCATGCTTATATTCGTGTAACTAGCACGATCTCAGCCGACCCGAAGCGTGAACACATTGTTTAGGATATTAGTGCCTTCTTCGAGACACTTACACAATTCAACTATCGTTCTCCCTATCGTTCTCCGTTATCTTCCTGTAAAGCAAAGGTGCTTCTATAAAAATGAACTCGTTCTAAAATTTGGCTTCCTCCTGGGTACAGATTAGTGCATATTTCAAAAAACTCTTCTCCGTAACTGGAAAGAATTCCTGCGAAATCATATGCTGGATCCCCAAGTCCTGAGCCTCCGAAGTCAATAACTCCTGTAACTCTGTTTTCTTTTCGATCCCATATGATATTACTTGCTCCAAAGTCTCCATGAATAAAAGTTTTCTCTAAATTCTGATTATGAGTATTATTTAAAAATGTATTAAAGTTATGGCTCAATCCAAAACATAGTGCTTGAATAATAGAAAAACATCTGAACATTCCGTAAGATGGTTGTGCGACCAATCCAACTGTGAGGAATGACAGATGCACAATCAGTATACCGATTTTTACTCCGACTGCCAGATGTAAAAACAAAACAAGTCTTGGAAATCAATGAAAGCACCCTCCATATCGAAGTAACTCCCATCGCTGTGAGACAAGCCTGTCCATGTTGCCAATTAACGGAGCACGTCATCCGTAAAGGACAGAATCGGGTTCGCCGAATTCGTCATCTGGGAGTTGGAGGGCAAAGAATCTATCTTCTCGTTCCTGCCATCCGACTGTTCTGCAAGTCCTGTGATTGCGGGTGCGTCTGGAATTATTCCTTTGTTGATCCAGGGAAGCGATATACGAAAGCCTTTGAACAGCAAGCACTTCAGACGGCACGTGTGGCTACGGTCAAAACAAAGCGCAGAGCTTCATTTCCTGTCAAACAGCACCCTTCATCACAAGCATGAGCAGTGGCTAGCCATCGAAAGTAAACGCCTGCAAAAGCAAGGATGGAAAGAAGCTGCTTCTATGTCCAAGCTTGTTCTGGGGATTGACGATTTTGCCATTCGAAAAGGACACACCTACAATACGGGCATTCATAACTTACGCGGCGAAACGCTACTGGACATTTTGCCTGGTCGAAAGCTGGATGAACTGCGGATCTATGCAAAGCAGAGTCCTGCTTTTTTAGCGCTGCGTCCCGTGGCTGTTGTGATGGATTTAGCTCCGTATTACCACACTTGGATTCGAGAATGTTTTCCTGAAGCCATCCGTGTGGCTGACCGTTTTCATGTGCAGCGGTATGTCGTAAAGGCGGTTCAATCAATTCGCAAATCGATCACCCCTACCCTAGCTCCACAAGCGAAAGCACATCTTAAGGCAAAGCATCGCCTTCTGAATCCTCGTGTGGAATCCTTGTCTGTTGATAAGCAGGAGGAACTACGAGACATACTGGGATATTCCGCTTTGCTGAAGCAAGCTCACGCTTGGAAAGAAAGTTTCAGTCGATGGTACGATTGCTCACCAAATGTACATACCGCCAAGCAATGGCTGCATCACTGGCTCGTTCAGGGCAAACACGATAACGTTCTTGTATCTACGAACCCGAGAGGCTTAAGGCACAACACGCGCCGGTCCGACTGACTTAGCCTCACAGGGTTGTGAGCTGATTTCACTTCCATGCTCTCTACTTCTTGCGAACCAAGGGCAAAGCCCGCAGCGTAGATACGGTGTTAGCTGATGGGGATGCCATCTTCGAGATTCTTTCGATTGTGAATGACTACGTCTTTTTTGCTTCAACATTTTTCAATCCTTTGATACATCTGTTCTAATATGGTAATATATATGTAATAAAGACCAAGTGCGCTAACACTTGGTCCATACAATTGGCTTGGATGGATTATCCCCTTCTAGGTCATAAAAGGATTAAAACCCACCTTCGGCTTCCAATCTTCGGGTGGGTTTTTACTTTCTCTTGTTGTTATGATTAATGTACGTTAAATGAGCAAGAATGAATATTCCAAAGAGGAGCATGATCGTTATTGCATCTTTTACTTCCATGGCTTCACCTCCTTTCGAAGGGAAACCATGCCCAACCAAGATTCAATAGTAGTTATATTTTACCTTTTCCACATCCGCGCACAAGTTTCTTATATTGGTTTTAAACTTACATTTTGAACATGGTTTTAAAGTAATTCGCATACCTTTCAGATAACGTTCTTGTATTCACGAACCCGAGAGGCTTAAGACGCAACACGCGCCGGATCCGACTGACTTAGCCTCACAGGGTTGTGAGCTGAATTAACTTCTCTGCTTTCCTCATCTTGCGAACCAAGGGCAACCCGCAGCGTAGATACGGTGTTATCCGAAGTTATTGCCTTCTCCGAAACAGCTAAAATTCCTCGAGTAATTTAACCTCAGTTATTTTAAAATTAATTCACCTACACTGATTATACCTTCTGTTAATTTAGGATACACCGCACTCCAAATCAATGATGAAATAAATAAAATGATAAATATACTTGGATATCTTGCCCTCATACAGCGAGACGTTTGAATCATGCTGAGTAATAAAATAGGAATTGTTATGAATGAGGTTATATGCCACCCCCTCTCTCCTACCTTAGTCCAACTTCCAATCCCAATTAAGTCCAAGAAACTATCCAATAATGAGTATCCATATAAATGATTACATCCTAATATCAACACGACAAAATACACAGTCATCCATATACGGCCTATATTCATTTGATTGTATTGTTTGAACAAAATAACACCTCCTATCATAGTTACTATATTGTTAATTGGAACTAAGGTTGTTTTAAGGTTTAAAAATTTTCTGCAATAATTTCTGATAACGTTGTTGTGTTCACGACGTCCCACCGACTTAAGGCCACAACGTGGCCGGGCGCGATGCGCTTAGTCGGTGCGGGTGTGTCCGGTTGCCCCATCTTCCCCGAAATCCCTCTGCCGGACCGAGGGGCTTGTCCCCAGATGCGTGAACATGGTGTTACACGAGCCATCCTCTGAAAATTCCTGACCTTCAAAATACCCAGAAACCCATATGTATCAAGGGATTCCGGCGATTTTCGAGGAACGCGAGTACCCTTCAAATAACCCGGTTTTTCGTGCAAGTTATACGAAAGTGTATAACTGATTGTTATACGAATCCCGCTCCCCTCTTCGCATATCCGTTTTGGTTCGCATAACTCCATTGGGATGAAATGCGAAGTGCCGAACAAGGAAAGCTTCAAATTAAACTGAGATTGGAACGATGCTTTACAGTTATTTCTGCAAGATTGCAAAGTCAAAAACTTCAGTAGGGAGAGCATTCGCCGTTATCGCAAAGGCTTGGAAAAACTCCAGCTGCATCTCGATGCTTTGGAACTGCAACTAAGAGATCTTTCACCTGCCGTTTTCAAAAAGCAGGTGCTGCCCAGTTTGCTTGACGAGGGTCTCGCTTTATGCACTCTTAATTGTAACCTGCATATCTATAAGTCCTTTGCTCAGCTTTTATGTGAAGAAGAGTGGATTGACGAGCCTTTTGGTGCTGATATAAAGCTGTTTAAGCTACAACCGTCTTCTGCTCACACATTTACAGACGAGCATCTATACCAACTGCTTGCACTGCCTGATCGTACAACGTTTACCGGATTACGCAACTACGTGATGATGCTAACCCTTCTAGATACCGGTATCCGATTAAGAGAACTGGCCAAGCTGCAAGTCACGGATGTTTTACTGGATGAAGGCTCCCTGCGGGTTAACCATGGAAAAGGAAGGAAATCACGTTTAGTTCCGATTGAACGATTTGCCGCGAGTGAATTAAAACGTTATTTGCTGGAACGCGGCACACTAAATCATAATGCTCTTTGGGTGAACTTGAATAATCAGCCCTTTTTGCCTGGCGGCATTCGCACGATGATTGCCCGCTACTGCCAATCCGCCAAAATTGAGGATATTCAATGCTCCTACCATACCTTTCGACACAGGCTTGCCAAGAAATACTTATTAAATGGCGGCGACGTCTTCACACTCAAGAGCATCATAGGGCACGCTCAAATCGATACGACTGAAATGTATGTCGAATTATTTACCAGTGACTTGCAGTCTCAGCATGAAAAGTTCAGTCCTATCGAACATTTAGCTGAGGCCCTTCACCTACTGTCAGAAAGTGAGGTGGATGGTATATGAATGTTCGCCGTCGACAAAACAAGCTGGAACACGCAGAGAATCCAAGCCAAGCCAAACAACAACTCAATTTTGAAGATCTGCTTCATTAACTTTTATTCTCGATCGCAAGGCCAAAAACCTTTCACCTGTAACACTTCGTTTCTATAAGGACAGCGCCAAGCAGATGAAGGAAGCCTTTTTGGAGCAACAAGTTTCCTTTGATATCTACACGGTATCGATACGTGATATCAAAAATCATTTTATAGCTTATTTGTTTGATAAAGGCAGGTCAGACAATACGGTGAGCGGACGAATCAAGGCCATAAAGCAGTTTTTCAAATACTTATTTGAAGAAGGTTGGCGGACAGAGAACATCGCAAATGATCTCCATGTGGTCAAAGCCAAGAAGTTAATGATTCAAACGTTTACGAAAGAGCAAGTAGTCTCCATCTTTGAGCAACGGGATAAAAAAACGTTCACGGGTTACCGGGATTTTACTATGATGATGTTGCTTGAAACTGGGATGCGAATGGGTGAACTATGTCATTTGAAGAAAGGTTACATCTTTTTTAAGAATTGGAGATTCAAATTACGAAGGGAAAAGGCGAACGGGCACGCAGAGTACCGTTCCAACAAACCTGCGGGAAAATCATTCGCAAATACTTGGACATACGAGGCGACCTGGAAACGGATCCCTTGTTCGTCAACATGGACAACGAACAAATCAGTACACGAGCCTTGCAAGACAAAATGCAGACACACGGTAAGATGGCATAAATCACCAACATTAGAGTTTCACCGCATACGTTCCGGCATACTATGTCCAAATTCTATATTCTGAATGGCGGTGACCCATTTACGCTTAGACGTATTCTTGGCCATGCTTCATTGAAAATGGTAGACTACTATGTCGAGTTGTTCAGCAGCGATATCAAACAGCAGCAGAAGAAATTTAGTCCAGTTGAGAATATGAAACGAATTCTATGAATATTAAGATGGGACTGTCCGAAAAGAAATGTTTGATGAATGAATGTTCAGCAAAAACGATAAGATGGGAAAGAGTGATTGCTGGTTAATATTTATTCATTCTTGTTTTCTTTTCGTGCACCCCCTCTTTCTTTTCATTAGAACCGGCTAAATTTGGATCTAACTTCCATCCAACGCTGTTGCATAACTCACTCTAAGTTTGTATAAAATCCACCTATCAGTCTACGATACACTCCTGCTCCAGACGAATCCTACGCTCTAACATGGTTTCCAGCACCGGAAGCCAATCCGCATATCGTGGTTCACTCAACGCATGAAGTAGCTGACTGGCATAATCTTCACTGACAGGCGCTGCTTGTGATTCGTACTGGAGTAGCGTATCCACTCCCATCCGATAAGGTCGAAGCCCGGGAAAAAAATTGGATTGAATCCACTTAAAAATGCGGATTCCGCCAAGGTCGATATCTCCCCAGTGGAGTAGTTCTGGCGGATTCGACGCTTCACTTACTACCTGACTCAGCTTTCGGAGAAAGCTTTGCAAGACACGATTTGGGTACCCTCCTGTGTAGATGACAAGAACCTCGCCAGCACGAACCGAAGGCTGCTCTAGATAATAATGGTAGCTCGTCCAATTTTCAATGGTAAGAATGTGACGAGCAGGCATAAAGATATGCGTTATCGCATCAATCGTCTCACCAGAAAGCCCAAGACCGCCCGGAAATGCGCTAATGTCAACCTGCTTGCCGTCGCGGGCTCGAAAGACAAGTGAGCCGCATAAAAAGACACTTTGAGGATTACGAGTAAGACCAAGCCAATCCAACCATTCTTCTTCTGTCTCCCGCTGCTCGCCAGAAGCCTGCTTCGCGAGAGCAATCAGCCGTTTAAGCGTCTGACGCTCCAGATGCTTCGTATCTCGAAATAGCTGCTGGCTAAAGATGCGAATTGGTACTGCACGATCACCAAGCAGCGGCAACTCGTTCAACGTGCACACTAGATCAACCGTTCCTTGCACATCATCTGGATCGAGGCGAACAGTCTTGCCTTGTGCCAATGCATCGTCCATTTCCTGTCGCCACTCTTGAATCCAACGCCACGGATGAGAACTCAACGGAATCAGAGAAGCCCGCAATTGCTCCAATTTGGTGCGTAAAGGAGTACGACCGGAAATCCGGTACGCCTCCTCTACAGCCTCCCATTGCAAATATACCTTCTCTATTTCGTCCGAACGATATTTAGTCCTTGTAAGTTGAACAACATCCACCTGCTCCAACTCGGCTAGCCTTTCGTTCATCCAATGACGCTTTCGAAAGTCCATCTCATCGTTGTAATCTCGAGCAAAAGGACTTTTCCCAATTATGAGTTGGGGACGCATTTTTCCAGGGGTCCCTGTAACAAATGATTGGCTTTGTTCGTATTTGTTCAAAAGCAAAGTCAGCAAATCCTTGCCAAATTTCTGCTTAAAGCTTATTTCGTCTGCTTCCATTCGCAAGTCTTACCTCCTGCTACCGATTTAAAACAAGGTGCCTTGCCTTCCGTGGCGTTCACTTTCAAACGGAGGAATCTCTGTACTTTCAGCTAACTTTGACGAGGATGAGTCCGTATCGGGAATTTTATCTTGAGTTAGGTCAACCGACTTTTCGATTGTTTCATTATTGTGAAATGCAGGACTCGTCTCCGCTTCATCTGGGACCCAGCGGTCAATCATATCAACAAAGCACTGGTAGTCATGCTTGCTGACGAACAGCGTAGTCGTCACTTCGGGTGCCATATGCTGCATTTTCTCGTCCGGAACAGCAGCGACCAATTGCAATCCCATTTGCTTAATTAGCCGCAAACTGGATTGAATACGCTGTTCGTCCATTTTGTTGAATGCTTCATCGAAGACAACTAAACGTGAGCTTTTGTTTGAATACAAATGATGAAACGAAGCCAGAATGGCAATATAGAAGGGAGTCTGTGTCTCGCCGCCGGATTTCTCTTTAAGCACTTGCGAGAACCGGTAGCGCCCCCCACTGCTCGAAGAAACCATGATGTCAAAGTCAAGGTATTGCCGGTAATCGGCATACTCTTCCATCTGCCCGGCCTCTCCACGCACCAGCATTTCGAACAATTCATGTAGCACTGCTGTCCGATCATTTTCCGGCAAGTCGAACAGAGAGCCTTTCTCCATCAAAAGTGGGTCCATCACTGCCTCATAAAATTTCTTGTACCGTTCGCTCGGCGAAACCTCGAAGTGATACTTGTCGTCAGAAAAGGGGAAGTTCCGCAGTGCAAAGTTCAATTGTTGGAATTCACGCCGCGCCATCTCAATTGCTTCCCGAAGTTTAAATACGAAGTGGGACTTGAACTCCTCCTCGGACTCTGCAAGCGCCTCTGCAACCTTTTGCTGATATTGTGGAATGTTAAGATGCTCGATTGTATCGAGCAGACGGTCATAGGCATCATTCTCGGAATCGTTCGCATCACCGCTGAAAGCATGATCAACATTGTACTTTTGCCTGAGTTTGGCTACATCATTGAATTGGTCATCACGCTTGGTCTGTAATCCCTTGGAGCTACGTTCCCAGTTTTGCAACTTTTGCCACGTACTGACTGTCGTTGATCGCTCCGCTTCCTCATAACGCTGCTTGGCTCGCTGCTCACTCTCAGCACCATACTCACCCACCCATTGCTCAAGCATAACTTCAGTATCTCGTACTTTATTCTGTTGAACGAGCAAAGCTCCCGCAAGCTGCTTACACTCGGCTTCAACCGTGCCTTTATCCTGCAAGAGACCTCCCCATTTTTCCGTCCATTGCTTCTCCGCCTCGCGCCAATGCTCGTACTCAGCCTTAAGGCGTTCGGCTTCCGCTAGATTGAGTCCTTCCCATTCTAGTTGCACTTGTTCCTGACGACACCTGCAAGCTTCCAGCTCTCGCGGCAATGCGAGGTGAGATGATAAGCCGTTATACACAGCATCCTTGTCCCGGAATCGGTCCATCCACTTACGGAAGCCAGCCGCCAACTCCCTTAGCCTTGTAATTGTTTCCCTAACCTCCTGAAGCTCCAACTTGCGAATCTCCAATTGGTGTGCGATTGCCTTTGTTCCAATATAAGGGATTTCATAGTACTTCTTCGGGATTTGTCTGGCCACAAGATTATTGTATACCATACAACTACGCGTAACGGCTGTACGATGCCGTCGCAACTCCTGCTCGTCCTTGGCTTTCATCACCCTGCCTAGCAGGTGCTCAGCACGAGCCCGAACGACAGGATGCTCAGCAATAAGCTCATGGGCCAGCGAACCAGGCTCCGCCGTGCCTAGATATTTCCTTTCTTTGTCAGTATCGACAAGACCCACGCCTTCGAGCTTTCGCGTCCATTTCTCTCGCTCATAGATGCCGAGAGCCTCCGCGAAGCATTCCGGTTCCACCAATAGATCAAATCGTTGCGTATTCAGATAACCTTCCAGTGCATCCCGCCAGCCTTCGTCAACAAGCTCCGCTTCCTCACAAAAAATCCAGACCGCAGAACGTCCCCTTAACCGTTCCTCCAACAATGCCTTCAACTGTCTGACCGGCTCCGCATAGCTGCGCCGCTTCTGCTCTAGATCACGGATAATGCTCTCCAGTTCGGTCGCCTGCTCCCCCGCCGCCTTCAGTGTTTCCAGTAAGCGAGCTTCGCCAATCAACAGCCGGTCATACCAACCAGACCGGGCTTCACCAATTGCAGCTAGCCTCGCTGCCCATGTTTCTTCATCCAATTCTTCTGCGTTGCCTTTGTCTACAATCGCCAGCAATCCCGCAAGATGCTCCGTATATTGTCCAATCTGCTCCCGCTCTCCTGTTTCCCACGACCAATATTCTCCGTCCGTCCAGGTGGAGAAGTTCTCCAGCAATTGTCTCTCCCGATCAAGCCTGGTGCAGTAAATGGACAATATTTTCTCCAGTTCCTGCTTGCGTCTTTCAGCTGCATGATTCTGCCAGCGCTGGTAAGCGAGCTGCGACTGTTCACGCGCCTCATTCAACTTACACTCTGCCAATCCAGCACTTTCCTGTAGGTAAGCCAACTTTTCCTCCGCTTGATGCTTCAAACGCTCCTGTTGCTCGAGATTCTCTGTTTCATACAACAATTTTAATTTTCGAATAACATAGTCCTGCTCTTTAATTGTTTCTTTGAGCCGGGCATACTCCTGATAGCCATCTCGAATGCCCTGCAACTGCAATTTTCGCTTCTGCAGCAGTTCAAGCTCCTGCCTGTAGCGCTCATGAATCTCGAAATTCTGCTTCATCAAATCCAACTGCAACTCACGCTTGTCCAGGATGTAGTCGTAAACGAACGCCCGGATATTGCGAATCGGCTTAAACGACAGTGCTTTGGTGAATATATGGAAAAATCGATCCTGCAGTTGACCCAATCTTGCCAACAATGCCTTCTGATAGTTAGACTTGTTACGCTCAAATAGAGCCCGCCTCCTTGAACCCTGCCTCACACCAAGCTGCAGATCTCCTTCTCCAAGACCAGTCCCAACACCGGCTCCATATCGTCGTTTAAACGCTTCCCGATTCAGCAACTGGCCTTGCGGATTAACAAAGTCAAGCTGATCCAACTTGCATGCAGCCAATATAAAATACTCTTCCTCATACGAACGGTCGCGGTACACGTCGATAGCTGCACCGATAACAAACGATTCCATCTTGTCCTCGTCACGAAACTCGGCAATAATGTAGGTCGTAAAATCCCCGTCCCGAACGTACGAGCGTTCATCGCTGCCAATCTTGCCCATTAGGTAATTCTCAAAACTGCGCTTCGCCTCATCGTGAGCTGCAGCGTTGAAGCGAATAAGCCGCTGATCAACTACAAACAGCACCTGAAGGGCGTCGATAATCGTCGATTTACCGGCGGCATTTTGTCCTGTAATTAATGTCTGTCGGCCAAATTCCATAGTTACATCCTTGAAGTAGTGCCAGTTAATCAACCGGACCCGTGTCATCCATTTCATCCAGCAATCCTCCTTCCTCTACGGCATCGTAGCGTTCCATTCTTTCCGTAAGTTGAGCGATCTCGTCAGCCTGAATAACATACATCCAGGTATGGTAAAGTTTGAACCGGGCATCGTCCGCTCGATGATCCTCATCCATCGCTTCGAGCAACTGAAACTGTGCACACAACCGAATAAGCTTGTCCAGCGCTGTCCGTCCCACCCATTCAATCCGAAACGTCGCAAACTTACTACGAATTTCATGCAACGTCACCATCGGATAATCAGCTAACGACAAGCCTTGTCGCTTCTCCTCATACAGAAGTCGCAGCACAAGTAGCCAAAGGGTCTGTTCCCTATCCAGACGCCTGCGAAGCCGTCCATCCGGAAGGTGGAGAAAAACACATTCATGTCGCTCATCAACTGTTAGTTCCCAGCCGAGAAATTGAAAGTAGGCTTCAAGTGCCTGACTATGACGCCGTATGATGGCATAAGCTTCACGCTCCTTGTCTCTAACCAGCAGATTGACCTCGAATAACCGATTCAATACATGACGAACCTTGGCTTGCTCAGATTCAGTCAATTCGTCAAATATCATCTTTTCGAGCCCCCTTTCTTCTTGACAATTGTATGGTTATCGAATCGATATCCGCCAATCGTTAGAATATTGCGGCCATCACTTCGCCGAATCAGGAAGTTCGAGCCCCCGTCTGATCCATACAAATAAATATAGCCCAGCATTATAAACTGCTCCGCATTCTCGGGTGCGAGTTCCGCCATCTCCATCTCTGTCCGTTCACCGAAACGATTCGTAACGTAATCATCAACCTTCTTTCGGGTAATCGCCTTGCGCATTCGTTCGAGGTTTTTGGTTCGCAATTCCTCCAGTAGATGATCAGGCATCTCCACAGCTACATGCACATCAGGTTGATGAGGAGCCCGCTTGCGCCGCGGCGGCAATAAGGATTGTTCAGAAAGAGCGCGGGTCTGGCGCAGCGCAAACAACGACTCCGTACCATCCATTGATAAGTCTTTGCTCAGCCGTTCAATTAAACGTGCAAGCTGCTGATCCATGCCTTCATTCTGCTGACTCAAATAGCGAGCGCGATCATAAGAGGAACGCAAGTATTGATTGTGCCGCACATCAATTTGGTAAAACAACTCATCCAGCCCGTTGAACGTTTCATCAATGAAAAAGAGTGCCTGCTTCACAGCCTGCCCAGCCTCGTCTACTGAAGTGTACAATCCGCTCTTCACCCCGTCGAGTGCAGCTTCTTCCAATTGCTGCCGATCTAGCAGCCATTGCTGTACCGTATTTAGAATTTGCATTCGATAACGAGCAACATGATCGGATGTCTTCAGCCGATGATAACTCTTATCAATAATTTGGGTTTTATAATGGTCAAAATGATGATCCAGCACATCCTGTATTGACGTCTTCTGAACAACCTGTTCCATCAAGTGCTTCATATTGTTGTAAAGCGCCACAAGCTCCTGTCGAAACTGTCCACTTACTTCAGTCGCACTCATAACGGCCGAACAAGGCTGCAGCCGGGCTCCTTCTCCGGTCAGCGATTGGTAGACCAAAAATGCAAATCGCTGGTACTCAACCGTCCTCGCATCGCACAGCTCTTTTAACACTCCAATCAGCCGACTGGCATAGTGGGGCAATACAATGAACCGCTCGAATTGAGCTCGCGTCTCCACATCGATCCACTTTCGCTCTTCCAGTCGCCGCAACATTGTATTCGCTTGAGCCCTCGTCAGGTCTTCCATGTTAATCTGTCTCAAATCGTCAACGCGCTCGCTCTCCTCGTCTTCCGTATCCAATACAGCAATATCCTCACCCAATTCGCGCCGGGTATCCAGCATTTCCTGCAGCAAATCCCGCATGACGTTAAAACGAATGCCGAAGCGCTCTGTCTGTGCCTGATCGTACAGCAGCAACAGAGCCTCAGCATAGATTTGCTTATTAGAGCCCACAAGCAGCGTAAACAGTCGATCCGGAATAATGTCGAACAATTTCATACTCGTCACACATTCCCTCGTTAGTATAGAATTCCTTGCGCCGATAGGCTTGTTAATATCCTGCCTTATGCCATCTCCAGTCATCGACGCATTTTTATAAATTTCGACAGTAATGGCATCATATCCTTTAATCTATTGTGGCCTCAGGATAGAGGTTACGTATAATCAAATCCTCAAAAACAACTACCCAGCACACTACTATGTAGTATGATAAAGGTGAAACTAATGATATTAAAACCGGAAGAAAAACGCCCTGCTAAAGGAGGTGAAACGTATGGCAAAGTATTCGGATGAAGAGATCAGAGGCATGTCCAAAATCACCATTAAAATTGCAGCAGATTACCTGGGTATATCCCCAAACATGTTGACACTCGGTATGAGAAATGACTTGTTGCCAATTGGTTTTGCAATTCGTAATGAAGATCGATATAGGGAGAGTTGGTCTTATACCATCGTACCGGAACGGCTTATTGCCTATAATCACGGCAAGATCAATGCGATTCAGGTGGAGAATATTGAAAAAAACTTGAATACGATCATTAATCAATTCGAAGAAATGAAACGGGACCTGGTTTTTCTATTAAGCGAAAACGAGGGATTGGAGGGATCAAACAATTCGACGCACTCCTTGCACCGCAGGTAAATTACACACTGCAGGGTAAACACACTGCAATTGACTTTCATGATGATAAAGAAGCAGTTCAACAAGTCGCACAAGAAGAGCAACCAACTAGAATTGAACCTGCAGTTGTTCCCATCATTGAAGTAAGCTCGTCAAGTGAAGGAGAGGTGGGAAGCGCTTTGCCCGAGTATTCGAATATTGAAATGACTCGAAAGCAATTATACGATGAAATCTGGGAAATATCGGTCGCCGGAGTGGCCAAAAAATACAACCTCCCTTATGCCCACCTTATGAAACAGATTAAAGACGCGGGCATTCCGATTCCTCCGTCTGGATACTGGACGAAGCTCAATTTTAACAAACCTGTAACCAAGCTTGAATTACCGGAGCCGGCAGAAGAAATCATTTTGTTATCCAACTCCCACCCTTCTACTCGTAAAAAGAAGAGGCAAAACTTAACGAATGAAAGCTCTGGTGGAGCAGAGTTGGAAGCAGGCATCGCAGAAGCATCACCAGCATTCGAAGCTCCTACATTACCAATGGAGGAACAGGCTCCATTCCCTTCTACAACAATGCGGGATAATGCCAGCGAGGTCGCTCAAACCATTGACCTACCAGAAACGTATGAGCAATCCGGACAAACCTTCAATATTTATGACAGAGAGCTTCTATACAATGAAATATGGTTGGCTCCCGTAACCGACATAGCTAAAAGATATGCTGTCTCGGATGTCGCAATCCGGAAAGTGTGCCAGTCGTTGGATATCCCCACGCCTCCAGTTGGGTATTGGGCCAAGCTTCGAGCAGGCAAGCCAGTAACCCGTACTCCGTTACCTATAACCAACAAACCTACTAAAAAATCAGGTGTAAGAACCGGAACGGATTACACTCCACCACTTGAGAAAGAGACAGTCAGCTTTTTGAATGAAGAGGATAGAAGTGTCGTTCTCTCTATTGCAACGCAAATCAGGCTGCCCGATGAGAACGCCAAAATGCATCCGACAATTGTAGCCCACCGAAAAGCAGTCATTGATTGGAAGAGAAAACATAGGGAGCAAGAAACCAGAGGTTATAATAGAAGAGTCATGGATACTCCTCTCTTTCTTGCCGACACGGTTTCTGAAGAAGCATTGCCCAGGGTGTTGCATATCTTTGATGCGCTAATCAAAGCCATGGAGCCGCTCGAATGCTCGCTAACCAGCGATCTACAGTTTGTTGTTAACGGAGAAAACGTCTCTGTCTCGGTGACAGAAGCAAAGGACGAAATCAAGCATATTCCTACGAAAGATGAAAACGTACAGCTACTAAAGTATGAAGAAGACAAGCGCCGCCATTCATGGGCGTCAAAACCAAAAATCAAAAAGTATGACTATGTTTACAATGGCCGAATAACCGTTTCGGTTAATAACTCAAAAAGCTTCCGAGATTGTAAATCATACGTCATTGAAGATCGTATTGGTGATCTCATGATTTCGTTGTACGAGGCTTCTGATATACTCAGGCAAGAGCGCGAGGCTCGGGAAGAAGCCGAACGTAAGCGTCAGGAAGAGGAACGTCGAAGAGAGGAACGCCGTCAACGTGTAAATGAAGAGGTTGACCAAACACTGATACTGGGAAATTTATCGGAGGACTACGATATCGCCTGCAAAATAAGACGCTACATTACGGCAGTTGAGGCATCTGAAAACCTTGATTCAAAGACAACGGATTGGATAGCATGGGCAAAAGCCAAGGCAGACTGGTATGACCCAACGATTGCCCGGGAAGACGAATTTTTCGGGAAACGCGATCACCAAAGGAACGCTGACCAAAAGAAGCTGGAGCGTAGATGGTGGTAATGAACGGGAAAAGCAAGTGCCTGCGTGTTCTTCAGGCCTGCTTGCTTTTCCAAGAGAAAGGTACAATTTCACCTCCTCTGAGCAACATCCCTTTTTCAATCCAATAACTTCTCCTTAAGGAACTAAAAGATTACTTGGATGAGCAGGAGGCACTACTTAACTCCTCTGATCCGGTTCTTTTAGAACAACATATGAACAAGGCTATTGAACTACAACGTTTTTTCGATAACATGACTTGGGAGGATGATCTTTAATATCCCAATATAAGTTTAGCCCCCCTGCTAATTTCAATGCATGGTGGGGCTGAATTTTGATCAATGTATTATTCATCTAAGACTTTCATTTGTCTTTAAACACAACTAACTATTCAATTCCCAATGCTTTGAAAACCGCATCCTCTGGGCTAACATAGAATGAAGTCTGGAACTTTGCAAATAAATCTGACGGCACAGTTGCTATGTCAACGGCACTAGACATTGGAAGCAATATTTTCTTAGCCCCGGCATCGAAACAGACCTGCAATGTGTTGGCAAGTTCCTCCACTTTACTGATCGTTCCCCCTATGCTCATATTACCAAGTATACACATTTGTGTTTGTATTGGCTTTCGCAGAGAAGCGCTGCACAGTCCTATAAAAGCACACAATGCAATCTCAGCAGGAGTCCCTACTCCTTGACAATCAACCAAATGCATAAGTGAATTATTGGTATCAATATTAATGGAGCCACTAATTAGTTTCTTATTAGCCTTGAAATAATTCTGAGCAGTTTTTACATTTTCTCTAGCCTCACGATCATATCCAATACCCGTTACTTCAAATCTTCCGGTTCCACCAACAACTTCTGTCTCCATTTTATAGACACCTAACATTCCAGTATCTCCATGAGCTACAGTAAAAACATGCCCCGGCTTACTTTGACCTTCCGGTATTAACTTGCCAGATCCCTGCTCAGGCACTGCTACAAAATGCTCTTCAAAAGTAGAGTTGTCTAGATAAGAAAAGTGAACATCATAAAACTCCATACCACCAATTTTTTTAAGTTGCTCCTTCACTCTACGCCGCCCTTCAAGCGCATATTCAAGCACTTCAGATACGTCCTCTTTGCTATATTCTCCGTGTGGATACAACAATTTAATCAATCCAGAAACAGTCTTACGGACTGCAATGACATCACGCTGGTTGAGGTCATGGCCTAACCTGAAGTACTTTTCAATCGCATCTCCAAAGCTTCGCTTGCGCATTTCCCTAAAAAATTCTGCTAAGTAATCTGTTATAAATCCATATTCATTAGTAAAGTACTCAGGCCGCATTTTGGGTATTTCCCAGCCAGGCAAATAATAATGCATTCGATCAAAAAAGGCTGTATCATACGCCATTGCATCCGGGAAAGGTTCGAATAGATGAGATGTTTTCAGTAGGACATCCACACTCTGGTTAATGTTACCTACAAAGACCATTGAAGCATTAGCATTTTTTTCTTCCTTTCCTCGTGCAAATGATCCCGATGCCATATAATCTTTCATGATCTGGATACCATCTTTATCTTTGAAAGTAATTCCGGAGACTTCATCGAATGCAACACAGTCCCACATTCCAACAAGCCCGATGGATCTGCTAGCCATGTTATAAAATAAGTTTGCTACCGTAGTTTGTCCGCCAGAGATCAGGATGGAATTAGGTGAAATTTCTTTGTAAACATGCGATTTCCCTGTTCCGCGAGGTCCAAGCTCACAAAGATTATAGTTATTCTCTACTAATGGAACGATTCGCAAAAGTAGATGCCATTTTGTTTTGTATTCAAACTGTGTTGGCTCCATACCAACACTTCGTAGTAGAGAATCCATCCACTGCTCCTTAGTAAATTGCTTTCTGCCCTCAAAAAACTCCTGCATATCCATGTGCGCCATCTGAATTGGAGTCAGCTCCTCAATCTCAAACGGGCTGACTCTATTTTTCTTATTCCCCTTTGGTGCATCTGAATCAAACTCATCATAGCGTTCATCAAGCCGATTGTAGTTCATTCGCAAAATACACCAGATACCACCGGCCAGTAACTTTTCATACTGCTTAATATAAGTGTCAGCTACAACAACGTTCTTTAGCCCAAGATTGGAAAAAACCGCTCGATACGTATCACTGTCGGGATCAAGCTTAGCCTCTATTTTGTCGATAATGGTATAACTACCTAATTCACGAACTTTAGACTTAATCTTCTCCGCCTCGTCCGGACGTACGAAGTTATCCGACAAAATACCTTTTACACGCTGAATACCTTGTTCAATTGCCTCTTCATCATCCGTGGCGCAATACATGCCGAGTAAATATTCAAGGACATATACAGGTACATTTGCTCCCTCTTTAATTTTTTTGGTGAGATCCTTGCGAACAACTTTCCCTGCAAAAGACTCTTTTAATAAATTGTTCAGTTGCTCTTCCATAACAACAACTGCCTTTCCAAAATAAAATCTCACAGCATCCTACTCAGTCAAAATCCAAAATCATTAGCAAAAGCAATGTCAATCACAACATCATGACGAAATACTTCCGAATCATTTTTTTCATCCAATGCTACCAAGTAGTATCTTTTATTACGGTGATATTTCTGATTTTTAAAATCAAAGCGCAAACGAAACATTCTTTTCTGCGGATCATTATCTTTTCGATCAGCCAAGTAGTTGCATTCATTCGAAATACGTTCATTCTGCTCCGAAACAAAAAACAGCTTATAGCTCGTTTCCTTAACTACACTACTAACGGGTTCAGTCTGGATAAAATCTAATGAAGTAATGAGATTCGTAATTTTATGAACCATGCTAACCAAGGCAATTGAAGCAGGTTGTGTCTCCACATGCCCCCGTTCAGTTTTCACATGAATGACAGGTAGGAGTAGTTCTTGCGGTGAGCATCCCCCATGCACATAATTCTGTCCACCACCCGCAACCTTGAAAACATTCGTACTGACAGGAAACGAAACATACCGATTGTCATCATTTCCTAGCATTCTTCCAAGAATGTCCGAAGATACACCGTCTTCCTGAATTGCATCCCGAGTTACAATGAAGCGACGATTAACATAAGCTCCTTTTCCGCTTACTCCACTAATTTTGTCATACTCCATTAGCTTATCACGTTTATACAAGAAACCGTGGTCTGCTGTCACTACAAAATGATACGTATTAGCATTTACAGACAGACGCTTAATCAGAGTATAAATTTCTTCAATTGCTTCTTCACACGCATTAAAAACTTCATTCTCGGTGTTCAACTTATCTCCTCGTGCATCTATTTGGTTATGATAAACATATACAACATCCATTCCTGTAAACAGTTCACGTAGTTCAGGTTTCTTTAATTGCTTGACATCATCAAATTGTACACAACGACTATTAGGGACCGATTTTTGTAAAATCTCTTCCCTCTGTTTAAGATTATCTGAAGGTAAACCATCCACAAGAACTTTCCCTTCATCCGTCATTTCTAGTTTCTTATGTGGAAGTAATGAGGCCATACCTAATCGTGTGAAGGAAGGTAAGATACCCATCATTGTTTCTATTTTGGTCTCACAGTTAGGGTCTCTTTCAAGTTTTTGAAACAATTGCTGTCCTACCTCATATCTCAAAGCATCTGAAACAATGACAACAACCTTCCTCTTACTACTTTCAACATAACGGCCGTAAAAGTGTCTTTGCAGTGGCAAATTGCTCATTGCTGCATCGCTTGCAAAAGATGATGTCCACATAGGCATTTGCTTTGCCAAATACTCATTTGTATAGATATTCTCAATTAAATCACGCAATTTTTCATAGCCAGAAGTGTCAGTCAACTGGTCATACAAGAAATAAAAGTGCCTATAGTGAGCATCAATTTGATAATCTTTTTGTTGATATTGAGCAATCAATGATTTCAAATCATCTGAACAAGCATAATTAGCTGCAACAATCACTTCATAAGCACTAGCTAACATACTATACTGTACTTTAAATCGTGTACCAAAATGCTTTTTGCCACGCTCCAGGCAAATCTTTGGTATGTCCCATTCCCGAAGTTTTGCTCCTGTATCCTCATCCAGCAATCGTTCCATTATCCAATTCAACAAAAGTTGATCAATCTCGGCGAATGAATCGCAGTCAAGTAGGGTTTCATAATCAAGTTTCGAGATAGCACCGGAAACATTCAGCATAACAGATGCCGCGGCAGATAATTCATCGTAACGCTCATGGTAGAGAAAACTATTCATAAAATGATCCATAAATACGATCACATTGCCTTGTCTCAAAGAAACAAAACTCCGCCATGCTTGTGGTAGTTCCTGTTTCAAATAACGTTCCGTATACGTAACGAACAAAGTAGCTGTAAGTTTTTCTAATGTAGGTGCTTCATCTGAATAGCCATACTCTCTCTCACAATGCTGCCAAAATGTCGTGGTCAAATCGAACTTCTCAAACTCATTTAGAAAACGATTATTCTCTAATTTATCCTCTGTCATAACCACTCGTAAAACTTCATCAAATGTAACAGTTCGTGCCTTACATAAGACACTCAGAAGAGCAACTTCAATTGTTTCCTTTGTGAACTGCTCTATCTCAAGACTATAGAATTTGCGTTCTCTTTCCTTAGAAGCAAAGAACTTGATATACCTCTGAATAATTGGCTTGTACTGTTCATCAATCCCCAAATCCACTGTTAACAGTGAGGCACGGTCTGCATAGAAGCGTTTCGAATAACGCAGCATATCCTCCAAGTGATTATCGCGTATAGCCGGTTTTGGGAAAGGAGCATAGAGCAAGTAGCTAGTCTCTGTATCTTCCCGCTCCAAAAATATCTTTGTGCGAAACTGGTTATCTGGCTCAAGTACATACACTTGAGCTCGATCCAGTTTCAAACTTGTGATATCTTCAACAAACTCAGCATGCTCGTCATACCAAAAGACTAATTTGCGAGTTTCCCCGGTAAATTCTGCATTGAGTTTATCGACGATTTGTTTCAAATTCAACTCGGGCATCCTGCTGTCCCTTTCTTCATTCAATTAAATTTTCGCTAGCACAGGTAACATGGTATTTTCCAAGTCTGTCTGCACTTTCTCATAGTTAACCTTTACTCCATCATCCAGATCAATAAATCTGCGAGCAATGGCAAGGTGAGCAATTTTCTCATCGTAGTCCTTCGTTTCCTTCAACTGCTTCATCAACTTTTCCTTACGTTTTTCCGCAACAGATTTTTCTCGTGCATTGTCACTATGTTTAATAGTTTCATCCATTCGAGCAATCTCTCGCTCGTAAACACGTTGAAGACGATGCAAATAGTCAATACGCAGATTGCCAATCGTATTCTCATCATAACGGTGCATATATATTAACGCCTTGAAGCCATCCTGCTTGCCGCTATCAAACAACCAATAAATTGGTCGCTTCTGGTAGGTTTTACAGTGTTCCTTAAAGAAGTCTTTTAAGAAGTAATTGCGAATTTTCTCTCGTGAGCTATTCCCCTTATTGCCCAAAGCTTCAGCAATAAAGGCCAAATTTTCTTCCAATGTCTCCTGTCCGTACACCTTCTTCACAAAAGCAACAAACAGTCCGACAATATCATCCTCATAATACTGCTCATCTGTAATTGGCAAGATATTATCTTTATCCGGAATGAATGTTCGATATTGGCTATCATCCCATTCACCACCCGCATAAGCAAGTCCGTCCACATCCAAGGAATAACGGCCAAACATGCAACCAACTGCATAAGAAACAAATGACTTTATCACATCTGTCTTGGTCAATACATATTTGTTGCCTTTCATGCTCTCCGGAATGTCTTCTTTGTTATCAAATATGCGAGCAATCGTTACTTCCTTATCCCCCACCTCTGGAGTAAGCTCGCTTTGCAAGCCATAAATATCAATAAAGACACGATTAAGTTCTTCTTCATTTTCCTTAAGTTGAAGGAATCGGGATTCAGTAATGGACTTCCACTGCTCGTAGCATAACTGTATTTTATTTTGTGTATCTTTATCCGTCCCTTGGTTAGCTCCTTTTATTAAAGGATGATAAGGGAATTCCCATGAGTTCTCAAAAGAATCCCAATCATTTTGCGATAATCGGATACATTCCTCAATGATTAATATGACCCTTTCACTAATCTGATTTTGACTTAACACAGGGAAATTACTAAAATTACCGATCTGCAAATGAATCGTAGGATTCAATATTTTAAAGACATAATCAGCTATTTTTGTACTCATTAGTCCAAGAAGATAAAGTAACAGCATCCGATTCTCAGTAAATGCCGACATTCCTGTAACATCATGTATACTTCCTGCGGTTCTATACCTTATACTAAAGCCTCCACTTGTAATATCTGACCACGTAATTGCTTCTTTGAAATAAAATTGTGGACTCCTTACTGCTGAACGCTGTTTGCCCTTATTATCTTTGAAATTTCTAATTTCAAAACCATCATTTTCCCAATTCACTACATAGTCATAATTCCCATACCATTGCCGCCGTTCTCCACCTTTATTATAAGGAACCCACTTAAAACCACTTGCTTTCGATTCTTCTATACTATTTGTATCGTATTTAATCTTATTATTGCTTGGCTCCCACCATAATCTTAAAAATCTATTATTGTCCGCTGTTGCAAGGCCTTGTTTAGGTTCAATTAATTCAGACATTTTTGATCCTTCTTCAAAAACTTTTAATAAGTTATTGCTAATCCAATATGCTATTGGCATTCCAGGAATCTTTGCAAATATATTAGCACTTACTTGTGAGAAACGATTTTTGACAACAGGGAAAACTATCGGCTCATCATCGTCTATATCCAATAATTTAATGTAGTTATATGTGCCCTTATAATCTCTAACATATACATTTTTTAAAATTGTCACAGCTGTGCCAAAAGCAATACCCATAACCATATTTTCCATGTGCATAAGATTAGTTATTGTGTTATTAGAAAGTAGTTTGTAACGAAGGTTTTCGTAGCTTGAAAGAAACATCCATGATTGCATTGTTACCAGACAACTATATCCTTGCGGCGCAACCATTGATGTACATTTTTCTATAAAAACCGCAAACAAATCGCTTTTACTATCTGGATAATTCAATTTCAAAAATTCCGATAGCCTGTTATTCATTCCACTAGAACCCATATAAGGTGGGTTAGTTATAACTATATCGTAATGCTGCGAGAGAACTCGTTTAAAATCCCATATACTTAGTTTTTCAGCATAGTTAATATCTTCAATTGTCATTTGACCTTCTGATATTTGTGGCATTGGTTCAAGTACATCTACTTTGATTAAAGAACCAATTTCCTCTCCCTCTGCATCCCCAGAAGGAAAATACAATTGAGGAGCTACTTGCTCATTAAATATTCTTCGGTTATATTGTCGTGCCTTCATTATTAATGAAAAATAGGCAAGCTGCCATGCACGCTTATCAATATCTAATCCAAAAATATTATGTTGCAATATAAGCTTGGCGGCATCTCTCGCACTATAGCCTTGACTTTCATAAATTTGAATTAATACATCAAAAGCGTAAACTAAAATGTGACCGCTCCCCATACAAGGGTCAATAATCTTAATTTCTTCAGGTCTTAAATACTTCTGTTCCTTTAGACGTAAATCCATTTTCTTTTGAACAGATGGTTCTTGCTCGGCTTCTTCAAGGTAATATTTCCAACCAAAATAACTACCATTTAGATATTCATTTCCAAGGCCAACTCTTGCACGCTCCTGCTCTAACCACAGTCGTCCAAGACTGTTCTCGACCATGTAACGAACAATCCAATCTGGGGTAAATAATTGGGTTGCCGTAGGAATGCGTTCTTTTGTAACCTTCACATTTTTCTTCAATAAATTAAAGGTATCTTCTTTCGGCTCCGTATTATAATACTGATACAACCAGCCAATAATCTGAACCTGATTTTGAAAGTCTTCCTCAGCAATATTGTTAATTAGTCGAGATACAACACCATCTTTATCTGAATATGTGATATTCAAGAGCAATTCTGTATAATCATTTGTCTTCTCAAACAGTTCAGGTAGGATTTCGTGTAAGGCATTGCACTGCTTAATGAATAGCATCTGAAAAAGATCGTCTAGTTTATTGTCTAGCTTAAACTCCAGCACTCGTTCCCGCTCGGCGCTTGTAAAGGGGAAATCAGCATCGAACGGCGTTGTCACGAGATCTGGCTCTGGCTTATTTGGACTTTCCGATGAGAGTACTCTTATACGAGAAGGCAGATAATCATTGACTTCCATAAAACGAATAGCAATTAAGCGATTAAACCAGGTATACGCTACTTCCTCGACTACATAACGATAAGCATTTTTATAATCAGAACTAGCGGCTTTAGTTTTAATGATCTCAACTAACTTGTTACGTTGTGCGATCTCTATATTTGAAATAGCATATGGTTCACTCGCTCCAATATCGAAAAATTGAATTTCTTTCGTAGATTGAGGCAGTGGTTCAGCTATGCCATCGCACGACACACCCATTAATCCTGCCTTATACGTAATATCTGTAATCAGTTTATTTCTTGCCCATGTAGCAAATGTTTTAATAGCCGTTTTGTTCATTTATACAGCTCCTAAAATTCGATATTAATCACCGTTTCTTCATCAAGTTCACGCAAGATGCGCTCACGTAATGCAGCAATATATTTTTCAACATCCTGCTGAGTTTCAATTTGCCAGGAGTTTGTCAAATTGATGCTTTTAATACTGATATTCCGACGTTTTTTCACCTTTGGTAGTGATTGCACTTCGGGTTCTGCTGTAGTAGCCGTTTCACTGTTAACTTTGTATTGCTCAGCCTGCTTCGCACGCTCCCTCACAAACTGTCTATCCTTGGCATCCATTTCGTTGAGCAGCCTTACTTTTAGTGCATCTGCTTCTACTCTGATATTTTGCAATGTGGCGACATTGTTACACGTTTGTAATTTATCGTATATTTCTTGAAACAACCTAAATGCATGTTCACTCATTGCATCTTGATATGGCTTACCATCCAAAGCATCCACAATGCGTTCCTTCGCATCATCTACAGCAGCACGCACAGGAATAGACATATCATCAAGCACCTTTGTATACGCCGCGGCAAACTTATCGAGCAAATCAGGAAGTTTCGGAATGTCCGTATAAGGTTCATTTTTCTTCAAAATCCCCTTAATATCTGCTACTAACAATTCTACCTGCTCATCCACAATAAAGGTTTTACTTTCATCGAAAATAGCTATGAGACGAAGAGCACGCTCAAAAATATTTTTCTGTTCTCCATTAAAGAACAGCTTGATCGGTTCATACATATCCGCAAAGTCCAGATAATCGTCCCGATCACGATGAAGCAGTTGGAAGAATTCTGCTGGTACCTGTATCTGCAGCACATTGCGAAGCAGTAACTTTCCTGATGAAACAACTGTTCTACCAGGTAAAGAATTATTTTGTTGCATCATAATCTCAATCTTTTCAATGTCATTTAATAAGCGTTGACTATAGCGCTGATAATCCTGCATGATGGAATCGTCATCTTCACTCATGATAGAAATACCGAATAGTTCCTTAGATAACTCTCGCACAGTTTTTTTCTGTTGATCTGTAGCTTTTTCACGCCGATCCATAAGCAATTTTTCTACAAATTCACGTTTTGTCACATAGCGAATGATCTCTTCTGAAGTCTTGTTCAATAAGGTTACGCCACTACCATTGACCGTAAAAGAAATATCACCGTTTTTGAATAGATAGGCAATCAGCCACTCTATATCGTCTTCGACAAATCCATAAGGTGCTTTCATAAAACGATTCATTATGCTCTTCATTGATGTTTTTAAGTGTGATGCTGCATTAAGAGAGATAAATTCTAATACATCTCGCAATGCATTCGCATTAGCCGGCTCTCCACCTTCCAATATTAATGACTGTTGCATAGAAGTAGTAAACAACTCTCTTAAATGAGCTTCTCCCACTGCCACATTAATATACGGAAGCTTGTGATAAACAGTCGACACCAATTTGCCTATTGCTTCGTTAATACGAGTGGATACGTCTTTTGCAGAAATTTGCACCTTGTCTCCATTGACATAAATCTGAGCTTGCTTGAGCGATTCTGTAAGGAAGAGCTTTGCATGACCATTTCTTTCGTTCATTTCAACGTTTTTGGCATCCTTAATTTGTTGAAACTTTGTCAAAGCTCCCGAAGCAGCAGTACGTAAATACTTCTCGATTTTTAAAGCACTGCGAACCTCATCCAGAAAAGCAGCATCGTTAGGCAAAACGATCAATACTTCCTTTTTCTGTCCAGAAACCATCCGCAGCGTCATTTCATCGTCAGCATACTCTGAATTTGGCGTCAATACTCGAACACCAATATCATAATTTTGATTGGGACGATGAAGACGATCATCCACGAACTGATTAAATAAAAAATGATAGCGGCCATTGAAAGCTGGATAGCGATATTTCGTTTCCCCATAGATATCTGTGAAAATCAATTCAGATACTTTGGCAATGACCTCTGCCATTTCTACTGTCTGGTTTTTGATTTCTTGATTAATTTCCTGTTCTTCATCTGTTAGAAACACGTATACCTCGCCATGTTTTTGTACAAGTGTCTGATCAACCAGTACTTTAAGTGCATCCTCAACCTTTTTCTTGAGTGCGATACGGTCAGTATCCACATGATTGATCATAAGACTAACAATATTATCTACATGAGCCGTAACTTCCTTGACATATTTGATCATAAACAAGGTTTTTAGTACGTTAACATTGAAGCAATCTTCTTCTTGATTGGGATTTATATAAGTATTGCTTGCCGCCCGGATGATTACTCCTTTATGTCGATGATCAAGGAACTGATGTAACGCATCATAGAATACATTGAAAGGCACAAGCGCACCTGCTTCATTATTCATGATTCTCACTGCCGATTCTTTAAACAGGGCCAACATCGAACGTTCACCCTCCGAAAGATGCTTTCCAGATGCACCATGTTGCCTGATAGATGTCAGTACATCGCCTAGCAAGTTGAACTGGTAAGGAATGAATGGATAAACAGCAGAAAAATCCTGTTCATTAACATATAGCTTTTTTTCCACTCCATCGTTAAACACTATCAGATTTTTTATGATTGTTGATTTTTGTTCATACAACAGTCGTAATGTCTCATCTGCTGTCTGATTTTTTTCCAATATACGTTTTTTTATGACTTCATCCACATTGGCAGAGGAAAGCGATAATCTTGTATCAAAACGACCTTGTATCTTTGAAAAATCATTACTACGTAGCCCCATATCTTTGGCAATTGCATCTATATCTTGTTGGCTCGTTACAATCACCCATGCTTTTCCTTGAGACGCTGTCCCAAGGTCTTCAGTGACAGTTTGTAAATTCAACATAAGCTTGGAATCATCACCTATGTATTGACCAATCTCATCTACTAAAAAGACAACATGATGATTGTTTCCCTTTCGATCAATGTAATCTTTCACCAGTTTTGCAAATTGTTCAATACTAATCTGGTATGGTTCTGCAGCTTTCTCGCACCAATTACGTGCCGCGGCTTCGCTCATAAAATTTAAAGTTACCAAAACTTCCACAACAACATCCTGAATAAAATCAAACTTATGCCGAGAGGACACCCATGTTTTCTTATACAATTTTTCAAACAACTGCTTAAATTCTTCATATATATTGGCTTCTATTAGTGTGCGCTCCAGATCAGCCAAAAAAGGAATAGAAGCACATAGACCCTGCATCTCGTTAAATGCTTTAAGAAAAACCGAAACAATGGCATTTTTCGACTGTTTGCCGCTAACATCACTTTTGGAATCTATATTAAATAAAATGACATCCGTGGATACATTTGAAGCTAATGTCATATCTGCAAGTACCATCGAATCTGATATTTTTTTATCTTCAGTAAAGAATTCAAATGCTTTCCGTCCATTGACAGCCTTATTTTCTAATAAATAAGATAGTATTTTTAAAAAGTGTGACTTACCACTTCCGAAGAATCCAGATATCCAAACCCCCATTTTATCTGTACGTCCAGCAATTCCTTTTTTGTAACTGGCAAAAAAGTCAGCGAAATGCTTTTGCATTTCCTTTGTAACAACATACTCATCCAGTTCCTGGCGAATGTTCTCATCATCTGCTTGACCAACTTTAATCACGCCTTTAATATCACGGTCTATCGATTTAACAAACATATCGCGAATTGACATCATCATCCATTCCTCCTAATCAACGAGTCGAAAAGCTCTATAATAATTATCATCCTTTAATTCCGAGAAAAGCACGAGTTGTTGACCATCATACGTTCCTGGATACATCATAATTACTGGTACATGATCAACCGCATGATGCAGATTATTCAATACTTTATGCGAACGAAGAAATGGATAACATTTTCCAACCCCTATTAATACTACAACCGCCATCTGAGGAGTGTTCTTTTGAATATATTGCTCCACCATATTCTCCTCATATACAAGCCGTTCAATAGCTGTAACAATACGATCTAACCCATTTTTCTGTTCGAATCCATAACATAAATCTAGAAAACCTTCTTCTTCAAGCATTTCGATGACAATATCATATAGATCAAAGACTACCAATTCATACCCATCATTAAACTTGCTATTCTTGTTTTTCATGTATTGTATTCGCTGCCGCACAACGAGTTCATGCTCTGGAGGATAGTCAAATACATAATATCCCACTTCATTACCCAGCCCTTTGTTTTGTCGAAAGTTGGGGAGACGAATTAATTGTTCCATCTGATCTAGTCGTTCATGTAATGTCTTCACCTTTCTCCCCCTGTCAAAGCATCCAGATATATCTGCATTTGGTTATTCATTAGCCAACTTTTCAAAGCGATATCCAATATTGGCTTTTGGATGTTATCCCTTGAGCCACGAATCAAAACACCAGCTTCAATGAGAATTGTTTTATATGCCCTTCCTAGACGTTTTAAAGTTTCATCTGTCCATTTCGCAACTCGCTCACTTTGAACTTGCTTATTTCTAAGAAAAAGCTGAATATCGCCGTCAGAAAGTTGATTGTTTCCAAATTGGATCTTTTCATAATAAACCTCGTAGACAAAATCAAAAAAAAGCTTGTCCGTCTTCATGATAGAAATTAGTACAATTATTTTTTGTGTACTCAATTCGCCATTATAAAAAAACGTATGAATGCTTCTATCTAAACTATTCACACGATTGGCAACCACACGGTATATGTGATTCGCTCGCTCAACTGTACGCACAGAAAAAATGTTTTCCTCTTGGCATAATCGTTTGATCTCCTCCCAACTACTTCCCTCCAGCAGAAGACCAATCATTTTTCTAAATTCATTAAACCAAAATGAATGTTTCACCATTCCAGCACTATATTCTAATTTCGCCATACCATCACCCCTCGAATATCCGTTCTACTGTTAGTTTTCTACAGCAGAAACAACTTCCATAATATCTCCTACATCGCATTTAAGCACTCGACATATTTTGACAAGCACGTCCATTGAGACATATTCATTATTAGAAAGTTTAGTCAATGTGTTAGGACTTATACCTGTGGCATGGCGTAGATCTGTTTTCTTCATCCCTTTATCAATCAGAAGTTTGAACAGCTTATTGTATCGTACATCCACAAAAAACACCCCAATCATTGAAATACATCACCCGCTAAATCATAGCACAAAAAAGTTCACTCTAACAGGAATTAAGTATAGGTTTGTGAGAGTTTCTCATAATTTTGATTTAAAGTCATTGTGGTTTTGAGCTATTATAAAATTAGAAGAACCCTGCCATTTTATTTGACAGGGTTACCTTTAATTATCAGAAACAATAAATTTTCTCCTTACAAAATCAGTTTGAATTAAAACTTTGATTGTTTACCGTATGCAATATCCCTTTTGTCCAGTAATCATTTGACCATACATAGTCGGCTCGAGGTATATCATCAACAAGATAATTTGCAGCCCAGGTACGGAAACCAGAACTATTTGTTTGAATAAAGTATCTAAAGAGTGAATATTCCCCTCTCGCTTTAGATTCCCCAGAATCAATTATGTCCACCAGCCAGTATCTATCTCCACCCACATACTTTAGTTTGCAGCTCAAGGATTCTATACGTGAAACATGGTATGCCAGCTTTAACCAGTTACTTGCGGCACTAACCTTCTTCTTGACCCCGTCCTCATTAATCTCTTTCACGACAGTAACTTCGAAAAAGGATTTGAATTCATCTTTATATGAATAATAGTTCTTACCAAAGATATGTCCGAAGTATTTATTTTAAATCTCTTTTGAAAGACCTAATTTGCGACTGGCAAGACGCCCCATTGCCGTTGCGAAGACATGTACTTTCCCATCAAATTTATCACGGTAACTGCCTGACTCCGTTCTAGCTAAGCGTTTCAGCTCCAGTTTAAACTGATTTATCATATTGAGAAATGGAAGGGTTGGAATCAGTTGCTCTAAATTTTCTAATACGAGTGGGCTAAGCTGCCCGATTTCTGCAAACTTCTCTTTATATGTGCTATTAGTAATATCGGGGAACAATTTGTTGAAATCATTTTCTTCAAAAGCTTACTCAAAACTCCGATTGATTTGGTCACGATACTTTTGAAACTCTTTTGGTAATCGAACCTGTTCATTAAACATGGATAGATATGTAACATAAGTGCTATTGTTTGAGATAAAACTAGCACATTCTTCAACAGCATCTACCCGCCCAACATCACGCTTCGACCAATCATTGGACTGTTCTTTAGTATAAAAAATATGATCCCAAATACCCCTATCTTTCAATAACCACTCAATTACCTTTTCCTTCTCAGCGTCATTTTGCGAAATACTTTGTCTTAAGTGGCTCAACTCATCACGAATATCCTTTAACAAGACTTTCTCTGCTTCTAACCTGTTCTCTTTAAGTTTTTCGTCCAGAGAAATTTCCCGACAGAACTCATACAGATCAATTAAATTCTCATCTGTTAAAACAGGAGCTGTATCACTAGTCACTCCTTCAGTTTCTGATAGATTCGAGGGAACATCTCTTAAGACAAGGCAATCGTAAAGCTTACTTATCATATGATCTTCTAACAAACCAGAAATACGAGCAATATACTTCTCATAATCATTTTTCAATGTCGTGTAACTTATTAGTATCTCAGGTGACAAAATTGTATTCCTTGATGGTAAATAACTTAACAATGAACCAAGGCAAGTATTATGAATCGGCTACACTTAGTTGGACAGAAAAAATAAGGGCTAGTAGAATGAACACATCAGAACAAGGAGCGGATCTACTATGCCAAGAAAAAGACGTACATTTACAGATGAATTCAAAAGACAGATGGTTCAGTTATACGAGAATGGAAAATCAAGAGCAGATATTGTAAACGAATATGAACTGACTGTGTCTGCACTGGATCGTTGGATCAAGCAAGCAGAACAGTCAGGCTCCTTCTCAGAGAGGAACAATCGCTCTCCTGAAGAGAATGAGCTTATTGCTTTACGAAAAGAAAACCAACGTCTTAAAATGGAGAACGACATTTTAAAGCAAGCAGCGCTGATCATGGGACGAAAGTAAGTGTCATCATGCGAAATCGTGACAAATACTCGGTATCAGCAATGTGCGACGTCCTACAAATTTCTAGAAGCACGTACTATTATGAAGCAAAAGAACGCCACCATGAAGACGATATGACAAAACCTATCGTTGAAATCTTCGAGAAGAACCGGAAAGCATATGATACAAGAAAGATCAAAGCCAAGCTTCATGAACGCGGACTTACCGTATCTAGACGTCGAATTGGACGCATCATGAAGGAACAGGGGCTTGTTTCTACGTATTCGGTGGCTCAATACAAACCTCACAAAGCGGCATGTAACGAGTCGCAGCAGTCAAATGAACTGAACCGTCAGTTCCAGCAAACTGAAGAGAAACGCGTCGTTGTAAGCGATCTAACGTATGTCAAAGTCAAAAACAGATGGCACTACATTCTTTGTGTACTGGTTGACCTCTTTAATCGAGAGATCATTGGCTTTAGCGCAGGCACGAAAAAGGATGCCCCCCTGGTCGCGCGTGCCTTTGCCTCTGTCCAAGGAGATCTGCGTCAAATTCAGTTATTCCATACGGATCGCGGCAGCGAGTTCAAAAACAAGTTGATTGATGAGACGCTTACTACGTTCCAGATCGGTCATTCTTTAAGCATGAAAGGGTGTCCTTATGATAACGCCGTTGCTGAAGCTACATTTAAGGTAATGAAGACTGAATTTATTCATCAGATGAACTTCCAGAGCCTGCAGCATCTTGAGTTGGAGCTGTACGACTACGTAAATTGGTACAACAAACATCGTATACATGGAACTTTAAGCTACATGAGTCCTGTTGACTACAGAAGATTAGCCCTTAAAAAAGCTGTCTGATTTACTGTTGACAATCCACCACAACTATCTTCGATACTGATCTCGTTGAACCTTATTGGCTTAGATATAGACTTTATTAACGGAAAATCGGTACGGATGTATGGAGTTGGTGGCTTAAGTGAATTATGTTATCAATAGATTGTCTCAAATAACTCTATTGATAGCATCCTTCTTAAAGACTTCACAATTCAACTAGGACTTACTAAAGAACCCTATGGTTTCGATGCTATACTAGGTGTCGATTTTCTTTATACCTATGGTTTAAAAATAGATTTTGAGAATTTAGTTGTTTCATAGAAGCTTTATCGAACTTGCGTATAACGTTTTAATATTCACGAACCCTTACCACCTTAAAGGAACGTAGTGACTGGCCGCGACGGGGTTAGGTGGTGCAAGGTGTGGCTTCTTCGTATCAAATGCTTCCGGGACCAAGGGGCGTAAGCCACGCAGCATGATGAATCCGGGCATTATCTAACACAAGAACAAGTTTCCCCGTCGGATAAGCCGCGAGGATCTTCTGGAGAAAGGCAAGAAAAGTTTCAGCCGTATAGTGTTCGTCTTCTTGCCAAACGATTCGTCCCGTCTCATAGTCAACCGTCGCGAGTAGCTTGACCCCGCGATGCTTGCCCGTGGTTGGAATGATTCGTTGCTTCCCGCGAAGAAACCAGGTTTTCTGAATCGCTTGATAATCCCGAATCATGGATTCATCCTCGAACAGTAAGTGATCGATCTCATGGTTCAGTAACTTTTTTTCAAATCGGGAAAGGTCGTTTCGGCAAACTGGCGTTGCTTCTCTGGATCTGCTGCCGCAAGCGTGTATGTCGGTTTTGTATAGCTGAGTCCTAAGCGTTCCATCACTTTTGAGATGCCTCGGAGCGAGTAGCGGTGGTCCCATTCTCGTTCCACATACCTGGCAATGAGTTCAAGCATCCAGTTGTGCTTGGCTGTAAAGCCGACCTCGTGGGGCACCGAATAGGCGACGGTCTGCGTCAACTGATCTTGCTGTTCCTTGGTTAACCGAGTAGGAGCACCAGATGAATGCTTGAGCCGCAAGGCGGCCAATCCGCCATTTTCGTACGTATGAATGTAACTGCTCACCGTCATTCGATTACGATTCAGAATTTCAGCGATTGCCGTCATGGATGTGCCTTTCAAGTGTAAATAGATGGCTTGATAGCGTTCATACATTCGACGCTCTTTGGCTTGTTTCATGGCTTCTGTTACTTTTTCCAGTTCATTATGCTTATCCATGGCGTTCCCCCACTTTGTCCGTTTCTTTATCTGTTTCTTATTCGACAAATGGTTCATTTTTTCCTTGCCAAGGCTTGCTAAGAACTTTCATTCAACTTATATAATACCTCTCATCAGGTACATTCGCCCCTTTCTAGCTTTGATTATATCTATGCTGAGATTTCGGATAACGTTGTTGTGTTCACGACGTCCCACCGACTTAAGGCCACAACGTGGCCGGGCGCGATGCGCTTAGTCGGTGCGGGTGTGTCCGGTTGCCCCATCTTCCCCGAAATCCCTCTGCCGGACGAGGGGGCTTGTCCCCAGATGCGTGAACATGGTGTTATCAGATGGCTGGGCCTTCTTCGAATTGCTCAATCAGACTTATCAATTCCAAGAGATTGGGCAGTTCTGCAGTCGGGTACACTTTCATCTGCTTCAACTTTTCTTTATCTGATCGATAAGCTATGAACCTTATCCCTGCGCTTATTGATGCCTTCCCATCTATCCATGAATCGCCTACAGAGAGCCATTCATTCGCTGAGTGCTTAAACTCATCCAACACTCGCAAATATCCATCAGGTGAAGGCTTCAATGCTTTCATTAACTCCCTACCAATAATGAAATCAAAGTATTCAGAAATATCATTATCTCTTAATGCGATTTTTGCAGCTTCAACAGAATTATTCGTTACAATTGCAATGTGATATCTACCTTTGAGTTCACTAAGGACCTCCACCGCACCAGACTCCAAGTCTGCCCCCTGCATTCCACACACTTCATGCTTCTTAGCAGTATCCCACATTTCATTTAGTAACTCTTCAGTCATTCGATTCGTTTGTATTGCTTCTTCAACAATAGTTGATGTTGTATGGTAATTAAGATTATATCCATCAGGTAGGATCTCTTTCGATACAAGAAATTGATATGTTTCATTCTTCATGGCTTGGAAGTCAATTCTTGATCTTAAAATAGTATTATCCATATCAAATACAATTCCTTTTAATTGATGCTTCATAGGATACCTCGCTCAAAACATGGATTTGCCCAGCTTTCCGATAACTCACGAAACAACCCAGCCTTAGATAGCTCTTATCTTAGGCTGGGTCGTTTGTTGTCTGCTATATCTTCTTTGATTATACATCTGACAATCAAGGGACGGTAGTCCCGCAGCGTTGAATGCGATGTTACCTGTTATCTGGAGTCGTCGCTTCTTCGACTATACTCTCAAATCTATAATAACGTTATTAGCTTCTCCGAGAAGCCTCTTAAACAAATTCTCTTCTTCAAAATGCGAGCCAGATTCAGCCTTTGACGGCTAAATCCTAAATAAAAATCTTATCTTTCGTAATATATAAATATAGCGAACTGAACCAAGAACCAACTAAACTTATTAATGGAAGTCAAAGACCTTTGTCAAAGCAGTATGAATCTTTATCATAACCATTATGTTCATAAAAGGCATGGGCATCTGTACGTTTAAATCCACTACATAAGATTATGCTTGAAATCCCTTTTCTTTTGGAATATCCCTCCACATATTTAAGCAGTTTTGTGCCAATTCCTTTATTCTGAAGTTCTTTTTGCACAGCAAGGCCCTGGATGTGTAAGTAACCAATTTCATCTCCAATTGATAACGCCTGTACCGTTGCAATAAAGCCAACCACTTTATTTTCAAATAATGCTACAAATGTTTTATAGTTCCCATCTTTATTCATTTTCTCTATAGACACGAAAAAATTATCAAGGTTAACCTTGCGGTTTCCTAACACATTAATCCATAATGATACTACCTCAGGACAATCATTTACTTCAATTTCACGTATTATAACTTCCATATTCACACCGCCCAAAATATTAATTATAAAGGTTGCCTCAATTTCATAACTCTATGTTGTAGTAAGAATACTGATTTCATCTTACTATCGCCTCTGAAAATAGTGAGGAATGTCAATTTGTCCTACAGCTTCCTCGCTTTAAAAATAGCTGTTAACGGAACCATTTGCGATTTTTTTGTCCAATCGCTAAGTTCGCCTGTTAATTGCAAAGTTTCGTCGTTTGTCTCCTCAATCAATTGCTCAATTACAAAACCTGCCTTCGCCAAGGCGTTTACGTAAGTTGATATTTTCCGGGAGCAAAGTAAAATATTTTTTCCGTCAAGATCTCGCTCAGACCATGTTTCATCAAAATAGCTATTTTTAAAAAAGGCTTTACCTTCTTCAAATGCCACGCACATATGGATATGGTGCGACCAGCTGAATATAAACACCCCATCCTTTTTTAAACATGATGCAACCCTATTAAATGTACCCTGTAAATCCGTTGTCCATCCAATTGCATAAATGGAATAAATATAATCAAAATAATCTGTTGGTAGTCCGCATTCGTCCTCCATTGCCCCACAAATCAGCTTTGCTGCATAACCACTTTCTGAAAGGCATTTCGCCGCCTTCTCAATCTGGTTTTTAGAAATATCTATGCCCCAAAGTTCGGCAGCCTTGTTATTGCCATGATATTTAAGAGATTCACCGTTGCCGCAACCAATATCTAAAAGTTTTTTGCCTGCTACATCACCAAATAAGTTTAATTCATTTTCCGTTAAAGTATTACAACCGTAATAAGGCAGTACAATCGCTTCTAAAAAATCGTTACCATTCTCGTCCCAATAATTCTTGTTCGTGCGATGTATATTGCTATTATCAGTTTTGTTCATATAATTACCTCCACGTAATATAAATGATCTTACTTCACAATCGTTTACTATTGTTGTCGCCTGTTTACGCTTCCTTGCTAGTGAATATGCTCCGTAATGAATCTGCTTCTACTGATAGGCGTAGCCCAAATACCAACCGTCAAAAAAAGAAGCGCGATCCTCCGAGCTTTCCTTCAATTCTTTAAATACATACTACACAGCGAGGTTATCCCTAATCCTCTATAGTCATTTTACACTCTTGCAAGGGTTTCAGCTAACGTTCTTGTGTTCACGAACCCGAGAGGCTTAAGGCGCGTATGCGCCGGGTCCGACAACATATGTATCTCTCAATTCAAATTGATTTAAAACTAATTGCCGGGCAGTTGGATGCCGCGCCAGCCGCTTACATCGCATTGACCATATTTATTATCACCCACAGCAACCACCGTACCGTCAGATTTAAGGCCGAGAGAATGAGCGCAACCCGCCGCTTCCGCCACAATATCGCGCCAGCCACTTACATTGCATTGGCCATACTCATTCCAACCCACAGCAACCACCGTACCATCTGATTTAAGACCGATTGTATGAGCATTACCCGTATTCGTCGCCATATGAACATTACCAGCCGCAACCGTCACAATATCGCGTCAGCCGCCACATCACATTGGCCATATTTATTATCACCCACAGCCGTCACCGTTCCGTCTGATTTAAGACCAACGGTATGACGACGACCCGCCGCTATGGTAACTTTAGGCCACGATTTCACCTTTGACGCTGCTTCAATCTGTGAAGTGTAATCCATGTTTTACCTCCATGAAAACAAGAACTATTTTGGAAATACGTTGCTTCTATTTTATGCTCTTAGGGACTTTCAGATAACGTTGTTGTATTCACAAACCCTCACTAGCTTAAGGGGCGTTAGCCCGGATCCAGCGGACTTAGCCAGTGCAGGGTTGTGAGCTGATTCCACTTTTCTGCCTACATCTTCTTGCGAACCAAGGGTAAAGCCCGCAGTGTAGAACAGTGTTATCGGATGGCCCCGTCCTCTTAAGCTTCTTACAAATTAATTTTGTCCATAACATCCATTGTTTCACTTTCTAAATAGCTATTGAACTCTAAAATTTTTGCCGTTCTAAGTGCTGTTTCTTTATTTATTAGTTTTTCTATAAGGTACAATGCCATATTGATTCCTGAAGATACTCCTCCAGATGTAATGATATTTCCATCCTTAACTACTTTTTTATCTTTTACGACTTGAATACCTGTCGATTTTTGATTAAGTAAGGATAAGGCCAAATGATGAGTTGTGGCTACCTTTCCATCCAAGAGTCCGGTTTCAGCTAGAATAAGTGAACCTGTACATACCGTACATATCATTTCAATGTTTTTCGATTGAACTATATAGTCAATTATCTTTTTATTCTTTCTTACTTTATTAATAGCTCGTAATGGTCCTCCAGGAATGATTAAAATATCAAATTGAGGGGCATTATTTAGATTATAATCAGAGTGAATTACTGTTCCTGTATGGGTTTTAATTGTATTTCCTGTTTCTGAAACAGTTTTAACTAGGAAAGGTTTTCCTTTTGGTAGATTTCTTTTATACAACATGATGTTTTGTTGAAAATTAGAAAATGCGGTTAATGAAAGAACTTCGGAAGGGCCTGCAAAATCTAGAATATCAATGAAGTCGTATACCAAAATTCCAACATTATATTGTTTTTTCATAATGTTCTCCTACTTTGAATTATGGTTTTACTTATTTTTTATAATTAGGGGCTTTCCGATAACGTTCTTGTATCTACGAGCCCGAGAGGCTTAAGGGAGCGCATGCGACCGGGTTTAACAAGAAAGCAGATGGCATGAAGCCTGATCTGCTTTCTTTTTTCATCCTATTTCATAGGATAATAAATGGTCATGCTTAAGCGGGTCAAGGTATCGCCAGGATTGGAATACAGGTGGGGCCGATCGGCTTTGAAACGAATAGAGTCTCCGCTATTTAGGTGATGTACATGATCATTTACTTGAATGATCAATTGTCCTTCAAACACGGTGATATACTCCTCTGTACCATCTTTATGGGAATTTGAGCTCAGTTCCCCATGTGCTTCAATTTCTACACTATATATCTCAAAGCGTCTATCCTCCTGATAGAGAAATGAGGGGTAGACTCGATATTTTCCGCTATCTTCCGTTAGCACTTTCATTTCATTACGCAGCACCACTTTTGCTTCTTGCTCAGGTTCGATAATCAATGAAGAGAAAGAAATCTTTAGCCCATTGGCAATCTTCCAGATGGTAGTTATGGTGGGGCTTGATTCACCTCTCTCAATTTGACTGATCATCGTTTTGCTTACACCACTCAACTCTGCGACCTTTTCTAAGCTTAGCTTTTCTTTCTCGCGAATAGCCTTCAAATTTTTAGCAAGAATATATTGAATGTCTTCCATCCTGTTCACCTCAAGGTATTTACGTTATAACGATCATTTTATACAATATAAAGAACATTCACTATAGTGTACGTTTTGAACATTATAACACACACCCTAAAGGGAGGTTCTAAAATGCCGTTTATATCATTCCTATTGTTTGTCATCGTTAGCAGCTTTACTCCTGGTCCGAACAATATCATGGCGATGGCATTTGCTAATCAAATAGGTTTGAAACGCTCTTTGATTTTTTGTGCCGGGGTAGGCGGAGGATTTTTCGTTATTACGTTATTGTGTACCGTATTTAATCTGCTGCTCACCAATCTTCTGCCTGTTATTGAAACACCGCTAATGATATTTGGCGCAGCATATATGCTCTATTTAGCTTACAAATTATTGACTAGTAATAGCCAAAGCCGTGATCAGGAACCAAAACACAAGAACCTTTTTTGGATTGGGGCCTTTATGCAATTCATTAATCCCAAAGGCATTTTGTATAGTATTGCAGTAGTGGCAACGTATATCCTTCCTTATTACAGCACTTATTTTAGCTATTTCATGTTCGCGTTGGCTTTAGGCTTCGTTGGTTTTCTGAGCAGCTTTAGCTGGAGCTTGTTTGGCTCCCTTTTTCAATCCTTTCTTACAAAGCACAGGAAGCCGTTTAATATCATCATGGCTTTGCTGCTTGTATATTGTGCAGTATCAATCATTTATCCTTAGAAATTCATTCGATTTAATTACTGTACATGCCAATAAACACTTCAAGAAAATGGTAGCGCCCAGTAGCGATCGATCACTTTCGTAGATCGAACCTGATATCGATCCAAGCCAAGGTGGACTTTCGCCGTTCGAAAAACGTTTCAATCGACCATCGCTTGCTATAATAGCTCAAAATTTGCTTGTTGGTTAGAGAAACATCTGCTTTCCAGCAGAAAAGGAAGACTCCATTATCAAGCAAATTGAGCTTTCCTTCGTATCGATAAACGCGATAAGAGTCTACTCCGATGGTCACGAGATCGGTATCAGACTTCGAAATAAACGAGGCAAATTCTTTAATCGATTGGCGAATCCCTTGTGGGTAGATGATACGATTGGTCTTCAGAGCGCTAATGACATGGAATCCTTGCTCGCTACTCACCTGAAGAACAGAGGCTGAGGGATGCCACGAATCCATTAATACGTAAGTTAGGTAATGAGACTTGGGCACTTGCCGGATCATATCACAAGCCAGATCAATCTTGCTCTTGCTTTTGGATTCATAACGTTCTGTTGCAAAGGGATATACTACATCACCCGCCCGTGACGAAGGTTTGGTTTTTTCACACACCGTATCATCTACAAGGACAAAGATAGGACTGTTTTTGTGTTAGCGCTGAATTTGACTTGCTGATAGGCGATATTACGTACGATTTGCTTCAGGAAACGTTCATCCCACTTCCCATGGGATAAAAAATGACTTAAGTTTCTACGATCCCGACGATGCAAGCTTTCACGATGTATGTCTGTTAAGGTACCTGTAAATCCAGATGACAACAAACCATCTACAAAGTAAGTGATGTGATTGAGTACAGATTTGTAAAAATACAACGGGAGTTTCCATTGCCGAAAGATATTGTTCCAATTGCGATGCTTTGTTAACGTATACGTATGAGACATTTCTTGATCTCCTCTATGCAGAGTGGTTGATAGCACTTCTATTTTACACAGAGAGTCAAGGGTGTCTCTTTTTACATTTAAGTACAGCGAATTTCGGCATGCACAGTAATTTACAGTAATTTCTGATAACGTTCTTGTATCTACGAACCCGAGAGGCTTAAGACGCACAGCGCCGGGTACGACGGACTTAGCCTCGCAGGGTTGTGAGCTGATTCCACTTCTTTGCCTATCTCTTCTTGCGAACCAAGGGCGACGCCCGCAGCGTAGATACGGTGTTAGGTGAAGTGCCATCTGAGTTGCTTACAAAATAAACGATTATTATAATGCCTACTTGTTATCAAAGAATCCTCCAGGATAATAATCATCCTCTTCTTTTTCAACATCGGGGTACCTATATAAATTGAATTAAAGAAAGATCACATTTCCAACCAATAACGATACGCTGTCACGTACTTCTCTCCACTCTCCCTCTCGTTCAGAAGGGGCATCCCCCCGTATGGTGAGGTTAACTTTGGTATACATGTCTCTAGTAACATTGCTTCTCAGACGATGCAGCAACATCACCTTTATATCACAACGCCTACAGTTGGAGACGCTCCTCCCAATATTACATCAACCGTTCGACCACACCATAGAGCGCCTGGGCGATGCTGGAATCGTTGTTACTGAATGGAGGGGAGAGTGATCGGAAACGCCGAACGGAAAGAGTACCGCCTCTCCAATATCTTGAGATAAGTAACGAAGCTGTTCTGATAACGTTTTTTTTGCGAAGTTCGCAAATACCCTATATACGGTGATATCTACGAACTTCGCAAATACCTACAAAGTCGTGAAAATGTACGAACCTCCCTGCATCAAAGGCAACTACTCTCTTCATTTCGTTTTTTCCCTCCCCCATATCACTATTATCCGATCGGGCGGAGCGGACTCATAACGCGCCGGATGGGATCGTTGCTGACATGCGTGTAAAGCGCTCCGTTGTTCGAGAGCTCGGATGATCAAAAAGCTCCTGAATATCCCGCAACTCCGTACCCGCTTCCAGCAAAGGGTAGCAAAAGAGCAGCGTAGCGAATGGACACTTGCAGGCTTTTCTTGTCAGATCTATTTCTTCTCCAGCTTCACTAAACGTTTCCAAATTCATACTCACAACGCTCACCTTCCCCTAAGTATACCTACAGTGTGTAATATTGGAAATATCATCTTACATAGAAAGAGACACCTCCTCCGCCTACAGACAGATTGAAGTGTCTCTGAAAAGAACGATGTACGCACATCCTTTTTTATTGACGATTCTCGTGCGCTTTTGATTGAATTCATTTAGGATCATTCATATCTCATCTATACTATCCGTTGCTTCGTTCCCCTGTGCAAAGTTGCGTTGGATCTCTTCCAAGAAGCATTGAACCGCAGGTGCCAAATACCGATTTTTCATAAACGTCAAATAGACCGTTCGTTCCAGCGCTGGTGAATCCATCGTTTTTCGGACAATCGATACATCCTTCGGTTCAACTAAATAATTTTCTGGGATAATGGCGACCCCAAGATTTTCTCCTACCAATGTCAAAGCGGTCTCAAACCGTTCAATTTCAAATTTGATGTTCGGAAACGCTTGCTCGAGCGCAAAGGCTTCTAAAATATCTTCCCTTGTCTGGAATCCTTCCATGCTAATAATGAAGGGTTCTCTTTCCAACTCTTTGAATATAATGGATTCCTTCTGGGATAGAGCGTGATCCCTATGCAGCACCAGGACTAACTTTTCCTTATACAAAGGGAGCGATTCAATATCATCTTCGTGGATGCACTGGTTTGTAATAATGAGATGGGTATGGTATTTCCGCAATGAATCGACTACCGATTTTCTGCTCAGCACCTCCATCAGCTTAATATGAATGGAAGGAAAACGGCCTTGATATTCACGGATCACTTTCGGAACCCACTGCCTCACGGACTCGATCATGCCAATCACAAGCTCCCCGCTGCCGGTCTGCTTTACTTCTTCCATCTCCTTTTTTAAAATGTTCATTTGGGAAAGAAGCCGAATCGATTTTTGATACAATACGTTGCCGGCATCCGTCAGTTCGATTTTTCTCGTGCTTCGTTCAAGCAACGGCGAGCCGACCTCACGCTCCAAATTTTTAATGGCATTGCTTAAAGAAGGCTGTGATATATGCAGTTTTTGTGCGGCTTTGGAATAGCTCAACTGATCGGCGACCGTCACAAAATAATGTAATTGTTTGATGTCCAAAACGATCTTCCCTTCGATTTATAACTTGATGCTATTAATTTATTTATATTATATATTTTAAATTATAAGAATGTCATCATATAATGAAACAACAGAATATGCAGAAAGGGTGGGGACATTGCCAAAACATGTTGGAGCCGATGTATGGACCGGCCGAATGGATCATACGGAAAGAAGAAGCAGCTTTCGCTACCATCAAATCGTGGAACGGGTGGAGCTGGATACACCATGGAAGACCTCCTCTACTAATACTTGCGCCATCATCGGTTTTGAATGCGAGGAAGGCGTTCGGCGCAATCAAGGGAGATTAGGCGCGGCGAACGCTCCGAACGCAATCAGACAAGCGCTCGCAAGTCTCCCCTGGAGAGCAGCGGAAGGTCATCGCCTTGTCGATGCGGGCAATGTGGTTTGTCCCGACGAAAAGCTTGAAGAAGCCCAAGAAGCATTGGGCCATGCCGTCTCTGACCTCTTTTCAAAATCCGCGACTCCCATTATTTTAGGCGGAGGACATGAGACGCTGTATGGACATTATTTAGGTGTCCGGCAACATATAGGACCAGATGCTTCGTTAGGAATCATCAACATTGACGCCCATTTCGACTTGCGACCCTACGACAATCAGCCTTCATCAGGAACGATGTTCCGACAAATATTGGAGCAAGACAGCAATAGCCGCTATTTTGTGCTTGGTATCCAGCGTTTCGGAAATACGCAGGAACTGTTTGATAAGGCGGACGATCTCGGTGCCCGCTATATTTGCGAGGAAGAGATGCATGAAGGACAGATGGATGACATCACTTCATCATTACACGCGTTCATGGAGCAACAGGATTATGTCATGCTCACCCTTTGTACCGATGTTCTCAATGCGGCATTTGCGCCGGGAGTCAGCGCTCCGTCTCCTTTCGGGTTAACGCCGATGGTTGTTCGTGCCCTTATCCGCACTGTCGCTTCCCACAAGAAAGCGCTTTCTTTCGATATTTGCGAGGTGAATCCGGCTGTTGACGAGAACGGAAGAACTATAAAGCTAGGTGCATACTTGACGAATGAAGCCATTATGGCATTTATGGGGAGGAACAATGATGACACTGGCACTTAATCAAGTGAATACGATATTTTTGGCCGTAGCCCTGCTCGTACTAGGAACCGTCATTGTCAGAAAATCGGGAGTACTGCAAAAGTTTTGTATTCCGGCGCCCGTTGTCGGGGGTCTGCTGTTTGCCATCCTGGCCACGATCCTGAAAACGACGGGGCTTTTGGAAATTGCATTGGATACCTCGCTCCAAAGTCTATTCATGCTCACGTTCTTCACCACGGTAGGCTTGGGCGCAAGCTTTCAACTCATCAAATTAGGCGGCAAGCTGCTCGTCATTTACTGGCTTGCCTGCGGATTTCTGGCTTTAGCGCAAAACGTGATCGGGGTTTCCCTCGCCTCGTTATTCGGCATTCATCCGCTGATCGGGATGATGGCAGGAGCCGTATCTATGGAAGGCGGACATGGAGCGGCAAGCGCATTTGGACAAACGATTGAAGATATGGGAATCGACTCGGCATTGTCTATTGGGATCGCGGCAGCTACCTTCGGTCTTATCGCCGGCGGTCTGGTTGGCGGCCCGACGGTAAAATATTTGATGGCTAAATACAATCTGAAGCCGACGGAAACAAAAGAAGAAGCAGCGGACGTGGAAGAAAACGTTCAACCGATAACGACAAATACCTTCTTCATCCAAGTGCTGCTCATTACATTCTGTATGGCGTTAGGGACGTATTTGGGAGAGCTGTTCACGTCAGCGACAGGCTTTGTCCTTCCCGGATATGTCGGAGCCATGTTTGTGGCCGTTATCGTCCGCAACATCGTGGATAAACTCAATCCGAATACGATCGATATGAAGAGCATCAACCTGATTAGTGACGTGACGCTTGGCATCTTCCTGTCTATGGCGCTCATGAGCATCAAGCTATGGGAAGTAGCCGATCTTGCGCTTCCAATTCTCGCCATCGTGCTTGTACAAGTCCTATTTATCGTTCTGTTCGGGATTTTCGTTTTGTTCAAGTTGCTGGGCAAAAACTATGACGCCGCCGTGATGGTCGCCGGTTTTACGGGACATGGCCTTGGCGCCACACCCAATGCAATGGCCAATATGGCTGCGGTAACGGAACGCTTCGGGCCTTCCCGAAAAGCGTATCTGATCGTTCCCATTGTAGGCGCCTTTCTTATCGATGTGTTTGCCGTGCCAATCATTATTACGACGCTGAATTTATTTAAATAATATCAACTAAAAAATAATCCTGATGACTATTTGGCGAAGATTATCGAAGGGGAGCTCTAGCGGCTCCCCTTCGTTCATTGGCCCGATGAATGATGGCTCTTCACGATGGCACGATAGTCTATTTTCCCGTTGGCATCCATTTTAATATTATAAAAGGGGCTGTTTTTCGACACATACAGCGTATGGCGGCGATGAGTCAGAAATTTGAGGGTGGCACTCTCCGTGAAATACGACTCGATTTCCTCGTATAATCGCACTCTGGCCGATTCCAATTGCTCACATTGGATCTGTAGCAGGAGGGACTGCACATGTCTTCGGCCCTCTTCAGACATAGACGACATGAAGTAATTGCCCTTGACCTGCAGCATGGCCATCGCCGACATCATCCAGTCCTTGCCGAAAGCAGTCCCCCCGACGAAGCAATCATACTTGTTGCGCGCTTCCTCGTCGATCTCCGCAGGAGATACGATCTCAAGCGAGCATTCCAGTCCATGCGCATGCAGCAGCCGCTCAAGCACCAGCGCTTCTCTCATATGATTGGCATCCGGCCGAATCTGCTGGACCCGAATGCGGATGACCGGCCACTGGATGTCAGGCTTTGACCGTACGTTTACCTGTGGCCTTTGACGCTCGGAACGGTGTGCCAAAAAGCTTGTCGCCGCGATTTCGCCCTCTTTCCTTAAACAAAACGCATCGCTCGAGATCGCATCATACAGCCAACGCCTAGCAGCCTCATCATGAAACACGCTCGTCTCATTGCAGTTGAGCAGCAAATAATCAGCTCCCTGCTCCACCTGCTCCATCCTCATCGCCCCTTCATCCGGCTCGCTCGATACGCTGGTCGACAAGCCGAATGTCAATGAATTGGGGGTATGAATCACCTCGACCTGATCAAGCCATGGCCGGTAGCCAAAATAATGCTCGAAGGCTTCCAGCTTGATCAACGTATCCGTTTGGCATGCCAGACGGAAAGGCCCGGCTCCTGCCGGAATGCCGATTTCGCCCTCCTCAATCCAACGGAACGACACAATGGACAGCTTCGGGCTGCACAACATTCTCGGGAATAAGTAGTTGCATTCCTTCAACTGTATTGTCAAGGAACCGTCATCCTGAATCGTAATGCGCTCGATAGCGATGAACATCCTGTCCCTGTTCACGGCTCGCCTCAATGCAGCCGCGACATCTTGACTTGTAACGGCAGAGCCATCATGGAAGCGCACCCCTTTGCGAAGCAGGATTCGCCAAGTTATCCCATCATCGCTGTCGACAGCTTGCGCAAGATTGGGCACCGCCTGTTGAAGCTCCTGATCGTACCGAAGCAGCGGTTCGAACAACTGTTCAACGAAATGGACATCATGCCGCGAAATCGTGTGCAGCGGATCGAGCACGACGCGCGTATTCGGATACGGATAGCGGAACACATCCAATGGCTTCGCATTATGTACAATATGGTGCAGGCCATACGCCTCCTCGATCAGCCGCTTGATCTCCTCGTCTTGGAACATATCGTGCTCCGCAATGAGCTGAAACGCCTTTTGAAAATCGTCTTTCTGCCACAGCGCTTGAAAATAAAGGCGAATCACTTCATGCAGACCCTTTTTCAACAGAAGACGGGGCTTCTTCCCTCTGCCTTGAAAGGAGGTCCAGCGGATTGCATCTTGCCGGTGCAGTTCTTTGAGGAGGGTCTTCGTATAACGCGTGGAGCAATGAAATACAGATGCCAGCTCGTCAATCCCCGTCTCGATCTCGATGCCTTGGGGAAAGCGTTTGGCTAGCTCAATCAAGTAAGGATACATACTCTTCCTCCTAAAAGGGGAACTAATCTTGAAATATGATCACTTTTTGTTCCTGTTTCTTCATTTTAAACTAGGTGTAACCTAGATGGAAGGAAGAAGAAGCATGACAAAGCAAGCATTGCCTCATTACCGGAATTTCCATGTGTTATATGCCGGCACGTTCATCGTCACCATGGGCAGCCAAATCTATAGCTTCATTCTGCCGTTATTTATTTACGAGTGGTCCCAATCCGCCATCGCCATGAGCACCATGCGCGTGATGGATTTTTTGCCGAACGTGCTGCTTGGCATGCTGGCGGGTGCGATGGTCGACCGGATAAATCGGAGGAAGATGATGAAGTGGACAAGCATGCTGCAAGCCGCGCTGGCCTCGATCCTCGTTCTGTCGATATGGCTTGACGCGCTGCATCTTTGGCAGTTGTATCTGTTCGGTTTTTTGCTTTCGACCCTAAGCTACACCTTCGGCAATGCGAAGCATGCGATTGTGCCGCAATTGTTTCCCCGCGAGATGCTGACGGATATTCAGGCCCGATTTTCCTTGCTTGGAACCGTTCTCTCGATCATCGGCCCTTCCATCGCCGGCTTCCTTATCATTTGGCTCGCATATGAATGGATGCTCTTCATTTATGTCATCAGTCTCATCCTATTATGGCTGACCGTCTTTCTGATCGATCCGGTGCCATCGCCAGAATGGAAGACAGGGCAGACCCTGTGGCAAGATATGAAGGAAGGGATTGCCGAGCTGTTCGGCAATCAGACGCTGCTTCCGCCGACATTGACCATTCTATTTACCAATTTTGCAACGAGTCTCGTTATCGGCGTTCTCGTATTTTATGCCGTAGATGAGCTGGGATCGTCACCGCAAGAGGTGGGCTGGATGTTCTCCGTCTCTGCGTTCGGCGGCATTGCCGGCGCGAAGGGCCTGAAGATGCTGCGTAAAAAATGGAAGAGAGGCGCCATTTTCCATGCCATGCTCTGCGTGGATGCGCTCGTGCTTTGCTTATTTTTCTTCGCGGCGCATTGGTGGCAGCTCGCGATACTGTTAGCTTGCCGGACCTGCACAACCGTTATCATCAACATCATTTATTTGGCGATTCGCCAGGAATCTACCCCCAATCATTTGCTGGGACGCGTCGCAGGCACTTCTTCGATGTTCATGAAGCTCGTATTGCCGCTTGGCTTGATCTTGTCCGGTCTATGGGCCGAGCATCTGCCGATCCCCTGTCTGTTCCTGATCTCCAGTGCCATTGTCGCATTCCTGGCCATCTATTTAGCCAAGGGTTCATTTCGATCGGCCACGTAAAAATAAGCGTAAACATGCTCTCGTCATGTTTACGCTTATTAGAATAATAATCTATAGAGGTTGTTTCAATCCTATATACTCTCCTGCTTTATTGCATCAATAATGTTTTCCTTTTTTACTTTTGCGCTGGAGTATAGCATTGCTGAACTAACGATGACAAATACGGCAGCGATGACATACATAACACTCATCCATGGAAATACAAATCCATAGTTAAATTTGTTCATCATCGCTCTGTAGATCAAGTACATCACGACGAAGCTGCTAGGAAGCCCGTAACACAGCGACTTAATTCCATAAAAGATGCTTTCATAGTTCATCATTTTGTTAAAGCCCTTTGGAGTAATTCCAACCGATTTCAGCATCGCAAATTCCCGCTTGCGCAAAGAGATGCTCGTGGAGATCGTGTTAAAAATATTCGCAATCGAAATCAATGAAATTAATGCGATAAAGCCGTAAGAAAATACGGACATCAACAGAATCTTCTGTTCGTTCTGTTTTCGATATTGATACATATTGTGAACAACCAAATTCGCCTCTTTCATATCTTCAATTTTCTGTTGCATTTTCATTGGATCCGAGCTTTGCAGGTAGAGATAGGTGTGACTCTCATCCTTCCCCTTATCGTACATAAACTGATCCATGACTCGCTCTGACACGATAATATTTAACCTGCCTAACCCTTCTGTAACCATCCCCATCGGATATTGATCGGTCAGTGCAGCTATTTTTACTTTGTTTACAAGTATTTCTTTTACTGAGCCCCCATCTATACGTGTAGAGATTACATCGATACTTTGGCCAACTTTCTTATAAATGGCCTTCGCTTCGACGTATTTTTCGGTTTCCATATCTTTATAGTGAATCGTATCGATTACAATCGCCGCTACATGTGTTGGGTCCGTTAGCTGGTTGTAATCTGCACCAACTGCTTTGGCATAAGCCTTCAGATTAGAATCATTTAATGCATTTATCCGAATGAAGTAAGGGTATTTTCCATCCCTAAGCCTGCTTTTATCCTCCTTTACCATCTCTTTCAATTGATCAGCGATTACTGCTTCTTCTAACCAAGCCTCCCCGTATAACTCGTGAATGACGCTGTATTCCTGTACATCATCAAGGGATGCAATGGATTGAAGCAACCGATCGTCTATTCTTTTTTCATTGCCGTACGACACTTGAAGATCATAATTGACGCCATCCTGTGAGAGTACCAAGGATTCTTTCAAGCTGGCGGTGAAAAAGGAGACGACAAGAAACAGAACGATACTGATAGCGAGTGAAAATACAATCGCGTTGTACCTTCGCTTGTTTCTTTTTAAGTTTTTCAATCCTATCTCTGCTTCGATTCCGAAGAGTCGGCGAATGAACATCGGCGTCCTCACGGCTTTCCCCGCAAGCTTCACATCGGTGGTTTGGCGAATCGCATCAATGGCGGAGATCTTAGACGCTTTTATGGCTGGGAAATACGTTGAAATGAAAATCGTCAGCATCGAAACAGCGCAGGCAATCAAGAGCGACAGCGGCGTGACGATGACCGTTAATTTTTCCGTAATCCCCAATGCCCCTTGAAGCATGGAATTGATGAACCACAAGGTCATCCCAATCCCGACAAGACCGCATATCATTCCCGTTGGAATACTGATCAACCCAATGATAACACCTTCAAAGAACACTGAATTTCTCTTCTGCCTCTTCGTAGCCCCTACGCTCGCAAGCATTCCTAAATGACGGGAACGCTCCGAGACGGAAATCGCAAACGCATTATAGATCAACGAAACCGAACCGATCATAATGACTGCCATAATAATGGCGGATAATGAAAACAACGTGTTTTGCGCAGCTTCGGTCTTGGCCACGCCATAATAGTGAAGCAACTCGTGATTATATTGGACGGATTCGATGTTGTTGTTCTTTGCCAAATTTTCCGCATGAGCGAACAAGGAACGATTGACTTTCTGCAAGACAACCGCCGCATTGACTTGATCATTCGCCCCCAGCAGGTTCTCATCCACATAGCTAATCGCCGTATATCCCGGCGCCCACGTCGGTTCCCAGGCAGGGCGCTTGATGATGCCGACAATCGAGTACTCCCTTCTCGTGACATTTTTTAAGGTCTCGGTCACATTGTTATTTTCCACTCGCAATGCTTCCCATTGATTCAGCGGCTTATCCCTGCCTTCAGTGAACCGTTCGCCAACCTGGAGAGCGAGCTGATCGCCGATCTCGTAGTTGACCTTTGCGTTCGTTGCGATGGCCTCGGAAATCACGACTTCCTTGTCTGTGCGCGGAAGACGCCCCTTGCTCAATTCAATCGGGAATTCAGCTAAACCTTGTGCATTATACTCCTTGATGAACAAATATGGCTTGCTTGGATTTTGACCTCCTGCCAAAGGTGCGTAGCCGCGATCTCTTATGAGCACAACGGTTTTAATTTCATCATCATTTTTAATCGCTTCAAGTTGTTCCCTGTTTACATCCTTGTATAGGACATGCCATTCCCCTCCATCCGCGATGGTTTGCCTTTTCATGACATCCAAATAAGAAAAAGCAAGCGTGGCCACAGCCGTCACCATCGCCACCGAAATCACGACGCCAATGATGGTGACCAGCGTTCGTTTCTTGTTGTGCTTCATATGTCTGACGGTGAGTCTATTGACGATATTCATGGGCGAATCACCTCATCCTTGGCGATCCGTCCGTCTTCAATCGAGATGACCCTGTCCGCTTGCAGAGCAATCCGTTCATCATGGGTAATCACGATCAGCGTCTGTTGATAGGTTTTGTTGCACATTTTCAGTAAGTCGATGATCTCGCTGCTATTCTTGCTGTCCAGGTTGCCGGTCGGCTCATCCGCCAGCATAATCGCCGGATTGCCAATGAGCGCTCGGCCAATCGAGACCCTTTGCTGCTGTCCGCCGGATAACTGATTCGGCAGGTGGTTCAGACGCTGCTGCAGGCTCAGCGTCTTCACGAGATCGTCAAGCTGCTTCCGATCCACCTTCTGCTTATCAAGCAAGAGCGGCAGCGTAATATTTTCTTCCACCGTCAGGACGGGAATCAGATTGTAGAACTGATAGATCAAGCCGATTTGCCTGCGTCGAAAAATCGCTAACTGCGTTTCATTCAAGCTGTACATGTCCGTATTATCAACGAGGATTTTGCCGCTGGTCGGCCGGTCCACGCCGCCTAACAGATGCAGCAGCGTCGATTTCCCTGATCCGGATGGACCGATAATGGCGACGAACTCCCCTTTTTCAACCGAAAAAGAAACATCATCAAGCGCTTTAACCGATGACTCGCCCTTCCCGTAAATTTTAGACAGATGTTCGATGTGTAAAATGGTCATGGTACAACCTCCATAGATTTGCTGATGGAACTCATTTTATCTGTCTAAAATGACTTTCCAGTGACTCGGAAAATGACAGTTTAGTCACCTGGGCTTAAATCACCTGCTTGTAAAACTTAATCCGAAACTGTGTCCCCTTATCCTTGTCGCTCGCTACGTCAATCACGCCGTTCTGACTTGTAATCATGCTGTGAGCCATCGACAGACCAATGCCGATGCTGCCCTCGCTCGCATTTTTCCCTTTATAAAACCGTTTAAAAATATAGGGCAAATCTTCCTTCGGGATTCCTTTTCCATTATCCTCGATAATGAGTTCCGTAAATAACGCATTTTCCGAAAAAGAAATGGCGATCGCTCCGCCTTCCTCCGTATGCTCGACACAGTTTTTCAAAATATTGATGAGCGCTTCGGCCGTCCACGGGAGATCGCCAACAAATGCGACGGTATCTTCTCCCTGAACCGAAACCGATATATCTTTAATATCCATCGGAATGAGAACGGGCTCTAACGCCTTTTGCACAAGTATGTTCACCGGTACCCGATCCTTTTTAAAGGAAACCGTCTTTGCTTCAATTTTCGAGAGCTTGAGCAAGGAAGTGACCAGCCAATCGATTCGTTCCAGCTGAATCCGAATATTGCGCGTAAACTCCGTTCTTTTCGCTTGAGGCAGCTCGGGATCGCGCAACAAATCGGCCATGACCGTCATCGAAGTCAGCGGCGTTTTGAGCTGATGGGAGATATCAGAAATAGCATCGGTCAGTTGGATTTTATCTTGCTGTAAAAGAGAGCGGTGCTCGGACAACATAAGCGTCACTTTATAAATATCGTTCTTCAAAATGCTAAGCTCGCCTTCTTGATTATCGCGAACATCAAGCGAATTATTGCCGCTGCTAATTTGGCGCAAATAGGAAGACAGCTTTTCGATTTCGCGGTATCGCCACCGCGTGAATGCGAGGCTGCTCCCCATAAGCAAAGCGGTGGCAGCGAACACGAGCGCCGCAGCGACTGGCGATATCCAAGCGGCAGCAACGGTCGCCGTCAAGCTGATGAAGCCCATCGTTAGCAGCAAAATTTGAATCTCCCGGTTCCGCAGCATCTAATCACCAACCTTATAGCCCAGACCGCGGACGGTTTTGATCAGCGCCGGGCGCTGCGGTTGATCCTCCAGCTTTTCCCGCAGCCTTTTGATATACACTGTTAATGTATTGTCATTCACGAAGTCCCCTGCGACATCCCAGATCTGCTCCAGCAGCTGGTTTCTCGTAAGCACCTGCCCAATATGATTGGCGAAAATGAGCAGCAAGCGATACTCTAAAGCCGTCAGCGGAATTTCCGCGCCGTGTTTATACACTTTTCCCTCGAGCATATTAATGCGAACCTGATCTATCTCGATGATCGACCTGGTCTGAGACGGCTTATGATATCTCCGCAAGACGGATTTGATTCGCGACTGAAGCTCGCGAACGCGAAAAGGCTTCGTAATATAATCATCCGCCCCCATATCCAACCCCATGACAACATTGACCTCATCATCTATCACCGTTAAAAAGATGACCGGAATATCTCTCCGCTCTTTGACGAGCTTGCACAATTCATAGCCGCTGCCATCGGGTAGGGATAAATCAAACAGACATAATGCGAATTGAGCCAGATCTTCCGCAATCACCTGTGTGGCCGATGCAACATCATGGCAAAGCACAGTAGAAAAGTGATCCTGCTGCAGTGAATACTCAAGACCAGACGCGATCGTTTTATCATCTTCCACGAGCAAAATTTTCATCTTAAGATCATCCTAACTCTATTTTACTTTGAGAAAATTAATTATATATAGATTACAAAGTCGTTCTTCCATCTTAATAAACCCTTTTTTAAGGTCATCCCTAAATGTAACAGAAAATGAATTGAAAATCTTTTATCCTAAACGAATGTATTTGATAAACGTAACTTTCTAATTTCTCCCAGGAACTCAAGTTGGCTTTGCTTGATTCCGATTTTGTTGGTCACTATAGACATTTCTTCTTGCGTTAACTCAGATTTATGGCATTAGCGGCTGCACTGTCAAGCTCATTGCCCTGAGCGTCCGCGTGCTTTGCATTGTGTACGGATATTTTTTACGCCATTACACTACACAATGTAGTGTAATGGCGCGGTGGCACGCGCACGATGAGAGCGCCATGCACGCCGGAATATGCTCTGAACAAAATATGACATTAAAGGAGAATTCACATGAGACATTGGAGAAAAATTGCAGTGGCAACGATTGCCGCAATGAGCTTGTTAACGGCATTTTCAGGAGGACCAGCTTCCATAGCTAAAGCCGATTCCGATACTCCGATCAATCATGCTGTTTCTGTCAAGGACGAATCTGAAGCGCATATGGCCGTTACGGGGAAGACATTTCGCATCGTTTATGAATGTACAAAGAAGTTCCGAATTCGACTTTTGAAGTCAAGCGGGTGATGGCAGATGGCGACTACGTGACGCTGCACGTTCATTTTAAGTCAAGCCCGTCAGAAAAAGGAGAGGCAATCGTCGATATTTTCCGCTTGGAGAAAGGGAAAATCGTCGAGCACTGGGACGTTATTCAATCAATTCCCGAGCAATCGGCTAACACAAACTCGATGTTTTAAATAATCGCTTTGACTGCTGTTATCAGCTTGTGGATGTGATATACCTTATGTCAATGGTTTCTGCTGACCCATTGGGCGTCTTTGGCATTACTGGACAGCATCATTTCTCCATACAGGAGCGAAATCTGCTTCTTGCTGGGTGAGCAGTCCCGAAAAATACGCCGCATCTGCGGAAGGAAGCTAATTCAGCATATCTATGGCGTAGCGACGATCAAGCTCTAGCAAACAGCGCTTCTGCATCGCCAGAACCAGTTGGCTGAAAATTTCCACAAATTCTGCAGGCGATAAAAAAGGATAGATCCGCATGCATCTGCTGCCATCCAACTCGACAAAAATGGTTAATGTAATAATAAATTTCCGTCAAATAATGCTCTTCCGGCACGGATAACACCAAATCGATTAATTGCCGCGTTTTCAAGGTCTTTCAATTTAAAACGCCGGATTTTCAATTCGCCTTAGAGGATTGCTCCTGTTGATCTTTGCGCTGAATTCTCTTGATTAATTCGGTCATTCGATTATTAGACTCCACCACAATTTTCATCGCCACATCATTCCGGTTCAATTTTGCCGATCCCAGCGATTTAATAAGATTGGGAATGACATTAACAGCTGCGATGAGCAGGATGGCGCCGCACGCCGCTTAATATAACAATATTTTCCATATAGTATGTGCTTTTTTATTAGCCCAAGCGAAAGCGCGGGAGTTGTGCTATGCTTGGTTCGTTTATCACCCATTTCACATGATTGATAAATGTTAGTTGATTGACAAGTCGAATACATGGGCAGTATTATTACTATAAGCACATTGTGTAACCGGTTACACAATGTAGGGAATTACACCGCAATGAAGGACGTGGGGAACGACTCGATAGAGCGCAAGTCAGCCGTAATGACGTAATAGAAATACAACCATTGGGAAATAATATATGCCAACTGACACCCTTTCCATCGGCAAACGCATCATAATGCATGCTCCTCTTCATGTCCGTTCCAAGCGGAAACGGATTGCCGTGATCATCATTTATGGGGGTCACCTCTTGTTTCTGTGGAATGAAGAATTTCTTTTGATCGATGTGTAACCGGTTACACATATAAGAATGGCAAGTATCCGTTATTTCACAACGCGATTTAACCCTATCTTAGAAAAGGAGCGTGTTCCACGTGTTGGAGATTATCATTAGCTTAGTTCTCCTTGTTGCAACAGGTTTTTTAATCGCCAAAAACTATGATGCCAAATTCGTGCTGCTCACTGCCGGTATCGTGCTCATGATCGCTGCCGTGCTGCTTGGCCACCCTGTATTGAAGCCAGAGGACTCCACCGGTCTTGTCCTGTTAGATCCGTTCAAGCAAATCGGGCTGATCTTTGTCAAACAATTAGGCGGTGTCGGTTTAACAATCATGGTGCTGTTCGGTTTCTCCAGCTATATGACGCATATCGGTGCCAGTGATGTTGCCGTGCATCTGTTGACGAAGCCGCTTGGCCGCATCAAATCGCAGTACATTCTCGTGCCTATCGTCTTCCTGCTTGGCAACTTGCTTTCTCTCGTCGTGCCGAGCGCATCCAGCTTGGCGGTCCTGCTTATGGCGACGTTGTATCCGGTATTGAAAAATACGGGGATGTCCTCGCTGACGGCCGGCGCTATCATTGCAACGACGGCTACGATTATGCCGACGCCCCTTGGAGCGGACAGCGTCGTCGCAGCGGAGAATCTAGGCATAAACCTTGTTGAATATGTCTTCTCCTACCATGCCAAGATTTCGATTCCTGTGCTTCTTATCATGGCGGTCGTGCACTATTTCTGGCAGAAGTATATGGATAAGCGGCAGCAGGGCACGCTCCAGCAGGAGATCAACGACGAGAAGCTTGTCGTGAAGAACGATTTGCCGCCGGCCTACTACGGTTTGCTGCCGATTTTGCCGCTCATTCTCGTCTTGTTATTCGGTTTAATTATAACGAGTGTCAAGCTCGGGCTGGTGGAAATTACGTTCATTTGTATGGCCATCGCCCTTATAATCGAGATTATCCGGAAAGGTTCCTTCAAAGAAACCTCAAAGCAGCTCTCGATTTTCTTCACCGGCATGGGCACCGGATTGGCACAGGTTGTCTCGCTCCTCGTAGCAGCAGGCATGCTGGTCGAAGGCTTGAAGTCGATGGGCATCATTGATATGCTCATCGAATCGGTTAGACACATCGAAGGTGCAGGCGTTATCCTGATGCTCACGTTCGCGGGCGTTGAGGGCTTGATCACTTTCATCAGCGGAAGCGGCTTGGCCGTTTTCTACTCCGTGATCAACATCATTCCGGAAATTTCAGAGAAACTCGGCATAAACGGCGTTATGGTCGCGCTGCCGATGCAGTTGATTGCGAACTTGGTTCGTTCCATATCTCCGGTGGCGGCGGTCATCATCGTCGTTGCTTCGATTATTAAGGTCAACCCGATACAAATCGTCAAACGCACATCCGTGCCGATTCTGGTCGGGATCGTCTCTTGCTTTATCTTATCGTTCATCTTTTTCACATAAGGCATCAAAAGGCAGAGGCACTGCCATAAGGACGTGTCTTGGGTAGGCAGGAGAGATTTTATATGGACCATTTATGCATACTAGGGGGTTAAATAAAGAGGCGAGCAGCTGCTTGAGGTGCTGCGAGAAGAGAACGGCGATACCGCCCATATTTTAGTTGATCCAGACGCCCCAACCGGAGAAGCTGCTATTCTGATTCTAGAGGATAGGAAAAATGCCATCATCGTAACGGCAGGCCGCCAATATGAGCATTTGGGATGAACATATCGGGCAGGCGTGTACGGTGAGCGATCAAGCCGACATTGTCATCGCCCAGTTCGACGGCAGCAGGCGATTGTTCGTCGGGGCCTTGTCCAGCAGACTTGCTCCATCCCGTTGGCATGATATGCAGCATCTTGGGAGGTCCTGTCCTTCACCACTTCCTTCTGGGCGTTGATCATACAGTGGAAAGGAGCTATTGTCTCCTTTCGCTATCCACATGAGCTATGAGCTCGAGATAAATAACAGATGGCGCAGCCGAACAGCACGGTTGCTGAGGCTGCGCCTTCGTATTTATGCCATGTCATCCGTTGCACTCTCTTTAAAAAAACCTTTGTAAGAATAGTACACTCCGTTAAAAGAAAATAAAATCCTGAACTTTTCATTATCAAGACCTAAACATCAAAAAAATTCAATGATAAATCTAGTCTGGTCATCTATTATGACAATCCTTTATGGCCCTCTATGATCAGATTCCTTCATCCAAAATTCGTTTCAGGAACATGCCCGTGTAAGAAGCCGGTACTTCGGCTATCTGCTCCGGTGTACCTTCGGCTACAAGCTTGCCACCGGCTGCGCCTCCTTCCGGGCCGATATCGATCACCCAGTCGGATTCCCGGATTAGTTCCAGACAGTGCTCAACAACGATAACCGTATTTCCCGTATCAACGAGCTTATTCAGTAATATATAAAGCTGCTTTATGTCAGACGGATGGAGGCCGGTCGTCGGCTCATACAGCATCGCAATTATGCCTGCAATCTTGGCCTCCGACTTGAGGATCGGCAGGCTTTCCTGCACCGACATATTCAGCAGATCCGAGATGGAGAAGCCTTCATACTGAACCTGCTGGACCTCGTCAGTAAACCTTCTACCCTTGCAGTTGTGGCACTTCACCTCTAGATCGGGCAGGAAATTCATATCTACGGACAGTACACTCAGACCTTGGCATGTCTCGCAACGATCTCCTGGTGTATTAAATTAAAAATGCTTCGAAGTCAGCTTTCGTTCCTTAGCCTCTGGCAATCCAGCAAACAGCTGGCGCAGGTGTGCAAACACATCATATCCTTTTACAAGCAGGCTGTCGATAAGGGATGGATAGACATCCGCCACCCCCATTATCATGAACATGTCTACAGAGAAGAAGACAGTGAACAGATCGCGCGTATTCTTGCGGAATCACATTAAGAAAGCACCTTGCCCGCAAGCTTCTTCCGATTCATAATCCACATATATAATTCACCTGCCGCCACATTATGGGCGGCTTTTTCATTTTTCCCTTCCCCCCTGTTATAGAAAGGGGAATGTATATGTTTCCCTTCCAAAAGAATTTTTTAAAAAAAGGATATATTTCTTACGGCTCAATTGACTCTCAGAACCTTTATTACATCCAGAATGGCTATGTATTACGATCAAGCAATCCTTCATTATCTGGAGCAGTGCTTGGCTTACTTTATAAGGGTGATATGGTGAACACGGGTCATTCAGAAGCTATTTACGCAGACGGTTATGCCTGGAAAAGTGTGTACAGCTACAAGCATAACACTTGGGGCTGGGTCGTAGCCGATTATATGGCGGAAAGGTAATTCTAATTTCAATCGCAATGGAGTTTAACCATTGCGATTGAATTCTCTAAATAGGTGAGACTTGTTCAGATATCAAGCTTCACTAGAATAGTTTGAACTATGTTTCTTCGACCCCAGATAGTAGTACGGGACTCTGACTTGCTCTTGACATTCATGGTGAAGTCTTTATAATGATAAAGCTTAAACTATATGTGAAATATGTAACAAGGAGAGCGAATCATGTGGTTTTTATTTGCTTTATTAACAGCTTTATCTTGGGGAGGTGCTGATCTATTTTATAAAAAAGGCAGTGATAGTCATGATCGGTTCAGCCATATTAAAATCGTCATTATGGTGGGCTTGGTTATGGGGATTCACGCCACGGCTTATATGTTCATCCAGGGAATCAACTTTGATCCCTTAGACTTAATTCGCTATTTTCCCGTATCTGCACTTTACATCTTGTCGATGACGATCGGTTATATTGGTTTACGATATATGGAGCTTTCCATTGCATCTCCCGTACAGAATTCTTCAGGAGCCGTCACGGCCATACTGTTGTTCATTTTTTTCACCCACGACCTGAGCATCATTGAAATATTGGGTGTGACCATTATTACTTTGGGCGTTATTGGAATTGCTATTTTGGAAAAGAGAGCTGAACGCGAAGCTCTCCAGAACCGTGCAACACTAATTGATAAAAAATATCAAATCGGCTTTATGGCCATCACCTTCCCGATTCTATACTGCTTAATCGACGGGCTCGGAACCTTTGCCGATGCGATTTATTTGGATGAGCTGAGTCTGATCCGTGAAGACGCTGCCCTGCTCGCTTATGAGTTCACCTTTTTCATTTGCGCTGTGTTCGCATTTACATACCTCAAATTTATTAAAAAACAGCAGTTCAACATGTTCAAAGAACGTGTTAAAGGTTATGCTGCCATATTTGAAACAACGGGGCAATTCTTCTATGTGTTCGCCATGTCTAGCAACGCCATTATTGCAGCACCCCTTATTGCTTCCTACAGCATTTTTTCGGTCATCCTGTCCCGATTATTTCTTAAGGAACGGTTGAACAAGAAGCAATATGCGATTATTGTCGTTGTAATCATTGGCATCGCATTGTTAGGTATTGCTGATGAGCTGTAAACTCTTTGGTTTCACAGAACACAAAAAGCCGACCTTACGTGGTCGGCTTCATGATGGTGGAGGCGGCTTTCCGGGTTACAAGTTCAGTTCAGTTTCTGACCACAATTCGGGCAGAAGTTAGCCCCTTCGTTTTTCGCACCGCAGTGAGGGCAGAAGTTAGGCTTTTTATTGCCTTCAGAAGGAGTGGAAGCAGCAGGCGCTGTCTCAGCCGAAGGCTTTTGGTTTTGGTTTTGGTTCATATTTTTCATCATTTCATTGGCGATGTTCATCCCCATCATCATGCCCGCCATGTCCGAGGCAGCGCCGCCGCCTTGTACTTTGCCGGATGCAATACCGTCCGTCATGGTAACCTGTTGATACTTCTGCACATTGCCGATCATCTCATGGGAAGCCGTCTTCGTAATCATATCTTGGATTTCTTGAGGGTAATTGAAGCTCATGACTTGAAAGCCTGTAATCGTCATCCCGTTGTCCATCACTTGCATATCCAGATCTTCGCGAATGCCTGCGGCAATATCGGAAGCATTCGCCTGCAGGTTGAACATGTCCTTCCCTTCCCGGCTGATCCACTTCATTAACAACTGATCCAACACGGAAGTAATCCGGATTTTCACATCCTCGACCAGATAACTGTCTTTCATCCCGGCAATCTTATCGATCAGCGTCACGTAATCGTTCACTTTAAAATTGAACGTGCCGTTAGCGCGAATGGGCATGCCGCCCGGAAGCTGGGGAGACGGGATCAGAACCGGGTTCTGCGTCCCCCATCTAACGGTGAACTCCTTCGTGTTGACGAATAAGACTTCCACCCTCATCCCGCTGTTAAAACCAAATTTAAACCCTTTTAGCGTGGACAGGAACGGGATAATATCAGAATCAATGTTATACTCCCCTTCATCCTCAAAAATCCCTTCGATCTTGCCGTTATTTACAAAAATCGCATCTTGACCGGAGCGGATAATTAACTTGGATCCTTTTTTAATCTCCCGGTTGCTCCACTTCCAAAAAATCATATCGTCTCTAAATTCTTCCCATTCCACAACATTCGCAAATTGGTTTCTGAAGAACCCCATACTCATCTCGTCCCTTCACTAAAAGTGTATGTGAACTATCTCTAAAATGATCCTCTGCTGCCGCTATGCGAATGACCGCCTGAGGTGGTCCCTCCGCCTCCGCCTCCGCCGCTTGAGCCGCTGCTGCTGCTTCGTTCGATCTTCCGTTTCGTTGTGCTAGTATGAAGGTAAGTATCCTCATAATCCATAACTCCTGAAGTGCTTGCATCCTCGTAGGTCCGGGAATTTACCGTTATCCGGCCGCCGGAACGGCGAACCATCAAGGTAGCGATACCCCCTCCGAGTGCCAGCGCAATGCCCAATTGAACCCACGTATTGAAAAAGATATTGTCCGGGTTTACACCTGGGCGGAACCCCATATATTTATGTGCCGTTTGGATATACTTTTGAAAAGCCAGCTTATAATCGCCGCTCGTTAAATCCGGGGTGATCTTGTCACGTATCTTATCAAACCTCTCGTCATCCAGATACGTCTTCGCTTTATAGAATCCGGCCAAATACACATCCCGATGAGTCATGTCCAGCATCAAAATGACGGCATTGCCATGAGGCTTATCGTAACCGGGCGCATAGTCATCGTAGAAATCCTGCGTCATTTTCTTCACGTCGTAAGCTTCCGGGCTGTTGATCGTCACAATCATCATGTCCGTTTCTCGTTCGGCTCCGTATTGATTAGCCAATGCGTTCAGCTCATCATATTCCTGCTGATTGAGCAGTTCCGCTGTATCAAAAATCAATTGCTTCTCCTTCGTTGCGGCCGCTTCGCCCGCAATCATGTCCATAGGGACGGCAAGCATCATGACGAAGAAGAACAGGACGGCAAGGATCACTCTCTTCCTTCTCACCAAAATCCACCCCCTATTATCCAAGAGGACACTAGGTGCAGTGCAAGGAAAGAGATACCGGAAATACCTGCAAACCATCCGGCCACTTTCATCTTGCTAATCGGAGGCTTGCCCACCACCTTGCCCGTCTGGCCGTTCATGGCAAACGTATACTTCCTTTTATTGTAGTCATATTGTACCATCCATACCGGAAGCAGAACATAATCGGCACGTTCTAGCTCTGTATCGATGTCTACATCGGTATAGTTCACGGTAGCGTACCCTGACACCGTAGAATTAATATAGGAATAGATATATTTATCTATTTTATCTTTAACCCGAGGGTATAGCTCCTCGTCGTTATAGCTGTATTTTTCGGCAATGTAACCGGCAAGATACGGAGTTTTGAAGCTTTCCAGCTTATCATAAGGAAAAGGCTCCAATTTATCCATCAGTTCATCATTCATTTTCTCCGAAGCATCAATCGGCACCTTTACATAATCCAGACAGATCTCCCGATATAAGTCATAATAATCCGTTTTGGTATACTCGTAGTCGCCTGATCTATAAGTGCTCACTTTCGTGGCACGGGCATGAACCTCCACGTCATTATGCAAATCATAGAGCCAAAAAGGCACGTACAACCCGGTTATTCCCTTAATTCGATCCGCTGTCATAAACCCGCTTGGCGTTACAAGGCCTTTTCCGCACCATTTTCGGAATGCTTTCATCGCTTGTTCCTTACTAATGGAAAAAGGGATGATCTTCACCGGAGCCAACTCCCCGGTCAGCCGATCGCTGAGAACGACGGCTGAACCGCAAAAGCTGCAGCTCGTTGCACTCGTCTCCGCTTCGGTCATAATGACGGCTCCGCAGCTATTGCAATGATACTCCCTGGCTTCATCTTCGTCTGAAAAAACATGTTTCGTCAGAGGATCGGGAATTTGCTCGATATTGTCTTTTCTTCCGCAGCTATAGCAGGATAACATCCCTGTATCAGCGTCAAAAACCATCCCGCTGCCGCAGTTTGGACATTTGTACTCGATAATCGGCATCTGCTCACCCCTATCACAAAGAAACCGTTATTCCTTCTTGTTCATTTTTTCTTTGAGTGCAGCCAATTCATCTTCTGCAGTGATAGTCGTATTCGTATTCGTGCTCATATTCTTCTCCAATTGTGCGATCAGGTCATCCAGATCGTCTTCCTTCGCACCGCCTCTAAGCTCGGCCAAGGCCATCGCTTCATCCAAGGCGTGATTCGCCTTCTCTTCCAGGGCATCGAATGACGAATCCACGTCGTTGCCTGAATTCAATCTTTGCTGTGCTTTGGCCGCCGCCAGCTTCTCTTTCAGTTCGGTCCGCCGCGCTTCCAACCGGCCCATATCCCACACAAGCTTATCCTGCATTTGCTTCATCTTTACGGCATTGTCAGAAGCCAGGTCATAAGACGTTTGCAATCGGTTTTGTTTCTCTGCCAACGCTGCCTTTCGCTCCAGGAACTTGAGAGCGTCCTCTTCCTTACCGTCTTCCACTGATTTCTCGGCATAACGCTGCAGCTTTTTAATCTCGGCATTGCATTCATCCAATGCACTTTTGGCCCTTCTCTCATCCGCCAGCACCGAAGCCGTCTCCGCTTTAACCTTGCCTAGGTCGCTGTTCAAGCTCCGCATATAATCATCAATCGTCTTCTCCGGATCTTCCGCCTTATCCAATAAGGCGTTAACATTGCTTGCCATAATATCCCTGAATCTCGACAAGATTCCCATGCTGCGCTCCCCCTCGAAAAGATTACATCCTATCATATAATACATTACATTCACGAAGAAGGTTTCATCCCCCGAAATTCGACGTGTATCGAGTCTAATAGAATTCCTCTTATAAACTCAACATCCCGAACGAACACTATAACCGTTGCAATGTAACGTTCATTTCTATAACCTAGCTCTTCTTGGAGGGCAAATGAGTTACCTTGTGTACGTCTGGAAAGGTCAAAGGCGTAAATATGACGAAGGCTATGTGGTGCTTCCCCGAAATACCTCGGGCAGACCAAGGGAGCGTCTCCTCCCGCTGCGTGAATGCGGTGTTAGACGCTGTTATCGTCCTCTATGAATTCACCTTCAAAATATGTACTTGAGCGTCTTATTTCTTCGATGTAATTCTTAATATTAGGCTATGTTAAACCTAGACCCGACAGTTTTAAAGGCATCATTCATTAAACCTTCCCATAATAATGGTGTTATAGTATTTACCGTCAGAAAGGATTTTGTCTTTTTTTAATATACCTTCTATTTTAAAGCCAAGCTTTTTATAAAGTTTAATGGCTTTATCATTTGTTTCTAAAACATTCAAAGTGATTTTTTTAATACCATTGGAGTCAGCCCAAGAAATAGATTCTTTTAAAAGATTTCCCCCTATACCGTATCCCCAAAAATCTTTTATTACGCATACTCCGAAATCTATTTTATGAGAGAATCTATTTAAATGATTTCCTTCGCATCTTGAAAACCCGACTATCCGATCATGAACTACCGCAACTAAAAATAAGTTCCTTCTATTTTCAGTATCTGTTTTAATAATTTGTTCAAAACCCGGTACATCTATGAACGACTCCCCTTTTTCTCTGTCTAAATTTTCTGTCTCTCCATCAATCTGTAATCTTAATTCAGACAAATCCTTTGCATCTCTCTCGATTGCAGATCTAACAGTATAATTTATCCCATTAACATAAAACTCTTGTTTGTTAATTATCATGATATCCCCCCCCATTCAAATTTAGTTGATTCAGAAAAATAAAACAAAGGAGAAGCGTTGTAATATTTCAATTTTCTGCAGTTCCCATCAAATACCATGCCCCCTTAATCGGGTTTTGATGTGGTTTATTTTCATTATGCACTCCATTGAATAGCTATCAGAATGTGTTTTATAGGTATTCCCAATTACATACCCGAATCACATCATACCTCTGCCGGATCGAGGGCCGTGAATATGGTGCTAGACGAAGTAGACTGTAGGCTTAGATTCCAAAAGCCTCTTTCATCAACCGATCTGGGAAGTTTTTAAGTTTTACTATAGGAGAATGATTATTCTTTTTGTTAAGGTCTAAAATATTCATTTCCCGCATAGGTAAATAATTTTCAATTAAAAATTCAGTCATCTTAACCATATCAGTCATAGATCCAAGTACACTTCGATCATATGTCTTTGTAAATTTCATTTTATTTGCTTTATCAACGTATTCGTTTATTTTTGAGTCTGGAATTCCCTCAGCTTGTAAATTATCTATTAGAGATTTAACAAATAACTGTTTGAAATTTTTAAAGTGTTCCTTCTTTATCCCAAACAACACAAAGCAATATCTTGTTTTATTATTCATTATGATAAGATTATTCTTTTTAGCCATTGCGGAATACATTGGCATGCCATTTGAAAAATTCATCATCTGTTTCAGTGTCTTGTTCTTCAACAAAAGAGCTGAGTTCAAACAGCTTCTTCGTACATGAAATTGTAATCATTTTTTTCAATCCTTTCCGGTCTATTACGTTTATCGTTCTTCGTACATTGGTTCGAATGTGCCGAGTGAGCAATTGTTGAGTGTAAGTTTCGCTTAATAGTAGATGATTCATAAGTGCATCCCATAGCTTAATCATATCGTTTACTGTAACAAATGCTCCTCCATCTGAACCGCCTTTTGCAGGTAATGAATAGATATTTGTCTTCCAAGTGCCATTAGGATAGTCAATATACCCTAGCGCAGTCCTTGACGGCAAGGCATCAAATTCAAAATATCCTGATTCCTCCATTCCTTCTTTTCTAAAAATATGTTCCTCAACGTATTTAACGAAGTTAAGTTGACTTGCTTGCTCGACAATTAAACCAAGCAAAATGTACCCTGCATTATTATCATGAAACCTTTCCCCCATATTACGTTTCATTGGTTTGTCTTGAAATAATGGCAAGAAATCTTTAAAGTTTCTTATTTGATACATCGGGGTTTCAACCCACAACTCTCCATAGTCTTCCATAACTTCCTCATCAAAGTAATCTGGTATTCCAGTAAAAAGCTTACAGCCCGAGAACCTTAAGCCCCAACGGGGCGGCCGCGACGCGGTTAGGTTCGCAGGGTTGTCCGCCTGAGCCCACTCCCGAAACACCTCTGGCGGACCAAGGGGCGTAAGCCCCTTAGCGTGAATACGGTGTTATAAGATGTTGGCGCCTTCTTGGAAAAACTAACAATTTTCTTTATTCCGTACTAATATTAAAATCCACTCCATATTGAACTAATCCTAATTTTTGTGCTACTTTCTGTGAACTCAAGTTATCCCATGAAGTACTGTAAAGAGGAATTAATCCTTGCCCAAATATTTCTTTGCTCCACCCATATACAACTTTCTGAGCAAGTCCTTTCCCCCTGAATTGATCAACCGTCATTAAGCTTGCCTCTGCTGCTTTACTTGTCTTGCGCGCACTGCAACAAACTGAAACTGCTTCGTTATTTACGATATACCCCACAATAGGAGATCGATCATCCAGTTCATTGATTAAGCCACCAAAGTGTTTGTTCAACAACTGTTTGTTAGACCCATCGATAACTGTAATCGCTTCTTCTGTATTCCTGATTTCATTTAGATTGAATCTATATGCAGGACCTATCCAAATGTCTTTTACTTTCTTGTATTTCCCAATGATCCCGCAAAGATCTATGATATTTATTGAATCAAAGATGTACGTATTGATCTCATCTATAGTTAATTGTGATATATCGTTTCTAAAGTAAGTAAAAATAGAATTTTTTGTTTTTCCAATAAAAATTGCCGGAGGACTAGTTTGAGATCTCTCATTAATTCTTATAATTCTGTTCTCTTTATTTAGCACATATAAAGTAGATGCTTGAATTTTCATTATTTCATTGTCATTGAAATCGATTCTTCTCACGCCTTTCAATATACACTTGCGCCTATTTCTTATAACGTTTCCGTGTTCATGACGTCCCACCACCCTAAAGGAACGAAGTGACTGGCCGCGATGCGGTTGGGTGGTTCGGATGCGTCCGCCTTCTTCGAGTAACCTTCAAAGTAATTCTTCATTCAAGTATTTATTCTTCATTAAGATGGTTCTAACCGTTGAAATTGTATTATTCCGTTTTGGAAGATGTGCAATTCTGTTTAGCAGAATCCATCGGAGGCAAGCAATAGCCTCAAATTTTTCTAGTTCATCCCCAGTGTAATTGTTCATCGCTAAAAATACAGAACGGTAAGTTGAACAATACCTTTCACTTACATAAATCCAAATTAAAATAATTGACCATGAAATATCATATCTTGGATCGCCAAGTTGGACGTTCGTCCAATCGATAATTGTATACTTTCCATCTGATTCAAGGATATTTCCCAAATTATAATCACCATGAATGAGACAATTTTGTTCCATCTTTGTACTTCCAACGAGTTGGATTAATAGTTCTTTTATATCTAACTGATCGTCAAGTCCTGGGAAGAAATAGTCTACAAAATCGTATCTAGGCATTGTTCTACTACCCAATATATCTGTCGGAAATTTATGTATCTCAGTTAATATATTTGCAATTTCAGTAAGTTTCAATTTATTCACTTTATTAATAGGTGTACCATCGAAACTGGTTAATAAAACTTGATTATTGTTTTCATCCACTCCCCAACCACACGGCTTTGAAACTGCAATTCCTCGATTATACAAACCCTTTAACAGATTATATTGAATTGATATATCTGGCTTTGAATCCCGATTCCATACTTTTAATACAAAATTAGATTCCGTCGTGCTGATCCTAAATACATCTGCTTCAAGTCCAGAATCCATTGGAATAATATTTTTTGGAACATCTTGTGCTAACAATGATTGGAAATCCTTACATCTTTCCTTCCAAATGATATTATGGATAAGATCCTTCATTATTTTCTCTACCTTTCGCGGGGATTTCCTATAACGTTCTTGTATTCACGAACCCGAAAACCTTAAGGGAGCGAATGCGACTAGGTCCGACGGACTTAGCCAGTGCAGGGTTGTCTGCTGAATCCACTTCACCGAAAATACTCTTGCAGACCAAGGGCCGCTAGGACCCTCCGCGTGAATATGTTGTTAGACGATGCCTGTGCCATCTCGAATGATTTCCATTTGCTCTCTTATCACTACAGCACATGCAACTATAGTCTTTCTTCACCATCGCTGTACTCAAACAGTTTTACATAATCAAAATTCGATGAACTTAGTAAATCATTAAGATATTTTTCTTGTTCCTCGATAGGAACATGATATGGTGGTGCTTGATCTTTTAGATTAGCAAACAATACCCACCCAACGTCTTCATTTGAAAACTTACATTTTCCTTCTAAATCTTTATTTGGGTACATTTCTACATATACTTGCTTTTCTTTATTCAAATTCCAATAAAAATATTTATAAACATATGGCAATCTCGCATTCAACATACCTTTATTGTTAGTTTTTGAGAACGTTCTATTAAGTGGTTCTAAAAATTTGTAAAGAGCATTCATTAGTGCCTTTTCATCCTTACTTGTGCATAAAAAACCATACTCAATCATTTTATTCATTATTAATCCCCCATAAAAAATGATTCATGCATTTAATAATCCGCCACACGGACGGAGCGGTCAACTGCGCAATTTTATATAACGGTCGGGCATTCCCGACACCCCACCACCTTAAGGTTGTCACGAACTCGAGGCAAAGCCCGAGATCCCAAACTGTCCGCAAAGCGAATATTATGTTATCCGACGGACCTCTTGAATAACTCCCAGATTAATTATTAGCATGTAGAAAATCGAATAGCTCTATATTCATTTCCTCTACTCCTTGTCCAAGCCATATTAGGTGTCCCCATGTATTAAGGATACAAAGTTTGGAATTCGAAATATTATTATGTGCATTATACGCATGCTCGATTGAAACAGCCCCATCATTTCGGCTATGCAGAATAAGAGTCGGGCACTTAATTGATTGCAAATCTGAGAGAGTGATATTACCTGTCTGTGATAAATCTATAAAAAATCCCTGCCCAGAGCGTTGGCGTTCTATCATTTTCTTAAACTTATTGATATCTTCATCACTAATATGGCTTTTTAATTTAGCATATGACAATTTACTAAAAGAAGGAGCCATCTGCTTAAAGATAAATTTTGGAAATATGTTACTCATAGATCTGAGTAACTTCCATGTATATTTCTCCAGTGAAGGGTGGAAAAGAATTTTGGCTGCTTTATATTCTTTATCTTTAGGTGTAAGCCATTCTTTAGATACAGCAGATAGTAACGTAAGGCTTTTTACACGCTCTCGGTATTTAGAAGTGAAATAAATCGCGCTAGGTCCACCTGCAGAAATTGCAATTACATGAACCTTGTCTAGCTTAAGATGATTTAAGAGCTCAATGTATGAATTGCAAGCCGTTGATAGGTTTAAGCCATTATTAGGAGATGTTTTCCCGTACCCTGGTCTAGAAGGTGTAAGTATCGAATATCCTTGTTGTTCTAACTCTGTATATCCAAATTCTTCATTACAATTTGAATGTCCACCGTGCATTACGAGAATGGGAATTCCTCCTTTATTAATAATTGAGTATTCAATTGACAATTCATCGTTTTTATATACTTCATTCGTTCTTTTCATATTTTGAATCACCTTCTTTATTCAACTGTTGGATTAATCTTTTAGATATATGTTTGCTTCGGTCTGTCGTATAACGTTCGTGCATTCACGACGCCTCACTGGCTTAAGATCCGCCTGAACCGGGTGCCTTCGCCACTTAGCCAGTGCAGGTGTGTCCGCCTGACATCACTCCCCCGAAATTTCTCGGGCGGACCAAGGGACGGCTTGTGCCGGCTCGCCGCGTGAATGCGGTGTTATATGAAGTCACATCCATCTTCGAATAGCATCCAAAATTATTTCCATAATCTCTTTACTTCTATTAATTCTTCTTCATGAAATTCCAGTCTGTATACATTTCATATTAACCTCCGTGAATACCTTCATATTATACTACTGCTGTGATTTCATATAACATATAACGTTTCAGCATCTACGACGCGACCCGGCCTTAGATAGCTCTTATCTTAGGCCGGGTCGTGATTTGTCTGAATATTCTTCTGTGCTTTATCACTAGGATGTCGGCAACATCCCAACATCTAATTCTATTCTATCCATCCTTTTCGTGTAGAAAGGATCGCTTTCACCAATCCTGTATGCTTCATATATAGAATCCCCTATTTCGTAAGTCACTCCGATTTTCTCCAAAACATCAGGACTAATTACAGTATGTGAGGATCCGGTATCAATAATCACATCAACTATTCTTAATACTCATCTACTATTTTTCTATTTCCTTCTTCATGATAATCAAGGATGGAAACCAGAACAAATTGGTCAGGGAACAGTTCTCTTACTTTTTGCCATTTCATTTGTTCTTCCTCCTTCTATTTCTTTTTAACGGCCTTTGTTTATTGTCTTCATTTTAGCAACAAAAGGTTCATGATAAACAAATTTCACCGCGATAAAATGTGAGTCATGCTTAGACAGAGTAGTAACCGTTGGACAAAATACCCACCTTTCATTGATTATAGCATCTGTTCATAATAACAGTAACGAAAAGAGGCCCTTCTTCCCTCGTTCAGGGGTTAAAGAGCCTCCGGTTCTTTCGGAGAATGATATCATATTTCTGTTATTCTTTAGATTACCAAAACGGGCTGCACAATAATAGCTGCGACCACTGCCTAACCTTCTCCAAACACTCCCCAATTTCCACAAGCTTCACCTCTGAAGACGCACGCTCTTTCCACTCCACCATGCCATCCGCCACCGACTTGCCGCACACAATCCGCAGCGGAATGCCGAACAAATCCGCATCCGCCAGCTTGACGCCTACGCGCTCATCGCGGTCATCCAGCAGTACGGTTACGCCAGCCTCCTGCAGTTCCGCGTACAGCCGCTCCGCCGCTTGCATCTGCTTCTCATCTTTAACAGCCACCGGGATAACATGCACGTGGAACGGTGCAATCGCCTGTGGCCAGATCAAGCCACGCTCGTCATGATGCTGCTCGACAATCGCAGCCATTAGGCGCGATACCCCGATGCCATAGCACCCCATCAGCAGCGGCTGCTCGCGGCCGTTCGGATCGAGGACGGTGGAGCCAAGCGCCGCGCTATATTTTGTATCGAGCTTGAATACGTGGCCGACCTCGATGCCGCGGTGGAACTGCAAGCGGCCGGATGTACCCCGCCCGCATCAGCAGCTGATGACTCGCCGCCTTGGCACCCGATGGCGCTTGCCGCAAAGTTGGGGATAGAAGTTGTGATTGACGCATTTTGCCCATTCCTCCTCTTTTCGTTAGGAAACCGCAGTTCATCCGACCTTCAAGACTTTTACCAATGCTTCCAACCTCTCCGCCAATACAAAAAAACGCACCCGCCCCAAGGGACGAATGCGTCGTGGTACCACCCTAATTTGACCGCCTGCACGAAGCAAGCGATCCTTATACACGGCATAACGACGTAACCCGGCAGTCAACAGCGCCCCGCCCGGGCAACGAGAACCGCAGCTGCAAAGGAAGAAGCAACCACCCGCACGAGGAGCCTTGCAGTCTGGGGCCCCCTCTCTGCGCATGCGTACGTACCGTGGCGCTCATGTCTTTGGTCTTCGCTTTTTCCCAAGCCGGGTTATTATTTCTCATGATTTGATGATTTTAAGCATAATAAACCACGCCCGATCAACCAGATCATCCTGATTGTAGATAACTTCGACCTTGCGTTTACATGATAATGCTTCTTAAGTTTTGTATATCATAATCATTTCAAATATAAACCAGCAAACAGAAATGAGAATCGGCACCTGCCAATACTTTATGTCCGAAGAAGTGGAATATATATCCTTGGAGTGGTTTCGAGGCCGTTCAATCTTATCAATCTTCCGCAGCAGGAGCAAGCATAGATATAGCGCGGGGATGGACGCTGCTCCTGAGAACCCTAACAAAATATAGTCAGGAGAACCAGATGGTGAAGATATACTCTTCACCAAGTCCCCGCCTTGCATATACGATCCGATTACATACAATATGTTCGTCGCCATATGAATAACGATCCCCGGCCAGATTGACCGAGCGTAGAGCACGATCAGGGCCGATACCCAGGCGGCGAAGAACAGTTCCAGCAGCCGATATGGATTATCGTGAAAGAGTGCGAACAAGACGGAACTCATCGCCGCGGCGAACCATCTTCCCTTTTGTTCGTATCCGGTCAACAGCACACCTCTGAACAACAGTTCCTCACATATCGGAGGAATTACGCCAATCGCTACAATGAGCAGAAACAGAGACGTGATGTCGGTTGCAATCGGATAAATGGATACCTGATACGTTCTCCCAAGCGCTGCTGATATTATTTCTGTCGCTTGATGAATAAACAACATGACAATTTGACTGACCGCATAAATCAGTATACTTAGCAGCATCGTGCACCAAGTCACCTTACGGAATTTGAATACGGACACCCATGATAGCTTCTTGCTGCTCTTCAATACAATAGAAGGAATCACATTCAAACCGATTTGTGCGAACGCTACATAGAGCAGAAAAAAGCCTAAATTAGCATATAGCTGCTGTTTATCTGGAAATATAAAGGTAGACAGCACATTTCCTGTTATATAGGAAACAAGAAACAGCCAGCCCGCATGTATTGCATTCATTCCTTTGGTCATTCCTCTCTCCTTATCATCTTTTGTGCTATATGTTGCGGTGACAAAAGCTTTCCATGATACCTCATTTTCATTCCATGCTTTTCTATGTTTAGTTGTATAAGTGTCATAATTGCGTGCTTAGTAGAACAATAACGCCGCATATTCATCGACAAAGTCAACCTTAATGCGCCCATTTGTATTGTTTGGCACCACTTGCTTCGATTTACTTTACATTTTTCTATTCTTATTCACCTGAAATTCTAATAGATATAGGTCCAATTGTAAAATGAGTTGGTCAGAAATCATTTTTATGGATTTTTATGTAACCCGACTATAAATTCACAACACAAAAATGACACCTGTCAAGGCGTCTTTTAAATGATACCTATGGCACATTTACTAAAGAACTGTTGCTGTATACTGTCGGTATTATCCAAGGAGGGTCCGCGGAAACCATATTTGTTGTCAATGTGGTTCTTAAGAGGAGCAGAAAAACCACAAATAAAAGAATCGGTGCTTTCGAAGATAGCTTTTTCATTTCAACCAATCCTTTCTCCATATACTTCACAGTGCTTATGATGAAACAATCAAAGGATTCCTCTGCACGCTTCTTTAGAAGAAACAAATTCCCCTTAACACGATACAAATAGGCCAGTCTTTCATGTTTTGGATATTTTTTTAATTTCCTAAGCGAAGTAACACATCTGTCCGAATGTAAACCAAACAGCTATAAAATTGATTTTCACTTAGAAACACATATATTGAATCAGCACACCGAGCTCCTCCTTACCAGTTATCGTTCGAAAATGACCGATTATCGAAAATCCATTTACAATAAGTCTCATGGTTTTTATAGTGAATACGGATGAAAGGAATGAAGCGCAGTGAAATTTGAAGTATCGATTGAACCATCTTGCAAAGAGCCGAAAATTATCATCCTAACCGACAAAATAACGGATGAAATAACTGATATCATGAAGCTGCTTTCAGAATCCTCTACCGATTCATTAGCGGTGTTTTCGGAAAGAGGCGTTATCATCGTGGAATGCAGAAAAATCGTCAGAATTTATACGGAGAGGAAAAAGGTTTTTGTTCAGACTCCTCATGGTACGTATACGGTTCGATCAAGATTATATGAGCTTGAAGAAAAACTGAACAGTCAATTATTTGTCCGTATTTCAAATTCGGAAATCATTAATATTAAAATGATTATCAATATGGACATAAGTATTACCGGGACAATTGGGATCCTGTTAAGGGGTGACATTAAAACATATGCATCTCGCCGATACGTCTCAAAAATTAAAAAATTGTTATTAGGATGAGGTGATCAACATGTTGAAAAAACTATTGAGTCGAGCTGCTGGAGGATTTGCATATGGTGTGTTAGTCGGACAAGTGGTGCAAATTATCATCTCCCTCTCTTTGGGAGAAGGGAAGTTTATGCCAGTAATCTCAGACTTTCGATCGTTATTTGAAAATGAGACTACAGCTGTAATAGCACAAATGATATTGACAGGTATTATTGGTGTGGCTTTTGCTACGAGTTCTGTTGTTTTTGACATTCCAAAATGGAGCTTACTGAAGCAATACGTCGTACACTTTTGCATAACAGCGATTGTGTGGGTGCCGATTGTTATTATTTGCTGGATGCCAAAAACGTACAAGAGCATCATCATTCTTGGTGTCAATTTTTTAGGGACGTATTTGATTACATGGTTCATCCAATACACGATTTCCAAAAAGGATATCCAAGAAATTAATGCTGCTATAAAGGCTGAAAAATGATGAAAAGGCAGGCGATAAATCGATGTCAATTGAAATAAAGGAACTGACGAAGCAGTATCAATCAAGAAAGGCGGTCGATCATTTCACTCTCTCGATTCATACAGGTGAATTTTTTGCACTGCTTGGACAAAATGGTGCAGGCAAAACGACAACTATTAAGATGCTTTCTTGTTTACTAACACCGACAAGTGGAGATGCACTACTACTTGGTGATAGTATTGTGACAAATTCAAAGGCTGTGAAGCAAAAAATCAATGTGTCACCGCAGGAAACGGCCGTTGCACCGAGTCTTTCTGTAAAGGAAAACCTTGAGTTTCTTGCAAGAATCTATGGCAGCAATAAGCAACAATCACAAATGAAGGCTGTTGAGATGATGAAAGAGTTTGGTCTAACAGAACGAGCAAAGAACAAAGCGAAAACATTGTCAGGCGGTATGCAACGACGTCTAAGTATTGCCATGGCACTCATTTCCAATCCTGAAATACTCTTTTTAGATGAGCCAACACTTGGACTTGATGTTCGTTCAAGACGTGAACTATGGAAAGTGTTAAGCGGACTTAAAGGAAAGATTACGATTATTTTAACAACGCACTATTTGGAAGAAGCAGAAGCACTGGCTGACCGAATCGGTATTATGCACGGTGGGGAATTACATGCGCTTGGCACGGTGGATGAGTTGAAGGAAACAACAGGACAATCTAATCTTGAAGATGTATTCCTTACACTGACTGAGGAGGAGAGCGGTGTATGAGATATTTCGCATTTGCTTCACGTAATCGTAAAGAGATTTTTCGAGATCCGTTGAATCTCCTATTCGTTGGACTGCCTGTTGTTATGATGTGGCTCTTTTCAATCATGCAGAAAAATATGCCGTTTGACCTTTATAATATTGAAAAATTAACGCCGGGTATTATCGTTTTTAGTTTTTCTTTTATTACGTTATTTTCAGGTATGCTGATTGGTCGAGATCGAAGCAGTTCGTTCTTAATGCGAATCTTTGCTTCTCCAATGTCGGCATCTGATTATATTGTTGGCTATGCATTTCCGCTATTACCGGTTGCCACCCTACAAATTATCGTTTGCTTTATTACAGCATTTTTCTTTGGCTTATCTTTTAATGCGAATGTACTTCTTACAATCGTTGTACTGATTATCATTGCAATGCTTTATATTGGATTAGGTCTGCTGCTTGGCACTTACTTCACAGACAAGCAAGTTGGTGGGATTTTTGCCATCTTCGTCAATATTACAATATGGTTAAGTGGCACATGGTTTGCACTAGACATGATTGGCGGAGTGTTTAAAACAATTGCGTATGCGCTCCCATTTGCTCATGCGGTTGATGCAACACGAGCTGCTCTTGCCGGAGAATACGGTGATCTTGTGTTACCACTATTATGTGTGATTGGCTATACAGTTGTCATATTTGTCATTGCGGTTACTGGTTTCAAGAAGAAAATGAAAAGCTAATTTTGATGTATGCCAGCTTACAAGCAACAATGTAGTTGTTTTTTAAACAAGTTAAAGATCGCGCTTTAGTTTAAGAATGACCATTAAAAATGATTACACTTTTTTATGAAAATATATATTAAATCACAAGAAAAGAAACCATTCTGATCAATCTTTGAACTGTAACCCGTAGGATGGACACTCTGAAAAAAGTGCCTCTGCCATACGGGTTTCTTTGCGTCTAAACGTAAACCTAACTAATATATGAAACGTTGGGGTGCCATAAATACCTCACACGGAGAAGAACTGTATTGTGGAAAGACCGGCCAACGCCTAATGAATCCGATCATTGGTTTCCAGCTTGTCCAAGATGTCGGCAACAGACCGTGAAATCCTGTTGCATGGCGTGAATGGGCAGGAATATGCGCCCGTTCAACGGGAAAGCCGGAGACATTGCCCGCGCCTCCGGCTTTCCTACTTTTTAACGCCTGTACTGATACATCAGGTAGATGGTAAGACCCGCCGCCGCAAGCAGGTATACTGCTCCGCCGATCAGGAACGGCAGGACGGTACTGTATTGCGCTACGAAGAAATCAGCCTTTCATTTTTTTCTTGAAAAGGATAACCGCAATGATAAAAATAATGGCGGCGTATCCCAGCACCCACCAAACGTGTGAAAGAATAGATGAATAATTTCCAAAGAGTGCAGACTTTACCAAGTCTACGGAGTGAGCAAACGGAAGTGCATAGCATACCGTCTTAAACGCACCACCTACCGTGTCCAGAGGGAACAGTGCGCCACTAAGCCATAAAGCCCCATTGGTGAGAATCGCACCAGCGCCGTTCATCTGATTACTCGAAAGAACACTTCCCATCAGCAAGCCGATACTTATAAAAAGTAAAGAAACGGGAATGAGTGCAATGATAGCAATCAGAATATTTACACTGACAGACAGGCCAACGATAATGGCAGTAAGAAAGCAAACGGCACATTGGAACATTGCAAACGGCAAAAGCGGAAATGAATACCCCATAATATAGTCAAATCCAGTTAACGGGGATGCAAACAATCGCATTAAATAGGAACTGCTTCTGTCACCTGCCATAAGCATCCCCGAGAACAAAGCAATAAAAGATAATCCAAAAACCGCCATACCCGGTGCAAAATTTTCAATTGCAAATACGTCAGACATTCCCGGAATACTCTGCTTCATGAATGAAAGCAATAGTATCAGAACGACAGGAAATCCGATACCGAAAATCATACTTAGAGGGTCTCTTAAAATTTCCTTGCGATTACGTGTTGCAAAAGCTACAAAACTCATTTCTCTGCCTCCTTATCTGCAAACGAAAGAAAGGCATCTTCAAAGGTTGCCGTTCCGGTTGCGCTTATAATTTCTTCAGCAGTACCAATAATTCGCATTTTTCCGCGAGTCATTATCCCGATTCTGTCCGCCAAAGCCTCAGCTTCTTCAAGATAGTGGGTGGTCAAAATAATGGTGATTTTGCCTTTCAATTCACTGATTGTTTTCCACAAATCTCTCCTTGCATGAACATCAAGTCCAAGTGTAGGCTCGTCAAGAAACAGAATCTGCGGATTTGTTATGAGCGCCATAGCGATACTTAGCTTGCGCTGCGTACCGCCTGATAATGACTTTGCCCTTTCTTTTGCTCGATCTGTTAATCGAAAAGTTGCAAGCATTTCATCTGCTTTTTTTGTTGCTTCCTGCACACTTTTCCCATAAATTCTTGCAATCAATTCCAGATTTTCTTTTACGGTTAATTTTGAAGCTATCGCCGTTTCCTGCGGGGAAACATTAATTATTTGTTTTACTGCATTTGAATTTTTAATAACGCTGTTACCCATCATCAAAGCATCTCCGCTTGTCGGCACAAGCAGACAGGATAACATTTTAATCGCTGTTGTTTTACCGGCACCGTTAGTCCCAAGTAGCGCAAAAAACTCACCTTGTTCAATAGACAGATTAAGTGAATCCACTGCTGTCCTTTCATTAAATTTTTTCGTAAGATTGGTTATCGCTATTCCGCTCATCCTTTTTCCTCCCTACCTTGAGTGCCAAAAACTTTGTTGGCTAACTCCGTAAACATATCACCCTTTACAATTGCTATGCCTTGTGCTTCATCACCAAGAAGAAGCAGGGTGTCACCGGGGTCTATACCAAACATTTCCCGTGCTTCTTTTGGGATAACGATTTGCCCTTTTTCTCCAACTTTTGCCGTCCAAGCATATTTGCCGCCTTTAGGTTCTCTCATGGTTGTATTCCTCCGGAAGTAAGTTTAGTTATTTTAGTATGTCTAGTATACTTTGTATAACAAATCATACCGTTTGAAAAATGAAAAGTCAATAGCAGATTTTTGCCCGGCCGGCCAGTTTTCTACGAGTTGGTGACGATAAGCAGGCTCTCGGTGGAACGGCACTTCTCATCACCGGCTGGGAGAACAGGAAAGCCCTCCCCGTCAGCGGAACCCTGAATTGATCCATTGCCCGGTCAATATCTGCCGATCATCGATGGCGCTATAAACGAGGCAGTCAAAATGAAAAAACGGAGAAAACGCAATAGCGGCTTCCTCCGTTTTTTCTTTCCATTAACCCCTGTGTCTAATGTGGAGCCTAAATAGTGAGATATAAAAGAGAACGTTGTATTTATAATGGTTTTGTGCATTTATGTAGAAACGATTTTTTTTAATGTTATTGATAGGGGGATAATCATGGTCTATATCGCACTGCTTCGGGGAATCAATGTTGGTGGAAAAAATAAAATTGACATGAAGTTGCTTAAAAAAGCTTTTGAACGAGTGGGTATGAACTCTGTAGTGCTTCCGGACTCATGGACAAACGACCAATAGATGAAAAGTGATGTGCTGTTTTTATGGGATGATGTCAATGATGAGTCAGTGCTTGATAAGCTGGTCATCAAACCAGAAATCGATACGGTGAAATATGTTACTGGAGCGATTCTATGGTCGGTTGACAGAAAAAATGTTACCAAGAGCGGTATGATGAAACTTGCTGGGTCAACGATATATCAACAAATGACAGTCAGGAATGTAAATACAACTCGCAAAATAAACGAACTTATGCAAGTTCAAGCTGCAGAGAAGTAAGTCATTTACGATATGCCTCAGGCATAGGGCAATCGTGGTAGTTGTGTCCAAATCGTTTTCTTTCTGGCTTTTTTCTAAGTTCCTGTACCATCAAAGCTGACACCACCCACATAGTAGATGGGTATTTGTGTAAATGACGGATTGTCAAGCCAAGTGCGACACTTCTTCCATGAAGGCTTCGTGAGCCGATCTCCAGCTAAGACACTTCCTAGGTCGATGGTTAATCAGACGAATGGCGTGAGCCAGTTCATCATCCGTGACCGTAGCAAAATCAGGGCCCTTTGGGAAAAACTCTCGTAAGAGGTCATTACCATTTTCATTGGCGCCACGTTGCCATGACGAGCAGGGATCAGCGAAGTACACCTTAAATCCAAGGTGCTGCTCCAAGGCATGGTAGCAAGCGAATTCTTTGCCTCGATCTAGTGTAGCACTTTGAAAGGCAGCCTTTGGATACTGGCTTGCCACAACACCCCACGCCACCTCCATAGAGTACGCCGTGCGATCCGGTATTTTTAGTGCCACGTACATCCGCGTTTTACGCTCAATGAAAGTTGCTACGCAGGCCTTACTTTTCCCTCGACTGGAGACGACCGTGTCGAGCTCCCAGTGGCCAAAG
>NZ_JAMAWB010000027.1:0-79630 GCF_023713585.1 Paenibacillus sp. MER TA 81-3
TAAACATCCGAACCGGATCCACCGCGGTGCGTCCGTTATCGTGGCAATAGTTGACGTGCAGCTCTTCGTAGACAAAGCCAAAGTCCACCAACTCGTCCATTCTGCGCAGTAGATTATCTTTGGGAACCACCAGATTGTAGAGTTCCATATATGGGCTCAAAATAAAGCTTTGTTGCTTCGGGAGCACAGAGATCACCAGCCTTTGATGAGATACTTTTGATTATACCGAAAAAAAGAGACAGACTCTTCAAAAAAATAAAGAATTGTCTCTTTCAGGACTAAGGGACTTTTTCAGTGGCCTCCTAAGGAACGAAGTCTTTTGCCAAATTGCATGAAAGTTAATTCACTGCTGCGAATTGAAATCCTTCCGCTTGAATATTGAACATATCCGCATACTCTCCGTTTAAATGCATAAGCTCGGCATGTGTCCCTTGCTCAATAATACGGCCGCTCTTCATCACTAATATAAGATCCGCATTAACACAGCTATTTAATCGATGCGATATCATAATGGTTGTTTTGCCGATGGATAATTCCGCAAACATTTTGTACAGATTCGCTTCTGCCATCGGGTCTAACGAAGCGGCCGGCTCATCCAAGATGATAATGTCGGCATCGCGAAAAAAGGCGCGGCTGATCGCAATTTTTTGCCATTGCCCCCCGGACAATTCGGTCCCCCCGTAGAAGCTTCGTCCCAAGTTCGTATTATAAGCGCAAGGCAGCTTGGAAATAAAAGAGTGAGAATCCCCTTTCATAGAGGCTGCAATCATCTTATCCTCCATTTCCAAATGCTCAACTCTGCCAAAGCCGATATTCTCGCGCGCGGTTAACTCATACTTGGCAAAATCCTGAAATACAGCGCTAACATGCCGCATCAGCTCTTTCGCCGGAATATGCTTCAAATCCACATTCTCATACGTGATGCTCCCCTTGTAAGAGCGGTACAATCCGAGCAAACATTTAACTAACGTGCTTTTTCCGGCTCCATTATTGCCGACGATAGCGACTTTCTGGCCCGGTTCGATTTGAAACGATATTTGATCAAGAATGATCGGCCCGTTCTCCTCATAGGAAAATTGCAAATTCTCTACATTTATCCCCTTATCACTCATCGCAGGAAACGCAACCTCTGTTCCTTGCAGCTCGTCCTCGGGCTTTATTTCAAGAGGATATTCTAAAAAGTCAATTAAGTCTCGAAGCTGTAAACTATTTTCGTATAGAGATGAGATGGAAAGTGCGATGCTAAGGACAACGCCTTGTATCATCATAAAAGCCTGTGAAATCGCCATATATTCGCCAATGCTAAGTTTTTGCTTGGTCCCCATCCAAATAATAAAAGCTAAATTCAGGCTGATGAGAATAGCGCTTATACCGTCAATTCCGAAACGATATGCATTTGTTTTTATTTCAAAAGACAACATCTTCTTCGCATAAGACTCAAACAGCTGTTTCCAACGTTGAATGAGATGATCTTGCAGCTGAAATAACCGGATTTCTTTGGCAGTGTCGCGGCCTTTTAACAAATTCAAATAATATTGCACGCGTCTGGACAACGGCGTTGCTTCTTTAAGCAGGCTATATCTCATTTTGCCAATATACGCATTTATAACAAGCGGCAATGCAGCCAGTAGAAGTACCGTTATTCCCGCCAGCCAGTGAAATGTTGTCAATATTCCCACTACCGTCGTAAATGTAATTATATATTGGAGCATGCTTAACGGGCCATTCAGCATCTCGACTACCCGTTGGCTTTGACCCGATGATGCCCGCATCAAATGGTCGTAAAACTTGCTGTTCTCAAAATACGAAAGTGAAATGACGGAAGTTTTGCCGACTATTCTTTTTTCCACTTCATAGTTGATTTGCTGCTGCATTTTCGCATTGTTGATTAGCTCAATCGTAGTAATCATTTTGTCAAGTAAAAGCAGTCCGGTCTGGGCTGCCAGATAATAATAAACGATATGCGCATCCGACTGCCCGTTCGCTTGAAAAATATGATTGATGGAATCTACCAGCTCTTTCGTAATAAGCAGTTGTACGCTAGGTATAAGGGCGTGCACTAATTTGCTTCCCAGCATCAGGACGATTCTGAACCAAACTAATTTCCAAAAATAACTTAGAAATACAAATATATTTTTTATCGTCTCTGAAAAATGTTTCAGTTTTTTCATATGCGCACCTGTCGCCTGTTTTAATAGAGATCGCTGACAAACAGCAGGTGTCTATCAGCGATCACAGTTGTCTTCCCGCAAAACAACCTTTAACTAATTAGTAAAGATAGTAAGACGCTAGTGTGTAAGCCCTAACAGCTTCCATGAAAACATTCTTTAGAGAGACCTCTACGGAAGCGGTTACTACCCGCCTGAGTTAAAACACCGCCGGAAGACCTAGGATCATTACCGCAACCACAGCACGTATACGATTCCCAGTCGCAATATACGTAAGCGGTATCAGATGAATCAACCACACAATTAAAATAATACGTGCAAGACGTTCGTGTTGCAGAAATAACTGGTATCATAAGATTTTTATCCTCCTTTTTTTGTTGTTTTGCGGGACCCACTTGATGACCACTCTATAATGTTAAACACAACAACAATCAAAATAATCACAATATTTTATACGAAAAGAAAATAAAAGATAATTTTCTATATTTAGTCATGTAAGTATTTACTTTAATTCAAAATGGATTATACTTATATAAAATCCCAATAATTCACATCAAAAAAAAGGGAGGGGGTTACTACTATTACCGCATTTTCGATAAAACTGAAATCAACTTTTACAATTCTTTCAGCAAACATTGAAGGCCTACCCTTACTCTTCTAGCTTTTTAATGTAAAGTGGGGTGAAGTTTTTGAGGACAAATATGCTTGTTAAAGAGTTATATGTATGTTTCAGCAAAGATTTTAATAGCCTGGATGATGAGCTGCAAAAAAATATATATGACCATTTTTTCTATATAAACTACAAAACGGTATTTTCTTTTGTTCGCAATCATTATTCAACGGAAGACATTATACAAGAGGCTTTTATTCGCGTCATTCGTAAACCGCCAAAATATGTAAACGACAAGCAGCTTATGTCATGGATTTTCACATTAACTCGAAACGTAACCTTAAATTACATACGAAAAAACCGCCGCCAAAATCAATGTATAAATATCGATGATCTAACAACTCAAATCGTTGATAAACATAATATTACGGATATGGAAGTAATGAGAAGGTGCGCATTCCACACCATTATGAGCAAGCTGAACACGTTGAAGCCAACATATAAACAGGCTCTATATCTTCAAGTCATCGAACAGCTTACATACAAAGAGATAGCGGCAAAGCTTCATGTCACCGAAGGAGTCGTCAGACAAACCTTGTATCGCGCTAGAAAGGAAATGAGGGAGCGGCTAGAACAGGAGTGGAGCGAAGCCATCATGTGAGTATTTCGTCTTTTCATGTGTTATATGGATGAGAGAGGTTCATATATGTACACCAGATCAAGGAGGTATTATATGACTTTATTCATTTTTATGAGAGTGTTCTTGGCAACGATCATGATTGCAGCCGCATGTTTAAAACTATTATCGATTCCATCTTTTAAAAGAACGTTGCTTCAGCTTGGCATTTTTGTTAGAAATCCTTTAATTGGGGTTTTAGTTATTGTTGGCCTTGAATTCGCAGCAGGTATTCTAATGTTTTGGGATGCCGTGCATCGATGGGGATTGTTATTGAATGTGATCCTGATAGCAGGATACTGCTGGGCGGTATGGCGAACCGTCCGCACTAAGATGGCCATCACCTGCAACTGTTTTGGAGATCTGATGCCCGATCAACTAGGAAAGAAAACCGTTTACCGGATTGCGCTCCTCTTTTTGATCACGATAGCACTTTATTGGGGAGATACCTCCATCAATAGCATAGAAGGATTCGAGATTCTGATTGCGATGTTAATAAGTATTGCCGTTCTTGCATTTACTGCGTTAAGCAAGTCATTTATCGATTACAAAAAAATTGTATAGATGGGATGGGAAAAGACATGTCCGTGTTTGTGCAATTATCAATCGCCGGTCAATGGGTTCTTATTATCGCTCTTGTTTATTTTGTGACTTATATTTTTCGAAAAAGCTATGAGGCTGTATCCATAAATCAATCGATGGCTAATGCTCCTCAACATAGCAGCTTAGAAATCGGTGATGTATTCCCTCGTCTGGAACTTCCTTCTCTCTCAAATGAAATCATTCATTTAAAGCAACCCGCTCATGAGGGAACGATATTGTTAGTAAGCGTATATGGCTGTGATGGCTGCGAAGAGCTGTATCCAAACATAAATCAGATTGCAAAATCTTTTTCCGCTTATCAGGTTATTACGATTATAATAGCTCCGATTGAGGAAGTGGTGAAAAAACAAAACAAGTACAAACTAGAAACGCCTATACACCAGCTTGATTTACACGAAATGCGTTTATATGGAACGAGCACGTTTCCATTCGCATATATACTCTCTCCTGATGGGATCGTAATGAACAAAGGAACGATAAATGGCGAGGAAGGAATTAAAACTCTTATATATAACGATGAGGAGAAGTTTGGGCAGTTGAATATGGATGTAAGGCCTCAAACAACCGACCAACACAGCTTGTCACTGTAAAATCCCTCATCGGCTTATTATGTAAAAAAGAACTGGCATTGATTACTTGCCAGTTCCTCTACTGCTAATCCTTCATCATATAAGCTCCGCAAGCGTAGGGATGGCATCCTGCGCTCCCAGACGAGTTACCGTGATGGATGAGGCATGCTGCGCGATGTCTACAGCCTCGTCCAACCTTTTGCCCGCCGTGATCATCGCCGCTAACGTACCGGAGAACGTATCTCCGGCTGCAGTGGTATCAACGGGCCGAACCTTGCGAGCTTCTTTGTACCTGTTCTCGGTCCCGTTATAATACACGATTCCCTTCTCGCCAAGGGTAATGAGCGGATACCGAATTCCTTTGTCCCGTAACTGATTCAACGCGGCAAAAGCATCGTCCTTGCATTGGACATCCACGTTCGTGTACATACGGCATTCGATTTCGTTCGGTGTAAAATAATCGACTCCCCGCAATATCTCGTCGTCGATCGGGACGGCAGGCGCGGGGTTGAGGAAGATAGGCACTTTTCCTTTGAGCAGACGAACCGCTTCGTACACCGTTTCCATCGGAATTTCCAACTGCAGCATAACGGCTGACGCGGACAGCAGCTCCTGCGCGAAGCTGTGGATATAAGCAGGTGTCACTTCGCTATTGGCACCGCCATGCAGAATAATGCTGTTATTTCCATCGCATACCGTTATGGCGGCAACACCCGTCGTAACGTTCGGCTCGCGGGCAATGAAATCGGTACGAACGCCAAAACCGGCAAGGCTATCGATCAGCGATTGTCCGAACATATCTTGACCGACTTTCCCCATAAGCCACGTATCGGCCCCCATTTTTGCGCAAGCAACCGCTTGGTTGGCCCCCTTGCCGCCAGGTGAAACAAAGAATCCATCCCCCGTCATCGTCTCCCCTATTTCAGGAATCCGACTCGTCCGCATGACCATATCCATATTTGCACTGCCAATGACAATAATTTTCATAGTTCACCTCTGTTCAATGCACCGTCAAATTTTAGTTCTCTGTTATTTTAAAATATAGTCTTGATTGAGCTGCCATGGATAACTGCAGCTTGCCAACTTCTTATAGCCGAAATCATTCATGTATAACGCAACTTCATCTGTGCCATCGAATCCCACATGATAACCGCGCATAGCGCCTTGCGCACGAACAGCCACCATATGTGAATGACCGCTTTGCGGATTCAGCGTAACCGAAACCGAATAATCTTTGGCAAAATAATTGCCTGTATACGCTTCACTAGGTTCAGCAGTCATCAGATACATGCTTCCATCCACAAGACTCCAAGCCCCGTGATTATGTGCGAAAGGGGTGACACAGCCAAAATTCGTCGCTTGCTTGTGAATGTCGATCGTGTAGGCAGCTTATATCCGCTTGCAATGCCGCAATGATCAGTTCATGCCCCATTTGCACGACGATATGAGTAGTAGCCTCCAGCGGTCTTTGGTTAAAGGCGCGACCGTTAAGCCTAGAGGTTCACATTGGCCTCTATCAAGCTTTGCACCCACCACCTCGTGGGGGATATCCTCCCAAATCGTCGCTATTTTTATGCCATGGAGGCTGCGTTCGCGCAAAATTTCCATAACGATCGCTTGGGTCCATTCCACATGTACTTTTGCGCCGCTGCCCCCGGCTGATCCGATAATAATTGGGATATCGGCTTTAATCCCCTCTGTAATGATGATCTCCAAATCCTTTCCTTCTTACAGGCTTGCTTGCTGACAATTGCCGTACCTGCGCCTAATTTGTGAGGCCCGGCATCGGTAGAGCCGGCGTCGACCACAATGGCATTAGGACTGTGCGCCATTCCTTTCATAAATGAAGCTTTCGGAAAACCATAGCCTAGCATCCCGCATGGAGCCAAGATTTTGAATTCTTCTTTTATCATTATGTGCCCTCCACCATCACTAGCGAGTAAATTGTGTTTCTGCTTGCTTCACTGCGCAACCGCTTACATGATTACACTTACATTCATTGTTAATACATTTGAATAACATTAATATGTGGGTAATTGGGTGGCCCAATTTAATAATCAAAAGGATGCTTCTCATCCATTTGATTCCACCCTGTTCAACAGAATGTTCTGCTTCACTTCATGTAAATGATGCAGCAAAGCTTCTTTTGCTTTCAGTGGGTTCTTCTCCTTAATCGCTTGCATAATGTTATAATGTTCTTTATATACTTCGTTCTTCCGGCCAGGTATCTCCACAGTCTTCACAAGTGTTTTCTGCAACAGATCGATATGAAGATCAATTAGGTTCACGAGCACTACATTATGCGTTGCCTTGGCGATCGAGAGATGAAAAGCTTGATCCGGATTCACGGGATCATCTGAGTCGCGGTCAATCTTGCCCCATTTTTCGAATGCGATTTCAATCTCTCGTATATCTTGATCGGTCGCCCGCTCGGCTGCCAGCTCGACGATACCGATCTCGAAGATTTCCCTCGCCTCCAACAGCTCGATAATCGTAGCCCGCTCAATATTCTCCATTATCCGCTTCTTATCTTCTGCCTCGTTAAGGTTCTTGTTCAGGAACCGACCGCCTCCGGGACGCGTCTCGATTAGTCCTTCCCGCTCCAAAATACGGAAAGCCTCTCGCAATGTCCCGCGGCTGATGCCGAATGCTTGGGCGAGCTCCCTCTCTGTCGGCAATACATCTCCAGGAGCAAGATTCCCCTTGAGAATTAAGTTCTCAATTTGCTCAATGACATCTTCATATACACGGTGGTACTTAATTTTTTTAATCGTCATTGTTCATTACCTTTCATGCGTGACTTACGATAAAATTGGTCCATCCAATCACTCGCATTTTCATACTAATATCAAATTTATACCATGTCAAGACATTGTTGATAGCGCTTACCTAACACTATAACGCATCATCGAAGGAGTTAGAGCTTCCAAAGAAACTCCCCCATATGAACATTTTCATGGCAGATGCCATTATGCTTCTGTATCGAGGAACCCCGGGAAAGGTCACAGAGAAACTTATGGTTTTGTTTAACAGAAAGCCTGGTTATAATAGTAAGAAATCTGTTAGGAGGCATAAATTATGGAATCTTCTGTATCGAACGAAGTCCGCGCACTCTATCAACAACTAATAGACGCTTGGAACAATCGCAGTGCCCGCGCAATGGCTGAGCTGTTCACAGAGGAGGGCGAGATTATCGGTTTTGATGGGAGTCAGGAGATTGGACGCGATGAGATCTTCACGCACCTCAAGCCCATATTTGAAAACCACCCAACTGCTATATTTGTAAGCAAAGTGAAAAGTGTGCGTGTTCTAGGCTCTGAAATCGCCATCGTACGAGCTATAGCAGGTATGGTGCCGCGTGGACAATCAGAGCTCGATCCTAATGTCAACACGCATCAAACACTAGTTGCCGTTATAGACGAGGGGAATTGGCGGATCTAACTTTTTCAGAATACCCCGGCTCAGTTTCATGGGAGACCTGAGTTAGTCGAACAAATGACATTAGAGTTACGGCAGCTGCTTAAATGAGTCCGCAGTTCTGCTCTGGTTAGGGTCCAGTCCCCTCTTCATAGGATTTTGTACAATCAAAACAATAGGCCCACTATCTCATCAACCATTTGACCACATCACAGATCGCTTGGGCGATACGGGAATCGTTGATACTGAGCTGTATTAAACCCGAATCGCACCAACAATCGAACTGCCTTAATTAGAGTTGAACAGATTTATCCTGTGAATATCCTGTTTGCACATTCTCAACGTATTGATTTACTTGCATGCCTAGACGTTGCGTTTACAACCCATAAACAACATGGTAAAATATAGGTGGTCAATTGTTTAAGATTCAAAAGGAAGGTGCGGGTATGTGTGAATGATGTGATTCAGATTCAGACTATCGGGGAGTTGATTCACCAGTATAGGCGCGAGTCTGGCATGACGTTATCTCAGTTATCAGACATTACAGGCAGTCATAAAGGTACGATATCAAGGATTGAAAACGGAGATGTCAAGAGACCCGAATTTGAGACCGTACATCCACTAGCGTCTGCATTAGGAATACCCTTCGAGGACATCGTCGAACGTTACATAGAGATTGATAAAAGGGCCAATTCCCTGCAAACCATTTTGCAAACTGTCATTCAGTCAGGCAATATTGAACTTATTAACAAGGTTGCCTTGAAGTTTTTGGAATCCCCTAGCGAAGACAGCTATAGTCTTGTTGAGCGTCTTTATACGCTGGCCGATGCAATCGAAGACAAGCCAATCAGATTATCGTTGTACATGCTGCTGATTCATTACTCGCGTAACCACGGCATGATGCTCTTTCTGGCAAAAGGACTGTACGCAGCCTACTTAATTGAACGAGACGATTTTACTAAGCTTAAAGCTACGTATGATAGTGGAAAGCACATCATTCATTATGTAAATTTTCTATCCCAAGAAGAACGTATATCATTGTATTATAAGCTTGGCGTTCATGCTTTTAACCTCAGACTGTTCGAAGACAGTATTGAATTGTGTAACAAGGTCTTAGAAGAAGACCCAACAGACAGCTTATTTAAGGTTAACTCTACCGGAATACTTCGAGACTCTCACTACTACCTAGGTAACTATGACCTATCAGAAAAATACTCGGTTCAGTATAGTAAGTTCAACCACCCGCATGTAAAAGAAAACGTCCTGTTATTGGAAGCTGCATTACATGCGAAAAAAGGAGATGTTTCTCCTCGCAATATCACAACTTCAATCAGCACTAAATACTTGTGGAGAAAACTCACAACTCCATGTAATTAATCAACTTTTAACGCTGTATCTCGATCAAGGGAACTTGTCTGCTATCCATAAACTGTTGGAAATGGAGGAAAAGGTAGTATCTGTTCCGTATTCTACACCGTACAAGCAATCGAGATTGGCACAGTTTTTAAAATTAAAAGGAGATTTTTACGTAGCTGGCGGCGATTTTGAAAAAGGTATAACAAGCTATTTAGAAAGTGCTCATCAATATACAATAGTTAACGATACTTTAAGTGAAAGAGAATGTATGAATTGCATCATAAACCTTCATATACGTGATAACAAGGTAATGAGCATCGATATTTTAAATAAATTATCAAAATATTACAATCGTAGCTGTTAGCCACGATACCTAACTGGAGGGATGGGCGTGAAACGTCGTATCAACAATTTATTGTACAGTGCTTTATTCTTGTCAACTGTTTTTATTGTAGACATGATGGTGACGTTAAGCGATAACTTGGGGGATCATGGATGGTAGCAGGGAGTACCTAACTGGGTACTCTTTTTTTGATGCTCCTTGTAGAATAAAGTCGAAAGTTACATGATTATCTAAATACTGGATTTTGTACAACGTATATTACAATGGGTACAACTATAACAACAATCATGGATATGCGTCATCAATGTGCTGAAAATGCGAGGTGACAAAAGGTGTACCTGTACGACAAATTAGACGATAATGAGCTGTCAAAGATGATACTAAATCTTAGACAGCGACTTGTCCTTGCAGTTAGCGAGAAGAATAATTTCACGGACACAGAAGTTGTATTGCTAAGCCAAGAGCTGGATGTTTATATTTTGGAGTACCAGAAAAAAACCTTTCACAAAGAACTACAAAAGATCAAAATTAGCCATTGAGTTTTACTGAATGAGATCTACTCTTTCCATAGTCGCTTTACTTCTTTCAATTGATTATTCACGATTTCCATTCGATATAGGGAGACTCGGCATGCCGAACCATATAGATTACGCTGTTCATCTGAACCCCCTGCGGCTACTCGTTATGCATTTTCAATGTGGCATCAATTGCCAGCTGCGTTGACTCGATTAACTCCGAATTATTTTTCACAAGCCTGATTTCTAACGCCTTATAAAAGTGAGCCGGCGCTTCTTCATACTCCCCTTGCTCAAATTTGTTCTTCCCCATATGTTGATATAGAAAGTCCTCGATATCCTGCAACGATTCATCAGCTTGATTATGAAACTCTCTTACCAGAACATCTAATATCTCATTTGATTTCTGAAATTCTTTATTCCATTGATATGTATTTGCAAGTCTAATTCGATTAATAAAATGGCCCCTCACATTACCCTCGGCCTACCGCTTTTGCGCGAGAGCCTGTCCGTCGCCGGCCATTGGCTGTTCGGGCAACCTAATATTACGTTTACGCTTCGTCCATTGGAAATCATCCAACAGAAATGCTCTATCTAGGCCAAAATGGGGCGTTCTACTGGAAAACATCCAATCTAATCGGCCCTTCTCCAGCTACATAGCTGTATGCAGGTCCATTCCACTGTACTAAATCCAATGGCGGCCTCTCGCCGCTACTCTTCTTCACCAATCTGCTGTATGAAATCCAATGGCATGAGTCTGCGAGCATTCAAACACCCGCAAAGACAACAATGCAACCCATACATTCTCCCATTAAGTGATGAAGCTGCCTTCATTTCATTATACAAATAGGAATCGAGCATTTCGAGCAAATTTCCATCCAGCAAAAGAGGACAGAACAGTCATCGTTCCATCCCCATCATCTGCTGCTCTCCATTTTCTTATACCGTCTACATGAAAGGCTTGTTAAGCTAGTTCGGCTGCGGCCATCCAATAATCGTTAGTTATCCTTGACTGTTATACGAAAGGAAGCAACAAAGCTTAACAGTATAAAAAGCAATTGAGCGGTTAATGCCAGCATAATACCGGTAAATATTCCCCACTCAAGCGTTTCGCTAATGGCTATGAGAGCACCGCCTACACCAATGCTTAATCCGGGGCCAAACGCATCAACGAATTGAAGATTGGCTGACACCTCTCCTTCTTGGCCCGGCTCGGCATGCTGTAGTGCAATGGCTCCCGTTGTAGGATTGGCCAACCCTATGCCGAACCCAGTGAATATTTGCGAAATGACCGCCCATACGATTCCACTGCTTGGTAACCCGATTACGGTGATGACTAACGCTACCCCGACGATCATCACACCAACACCGATAATGACCCGCTTTTTCCTGCCCTTGCCATAGTCTCGTTCATCAAGCTTGGATTGCAGCCAAGCGGCAGTGGACCAACTTAATGCTCCAGCGGCTACGATCAAGCCGGCAAGGTCTGCCGAGAAGCCTTTCACCTCGGTTAGAGCCAGGACGACGTAGCTTTCCGTAGCGACGTAGCAGGCAACATAGAACCCTCTGGACACAATAGTGGCCGGCAAGCCTTTTCGAACGAAAAAGGTCCCTGCTGGAAGCAGCTTCCTCAGCGGCTGAATCATCACAATAACTCCTGCTGTCGATAGCGCCATTCCCTTCCAATCGGATATAGAGCCTAAGCCGGTGAGCAGCACCCCCGTGCCAAGAGCTAATAATATAGCGTATATTTCTTTATGTCTGCCTTTTGCAGCTGATGTGCGTTCGGTTTTTTGTAATTTACGAAATGAAGGAAGCGTTAAGAATACAGCTAGAACAATGAAAGGGAGCACACACCAAAACACAAATCTCCACGATGCAAATTCAGCGATAAGTCCTGCCGAATAAGGACCAATTAAAGCAGGCAAAATATAAGCGCTGGAAAAAGCGGCCAGAATTTTTGTTCGCAACGCATCAGGATAACGTAATGTAATGCTATAGTACACACAAGTTATAATGGCACCTGCACCAAATCCTTGAAACGCTCTCCCTGCAATAAGCATGTGCATGTTCACCGAAGTCGCTGCAATAATGATGCCTATAACAAAAATGAAAATGGATGCAATAAAGGATGGAGTGACACCCCGCTTGCCAATTTGCTGGCCCATAATCATCGTACCGATAATTTGAGACAACAGAAAGGCAGTAAATATCCAGCCATATAGATGGATGCCATCTAAATTTTGCGCCAATTTGGGAGCAATCGTCGTAATGGCCAGCCCTTCAAATGCCACGGTTGTAACGACCAAAATAATACCGATTGTCAACGCCCGGTATGGAGCGTCAAAAATCCCAACCTTTTTCGAATTCGTTATCATCGCGCACCTCCATACTTGTCACAACCGTAATTGCTATAGCAAGTATTATGATAAAAAAATGTATGTTCCTTGTTTCCAATCCCTCCTTCGTTCCAACTATAATACGGAAACTGCCTCCTTTATATTTATTTGCTATGATGATAATAGTCATGGCAACTATTTGTCCATAAAATGAAGGATCCCGGCAAGCAAATCGAGCTAAAGATCCTTTACATTGTTATACATGATGGAAAGCGTCCTTCTGAAAGCTTCAACTTCCTCTTCGGTTAATCCTTCAATCGTTTTCTTATAGGCTTCAATCGATGGGGCCAGAATTTCGTCCTCGATTTCTCTTCCTTTGGAAGTCAAATATACACGCAAGGATCTTCTATCCGTCTCATGAATGACACGGTGGATAAAGCCCTTTTTCTCCAGCTTGAACAGCATCCGCGCAATATTCGTTTGATCCTTATACAGTCTTTCCGCAAGCTCTTTTTGCGTAATGCCCTCCTGCTCCCACAGAACCACAAGAATTTCCCATTGATCAACGGTAATATCGAAGGGGTTCACTACTTTTTGATAATAATTGTTCAGTTTTAAATCAGCCCGGTGCACCATGACGCCGATATACTTTTCTAATTCCAAGGTTAGCCTCCATTTTAGTAAACAAGACGATAGTTGCTATGACCATTATAATTGCGCCCTTTTATGATGTCAATACGACGACCTATAATCGCAGCTATTCAAAATATAGGTGATTATGGTTCGAGCATCCCGGATTAAACTGAAAATGACATAATGGACATCTATAATGACAGTTTAGATATTCTTTGATGGTTAATTTCGTATAACAATTTCCGCAAAGGATAGCCTTTGTATCCCACTCCGCTTTTAGCCATACCTTTGCTTTGTGATCAGCCGCTTCCTCATGACAGAAATAACATCCATAATACGTGTCGCAGCACTTAAACTTTATAGCTACGACATCGATTTCTTTATGATAATGTTTACATCTTCCCTGTTCATCTATAGCTCCTGCAACATGAATCATATAATTACCTCACATTTCTAGGTCATGGTAAAATCCGCCGAAATCCGCCCTTCTATATGAATAATATCACAAAGAGAGCAATATTTTCACACGCTGTGCATCAGATTAAGGCAATACACATAGGTTGTGTGTCACCCTGGTTATGGTTTTTTACGGAACAAAAGCGGATTTAGCGTCATAACCTGAAAGTATATTTTTTAAGCCAATTACATTTTAAAGGAGTAGTAGCTGTGGAACAAAACTCCTTTGGTCAAGGATTGAGCGAAGACACCTCCTCTCCATTATCACAAAATGTTCTCAGAAAATACGCTGCACAGCTCCAATTTTTAAATAGCTTCGGCAAGCCGGGCGCTCCCCTATTTAAGTCCTACCGTCAATCCAAAGTGTTGGCCATCGGCTCCGGTCCCTTCTTGATCTCGCTCGCAACGGCGTTGTTCGATTCCGGCTTGTCCAGATTCCATGTATTGGTCACGGACGCGGCGGCGACCGATCAGCAGCGTTTAATAAAGTTGCAAGACCGCGCCCGCCGATTAGATTCTGGAGCATCGATAGATGAGATGAGCTTGCCTAAAGAGGGGCAAAGCTATTGGCGGGAAGCCATCCGTCCGTTTGATTCGATTTTATATGTGTCGCAGAAAGGCGATATCGAGGAGCTCCGGGCTATCCATGCGGCTTGCAGGGAGGAGAAGAAAACCCTGCTCCCTGCCCTATGCATTGGACGGAAGGGGCTGGCAGGTCCATTGATCCATCCGGACTCCGAAGGTTGTTGGGAGTCTGCGTGGCGGCGCATACATCGGTCTGCGTTAGGCTATGACAGTCATCCTCAGCCTGGATTCTCCCCCACTGCCGGTGCGCTGCTGGCAAATGTGATCGTCTTTGAATGGTTCAAGAAGGTTACGGGAGTAACTGAATTAGAAAGGAAGCATCCATTCTATCTGCTTGATCTGGAAACATGGGAAGGATCCTGGCATTCTTATTTCCCCCATCCGATCGTGACCGGACGCGCTGCGGCCAAATGGGTTCAACATTGCGAGCCCAGGCTGAGGCAGACGGGCGGAAGCGAGCCGGATGAATGGTTCCCCTACTTCAAGCGTCTGACATCAGCGAGCTCAGGCATTTTCCATATCTGGGAAGAAGGCGACTTGAAGCAGCTTCCGCTCGCGCAGTGCCGCGTGCAGCCCGCCGATCCGGCAACTCATGGACCGGCCGAGCTGCTGCCAGATATCGTCTGTTCCGGAATCACGCACGAAGAGGCCCGGCGGGAAGCTGCTCTAGCTGGAATAGAAGCTTATGTGGCACGAATGGCTGGTTCGCTTATTACGGCGCTTCCCCCGCCTCACGGAATAGAGTGGAATGAAATAGAAGCGAAGGAATACATCGGCGTCGGAGCAGGAGAAACGTTCGCGGAAGGCGTCTGTCGCGGATTGCAAAAGTGTCTGGACGATGAACTAGGCAAGCGGCAAGCTCAGTGTATCCTTTCCATCGTACCAGTGCATTTACATGAGGTGGAAGATGAACGTTGCCTTTTTTATTTGCAGGCTCTGACCACGCTGCAGGGAATGCCAGCGATCGGCTTGGAAGAGAATATATGCGGCTTCCCTGCCGTATGGGTTCATGCAAATGATCGTTGGCATGGAAGCACAGGCTTGAATACGACAGCGGCGCTGCGGCGGGCTTTGCAGCAAGCACTGCAGCTGGCGCAAAATGAAGTGATTGATCAGGCAGCGAACAGCTTGAACGCCCCTCTCATTATGGAAGCAGACAGGAAGCCGCTTCATCTTGCCGTCCCTGCCAGTTCATGCGCATCACATGTCGAAGTTCTAGGGTCCGCCCTGCAAATACTGGAGCGGAACCGCAAGCGGCTTATTGTGTTCGATTTGGAATTGGAACCTTTTATAACAGGAGCTCCAATAGAAGTGTTCGGCGTGCTTATGCACGAGGAGGTATCGCCATGAATCCCGTCGTAGCAGTTGTAGGCAAGGGCATGTTGGCGGAGCTTGCATGTGAAGAACTATTAGAAATGCATACGATTGTCTGTCTATATGATGTCGGAGCAAATGTTCCGAAGTCAGTCGAATTGATTCTGATACTTAACGACGACTCAGACTCCTCCATCTTTCTTGAAGCCGAAGAGGCGCTCCAGCAGGGGGATATCCCATGGCTATGCGCGTTTGTGTCATTCGACGAGGGTGTAGTGGGACCTTGCGTTCGCCCGAGTACGCCGGGCTGTTCCCAATGCGCTGATCACCGCCGCCTCTTGGCGGGACGTGACTCCGAGGAGAGACTGGAGCAGCTTTTGAACAATCTGCTGACGCCTGAAGAAAGAGCCCCTAACCCTTATGCGTCAATAACAGGACTTCGTCAGATGGCTCTTCTGATCGCGGCAGAGGCGCAGAGAATTCTTCAGGGCAGCAGGGCACATACGGAAGAACGAATATATTTGATCAATCTGATAACGTTAGCGACCTCTCTTCACACTTTTCTTCCGAACCCGTTATGTCCCGTGTGCGGACAGTTGCCCGACGACTCGCTAGAAGCGGCCCGAATTTCGCTGCAGCCGCGTCCCAAAATAAGCTGTGAGAACTACCGTTCCCGTCCGCTTGACGAGCTGAAAGAAGTTTTAATCCAGGATTATGTGGATGGCCGGACTGGAATTTTTAATGATAAAAAGCACGACCTTTTGTCACCGTTTGCAGGCTCAGTCGTGAATTTGCCATTGTTCTTCACAGGAGACGAGGTCACAGGAGGCCGTGCCCATTCGTATGCGGAGAGCGAGCTGACTGCAATTTTGGAGGGCTTGGAGCGGAGCTGCGGTCTGGCTCCTCGCGGGAAACGAACTGTGATTCGAGATAGCTTCCACAATCTTGCGAGTCAGGCGCTCGATCCGGTCAAGGCAGGAGTGTACTCGCAGAAGCAATATGCGCAACAGGATTTTCCGTTTGAACCATTCGATCCCGACCAACCAATCGATTGGGTGTGGGGCTATTCGTTCATGCAGGAACGTCCAATCCTTGTTCCAGAGCTGCTCGGATACTACAGCTTGGGCGAGCAAGGCGGTTTTGTCTACGAAACCTCTAACGGGTGCGCGTTGGGCGGAAGTTTGGAAGAGGCGATATTCTATGGCATCTTGGAAGTGGTGGAACGCGATTCATTCCTGATGACCTGGTATGCGAAGCTCCCTGTCCCCCGCCTCGATCCTGCTTCAGCTAATGATCGGGAGCTAAGGCTTATGATCGAACGGCTGCAGGCCGTAACCGGATATGAGTTGCACTTGTTCAACACGACTATGGAGAATGGAATTCCGAGCATATGGGCGTTGGCGAAGAGCACAAAATTTGAAGAAATGAACCTTATCTGCGCGGCAGGAGCCCATTTGGATCCGATACGGGCCGCAAAAAGCGCGATTCATGAATTAGCAGGCATGATGTTGCCGCTGAAGGAGACTTTCAGGGAACGCCACGAAGAGTGCGTTCAAATGTTCTACGATCCATCCTTGGTACAGCAAATGGGGGATCATTCCCTGCTATACGGTTTACCACAAGCAGAGGAACGTTTGCATTTTTTGTTGGACGAACGTCGTCCATTGCGATCGTTTGATGAGGAATATAAGCGGAAGCCGGGACATCGGGATCTGACCGATGATGTTAATGAGATGCTCCAAGCATTCCGCAGGCTGAGCCTCGATGTGATTGTGGTAGATCAGACGTCGTTAGAAACGCTGCGCAACGGGCTGCATTGCGTAAAAGTGCTCATTCCGGGAATGATCCCGATGTCGTTCGGGCATCACCTTTCCCGCTTGACAGGGCTGGAGAGAGTTCTTAATGTGCCTGTTGAACTTGGGTATGCGAAGCTACCACTGACGCTTGCACAACTCAATCCGCACCCGCATCCTTTTCCATAGTCAAAAATATATATGTGCTTGCCTAATGGCACTTATCTATACGCATATCCATCATCCGCCATACAATACATCATCTGTAATATAAGGAGGAATAGAAAATGGGTTTCGCTCCATCCTGTGGTTCTTGTGCCGGACTCTTCACGTCTACTGGTGTAATCCTGGTGCTCTTTATTTTATTGGTCATTATAAGCCGTTCATTCATCTAATTACTGAAAATCAGTTCCACTTGGTGCACACCCTTTTAGGAAATTCAGCAGAGGCCATTGTCCGGTATCCACACCGGGCAACGGTCTCATTTTATAATAGTCCTCCGTGTTCCTGTTATTCAATCTTATCCCTACATATAAGGGGCTTCCAGCAATCGCGTCGTCCCATGTACAAAACCGAATGACTAATGGTGAGCTTTTATATAGAAATGTGCTAGCTATCGTTTTCTTTGTATAAAAATGGAGCACACTAATACAGAAATATGCAAACATCAAGGAGGACAAGATGAACAAACTTGCTATTACATGCTTGTTGGCAAGCGGCCTTATATTAAGCGCCTGCGGCACCAACGAAGCCTTTGCTGAAGAGAAAACTCCTAACGTGACGGTCAACATCATCAACAGCAAGGGCGCTGATATCGGAACGGCTCAACTCAGTCAAATCGGCGATAAAGTACAGATTCTTATCGAGGCGCACAACCTGCCCCCGGGAATACATGGCACTCACTTTCACGCTGTCGGCCGATGCGATACACCAGATTTCAAAACGGCAGAAGCGCATTTGAATCCGAAACACAAACAGCATGGCTTTGAAAATCCTAAAGGGTTCCACGCTGGAGATTTGCCGAACATTGAAGTCGGTGCCGACGGCAAAGTGCGGGCAAATATTACAACCACGACGGTAACTCTAGAAAAAGGCAAGCCCAATTCGCTACTAAGACCCGGCGGAACATCATTGATCATTCATGACAAAGCCGATGATTATATCACGGATCCTACAGGCAACTCCGGAGATCGCATTGCTTGCGGTGCGATCAAAGAGTGAGCTGTACGCTATCACACGTAATCCGAGCAGGCGCATACTAATTTATGCGCCTCTCACCAATCCCTGACTGCAATTGATTGTTTTTTCAACAAATTCGATATCACTATTCATATCTATCTTTGGGAATTCGCTTTGCAATATTATTAATTCATTTAAATACTGTTGGCTTGAAAATATGTATGCCAAGTCATCATATATTTCCCTTAACCAGTTTATGATTTCATATTTCATCATTTATCAATCCCTTTAGTGTGCCGAGAAAATAAAGTATTAGACTGCCGCTGTTTTATTGAACTAACGTTCTCCGTTAGTTCAACTACCTACGGATTTCTGCAATACAGAAATACTTTCCTTGAGGAAGATCGTTTGTATTAAGTTCAAAGCGCACCTCACGTGTTTGGAATGATATCTAAATTAGTTTAAAGATTAACCATAACCATATGTAATCAAATGTTCTCATTGTCTAATTTTTCGTTCTGTGACTGCACAGGGAATTCCATAACCGCTGTTAGACCTCTTTGGTCCACACCACTTGCAAGAACGAGACGACCGTGATGCGCCTTCGCAATCCTTGCCACCATCGGAAGCCCCAGGCCTTGACCTTGCTCGATAGGGCGCTTTCTCCTTGTTGAAAAGTACAATTCGGTAATCTCCGCCAATTGCTCCTGTGGGATTCCCCGTCCATTGTCCCTTACGATAAAGAGATACTGGGAGCGGTCCTTGGATAGAGAGGCTTCTATTATGATTTTGCATCCCTGCGAGTTATGACGCACACTGTTCTGGACAAGATTACTGATTGCACGTAGCAGTAATTTCTCATCCCCATGGATCTGAACCGCTTCATCGGCCAGTTTCAATTCAATATCATATCGGTCATCCAATCCGTTATTTAAAAATTCCGTGACAACCTGTCTAGCTAAAACCGATAACCGGATGTGCTTCAAATGCAAAGGCTGCATTTCATACTCGAGCATGGAGACCAGATTCAGGTCACTTACAAGTGAGCGTAACTTCTCGCCTTGGCGCCGGATAATACCGGCCTGATGCCTCTGCTCCTCTGGCAAGTCCGAATGATCCTCCATTTCACTTGCATAACCGAGAACGAGCGAGAGAGGCGTCCGAATATCATGAGAAATCCCGGCAATCCAGTTGGAGCGTGCTTCATCCCGATCTTGCAGCGCGGCTGTCTTTCTCTGAAGTATAGCTGACGCGGAATTAATGCTCTGGGCTAAATCACCGAATATACCTTTGGCGTCCAACTGAATCGCTTGCTCCCTGGCTAGATTGTGAACTCCGTCCACCAGAGGGCGTATCTTTCTTATGAGACGCGTGCCAATGACAATAGATATCAGCAGAGCCAACGCTAAATTACAAAGTAGCAGTAGTACAATCCGCAGAGGCAACGAGCTTATCCAATCTGGAAGAAAATCCAATTGATACTTCCAGTGGCTTTCCTTGGGATACCCTACCACCATCAGGCCATCCATATGTTCTGACGTATAAACCGGATAATCCATAAGGTAATACCGCGAGAACTTGGCTACATCGACTAGATTGTAGGATTTAGGAACATCATTAGGTAGATGGTAGTCCCATCTCACATGACCTTTATCACCGAGAAGCATGGCCCAGGCATGATTCTGCTTCAGAAGCTCGGTAGCCTGCTCGTCCAGTTGAAAGCTGTCGACCTGCTTCTCCAAGCCTTGGGCCACTTGCTTAATCATGCCTTCTGGGGACGGGTGCTTGTAGTTTTCTGTGAACACCAGCGTGCCCAGTAGTACGAAATTAAAAATAAGCAGAAATATCGAGATAAAGATGGTCGTGGCGACAAACCGGCGTAATATGCGAATAATTCCCTCCACTAACGTATCTCCTTCACCAGCAACTTATATCCCAGTCCCCTGACGGTGAGAAGATGGATCGGTTTGGAGGGATCGAGCTCGATTTTTTCTCGTACCCGCCTGATATGGACCATCAATGTATTTTCGTAACCATAGCTGTCGTCTCCCCAAACAGCCTGGCATAAGGCATCACTTGTGACAATTCGATTCTGGTTTTCGTACAACTTTACAAGAATCGCATGTTCCTTTGCCGTCAATGGCAGCTCTTTCTGATTCCTGTGCACAACAGCGCTATCCAGATCAATGCTCTGTTCTCCCAATCGAAAAGCAGACAAACGCTCCACCATGGGAGAGGAGTAGACCCGCTTCAGTATTGCCATAAGCCGTAATACCAGCTCCCGCGGTAGGAACGGTTTCACAATGTAATCATCTGCCCCCAAACCTAGTCCAAGCAATCGGTCTTCATCCTCACCCCGTGCGGAGAGAAAAAGAATCGGAGTTTCCGAGAACTGTCTAATGGAAGACAGAAGCGAGAATCCGTCGCCATCAGGCAGCATGACATCGAGAATCGCGAAATCCGGCTTGCCTGTGCGGCAGATCGACAGAGCTGAAGCACAGTCGGCTGCTGTGTAAATGCGGAAAAAGCCCTCTTTTCTTAAAAATCTTTCTATCATAGTTCTGATTTCCGGTTCATCATCTACAATTAATATTTTTTTGTCTTTTAAATTCTCCATGCTGCACCACCCTGAATTTATTATACATGAACAAGGGGATAAACCATGTTTTTCAGATTCTATTTAAGGTTGGCGTAAGGTCTTCTAAAGATTAAGGAAAGGTGGATTCCTTACTGTTGAAACAGAGGGGAAATATTTAAAATGACTTGAATGGAGCTGACTTTCTTATGAGTGCATTAGCTATTGTGCAAACGCAAAATCTGTCCAAAACGTACGGGGCAATTAACAGTGTGAATAAGGTTGATTTACATGTGCAGGAGGGAGAAATCTATGGGTTTCTGGGTCCAAACGGAGCGGGGAAAACAACTACGCTAAAAATGCTGCTCGGACTCATCAAGCCTACTGAAGGGACAATCCAAATTTTCGGGGAAAGCCTGAGCAAACATCGGCCATCCATTCTGCAACGTACTGGATCACTGATTGAATCTCCCTCTTACTACGGACATTTGACAGGGCTTGAGAATATGAAGGTCATGCAGCGCCTGCGGAACGTGCCAGATAAAAACGTACATGAGGCGCTTCGTATTGTACGGCTGGAAAATCAGAAAAACAAAAAAACTGAACAATATTCGCTAGGAATGAAGCAACGGCTGGGAATCGCAATGGCCCTGCTAGCCTTCCCCAAGCTGTTGATCCTCGATGAACCGACGAACGGACTTGATCCCGCAGGCATTGGTGAAATTCGGGAGCTCATCAAATCATTACCCGAACGCTATGGAATAACGATATTGCTCTCCAGCCACCTTCTCTCGGAGATCGAACAGATCGCTACCTCAGTAGGCATTATCAGCGAAGGGAATCTGTTGTACCAGGGCAGTATGGCAAGCCTGCGGCAAAAAAATAGAAACGCCATTTTTATGAAAACAGGGGACAATGCCAAAGCGGAGCAGTTACTATTCACTAAAGGATACAGTCCAACACAAAGTGGCAGCCGGCTTGAGCTTAGCAATCTTCAGGATACGGAAGTGGCGGAAATGAACAGATTGCTTGTTGAGCATCAAATCGCTGTCACTCGGATTGAGGAGCAGAAGAAAAGTCTGGAGGATATTTTCCTGGAATTGACAGGAAAGGAGCGGAGCTTGTGATCAAAATATTAGGACTGGAATATTTCAAAATCCGCCGCAAAAAAATATGGATCATGATTATCTTATTTCTTGTCGTAGAGATGCTATGGGCTTTTATGTCCATTAGCCGGTCCATTGCGAGCAATCCGGATCACGCCGTTTGGGAATCTATTATTTTTAGTATATCCTCCATGAATGGCTTTTTTATGCCGATTATTTCGGCCGTTGTTGTCTCACGTATTTGCGATATGGAGCATAAGGGAACGACCTGGAAAATGCTTGTTGCTACCAATGTGGGGCGCGGGCATCTCTACGCAGCGAAGTATATTTGCATCAATAGTCTGCTTCTGTATGGCATCTTTGTACAGGCCTTATTCATCATCGTGTTCGGAGTCATAAAGGATTTTCCCGGTACGCTTCCTATCGATTTACTGATTCGGTTCATTGGGGGTACTCTACTGACGACTCTCGCTGTCACAGCACTTCAACAATGGATTTCTTTTGCTATTAAAAATCAGGCCTTTGCGCTGTGCTTGGGCATGCTGGGCGGCTTCATCGGAATGACCGCCGGATTATTTCCGGCTGCTTTTAGACATATTTTTATTTGGTCTTACTATTTGGATCTCAGCCCGGTTACTTATCTATACGCTGCGAACACCTATATGGTACAGCCAGAAAGTTTTGGAATTGTACTGGGTGCGTTGATTATGACCGTCCTGTTCTATATCGCCGGGAACATCCATGTAAGCCGGCAGGAAATCTGAGGAGGGAAGTTAATGAAACGAAGTATTTCTGCTGAATGGCTCAAACTGCGTCATTCCCGGATTGGTCTTGTAATCGCTGTACTTCCAATTATAAGTCTGTTGATTGGATGTGCGAATTATTATTTTAACCAGGGTGCCCTGCAAAATGGTTGGTACAGCCTGTGGACCCAGGCCAGCCTATTTTACGGTGTGTTTTTCCTGCCTATTCTGATTGCCATCTGTTGTTCCTATATATGTAGACTAGAGCATTTAAACCGAAATTGGAATATGGTTATGACCTCTCCTGTATCAGTTGCCAGTGTATTTCTTGCCAAATTGATTGTCGTTAGCATTTTAATCTTGTTCGCGCAAGCGCTGTTCATGGGACTCTACTGGCTTGCAGGTACCTTGTTCTCCTTACCTGGGCCTTTCCCTGTAGAGACTATAGGTTGGACGATACGCGGATGGTATGCTTGTATGTCCATTAGCGCTCTTCAATTGGGACTTTCGCTGCGGATCCGCAGCTTTGCTACGCCTATCGGCATTAGTCTGTGCGCGGTCTTTATCGGTCTGGGCATGTATATTGCCAAGTTGGGAATGTTTTTCCCGTTCTCATTGCTCAATATTGGCATGCGTGTGATGAGTCAGGATAAGTTGACTGACATGCAGAACTTTCTGTTTTGGATGATCAATTTGGCTTTCATCATTATTTTTGCGTCGATGTCTATTCGCCGGTTGAAGAACAACGATATTGTCTCATCCTGATTGCGTTAGGAGGAATTTATCATGAAAAAAATATTGCTTGTGCTGGGGCTCATACTCGTGGTTGGGGCATGCCTATTGATGTTCTTCTTCAACTCGGAGAAGCTGACGCCTGAAAATTCTGCGGGAAAAACGATCTATTATACGATGATAACCGGCCTCGGTGTTCAAGATGAGAACGGGCGTTACAACTATGAGCTGACTTCATATAACGAGAAAGGAAAGGAGAAGAAGCTTGGTTTTTCGGCCGGAAAGCAATTGAGAGAAGGCGCTTATGTTCAGCTATATAACACGTTGATTCGGGGCGTCACGTACTGGGAAGAGGTTACCTTCGAGGAGCTACCAGAGGCGGTTCAGCAGCAGTATCAAAAATAATACGAATTTGAAGGAAGAAATCGGACCGTAGATCCGACTTCTGCGAGCTTGTCGAGAAAGTGGTTCATTCTGAGAATAGATGTTACAGGGAGTCGGTTACCTACTTCCTGTCACTGTTGTCTGCGGTGTGTCAGAACTATATATCCTCTCTAACATGTTCAACTTCCTTTATCCATCCAATTATTTGATAGAAACTTGCCCGATCTTGACCTGTTTTGGTGCTACACAATCCTGCCCGTAGCTTAATCGAGTAGGAGGGGGTGCCTAACCCCCGTCCTCTCACACCACCGTACGTACCGTTCGGTATACGGCGGTTCATGTTATATTCCGCAGAAGATTATATCTATACATTAGACTTCTCAGCCCTTGCTTTAACCAGTATTCGTTACTCAATGTACGACTGAGAATTGGACTGTACGCACTACGCCAATATTTCTTCCGCGTATTCCCCCATTCCCATGCTTTCCCTTTCGGAATACCTAATGCTATCAGGTTGCTAACCCTAGTCCTTGGCAGTTTCCACTGTTTCCAGATGCACATTCGCAATCTTCTACGTATCCATGAATCGAGTGCACTAAAGATAGATGGTGTATCAGCTAACGCGTAGTAGCGGTGAGTTCCTTTATCTTTGCTTTTACTCGCTGCAAAGATGTCTGGGATATCCTTACCTTCGGGTTTGCTTTATCCGCACTAAAACTGAATCCGAGAAACTTTCGTTTCCATGGACGGTCTACCGCACTTTTCGCTTGGTTCACCTTTAGCTTTAGCTTCTTCTCAATGAACTGCGTTATCGAATGCTTTACTCGGTTTCCTGCCTTCCATGTCTTTACGTAGATATTGCAGTCATCTGCGTACCTCACAAATTTTAAGCTTCTCTGTTCCAATTCCTTATCCAACTCGTCTAGTACAATATTGGACAGTAGCGGACTCAGCGGGCCTCCTTGCGGGGTTCCTTCTCGGCTCAGTTGTACGAGTCCATCTTGGAGTATCCCCGATTGTAGGTACTTTCGAACTAGCTTTAACAGCATCTTATCCGTTATTCGCTCTGCCAGTCTCGCCATCAGTCGGTCATGGTGAACCAGGTCAAAGAATTTCTCCAGATCAATGTCTACCACGATCCGGTATCCTTCTTGCATGAATTGTTTCGCCTTCCTTACTGCGCCATGCCCTCGCCTTTGTGGACGAAATCCATAGCTATGTTCGGAAAACGTAGGGTCGAATACAGGAGTCAATACCTGCATAATCGCTTGTTGAATAAATCGGTCTGTCACGGTTGGTATACCTAATAACAGAGTTTCGCCGTTCGGTTTCGGGATTTCGACCCGACGGACTGGACTTGGCTCATAGGTTCCCTGTTTCAAGCTTTGACGAATGGTTCGCCAATTTTGTAGAATGTGGACTCGTAACTCCTTTACGGTCATTCCATCTACGCCATGGCTCCCTTTGTTCGCCTCAACGCGTTTTAGCGCTGTCAGCAAGTTCTCCCGTGACAATAGTAGTTCTATCATTCGTTGATATACTCCTTGCGTGAATTGTTCTTCTGTTCATGCCGCTGTAAGCTCAGCCCTTCTGAATACCCTCGCGTATTCACCGCTACTTTCTCCAGATAGGTCTCCGAAAAAAAACAGGAGATTGTCTGCCTTTATCACTTACATTCGAAATCCAAGTCGTTCAATTCCTATAACATGTTCGGCCCTTCCGACCATTGTCGTCACAACTGTCGTACTATGACCTCTGCTGACTTCTGTATGTTCAGTCTGCTTTCACAAGCAGATTTACAGAGTTACTCTGCATTCATACAGATCTCCCCAGGTAAGAGCGCTATCTTCCTCTCCATCTATCTGCTTCATTTACTCTCGTATGCCTTTGGCAGTAAGGACTTTGGTTTGTTATGCAACCTCATCCAACATACGCTAGCCTTATATGAAGTTCGTGTTCCTCAGACCGGAGATTTGCCGCCGACTTCCTTCAGATTCGACCTCGCGGTCGACACCCTTGTCTTAAGCTACGGCTACTACTGCCTTCACCGTTCGGGACTTGAACCCTAGAGATAGCGCCCATGCTGGGCGCACATAAAATGAGCAGGCTGCCGCAGCCTGCTCATCAGTGTGTGTAATTCAACTATCGTGTCCCGTTAGCTGAATAAGGTAACAGATATTCCCTCAAATCTTTTGATAGACCTCTGCATAGGAAAACTTAAGTTGTACTCACAACTCTTTATTTTCTTCTTCGAGCCTCTTCATCTTTCGTTTTAGCAAGGCAATGATGGCGTCCTTGTTGTTTTCATCCATCTCTCGCTTGATTTGTTTTGGTGTCGGCACTTGAGCTTGCTGTTGACGTAGCGATTCAATGCGTCCTCGTATCTCAGGATTGTTATAGAGCGTTGCTTTGCTAATGCCAGCATCAACTGCCACACTATTAAAGTTGATGTTCTCAGCGTTTCCAGGATATCATGTGGGATATCTTCATCCTTTTGTATCTCAAATATCTCCCCATTCATATCAAAGCTAAATACGCCTTATTTGACAACGGCTTCAAACGCCTTGCGTTTAGTGTTGTCCAGAAGTTTTGCATAGCTCATTGTCATCTCTGGAGATGCATGGGCCAATAACTCCTGGACGGTTAATATATCTGCACCGCCGTTTAGCATCTTAATTGCATAGGTGTGACGAAATTGATGAGTTTTAAAGTAGAATACGTTACCGCATTCATCTGTGATATTCACATTCTTTACCAAGCTGTTCAATTTCTCTCCAACCCATAATTGAGAATAAGGTCTACCTTTCCTTGGACCACGAATTCTTATGAAAATATATCTTTCTGGATTGTTGTCTTCATTACTGTTCTCAATTGAATTTTTAATTAAAGCCGCTGTTCTTAATTTTCGAGAAGTCAATAAAATATTGAGATTTCGACATATTATAATTTTTCTTATATGTATCATACAAAATTCGAATGTCCCAACGGTCTTTGTCCCATTCCTCGCGAGCATCGATTAGTTGTGATATAGAAAAGCGCATATGTCTTAAAAAATGTGCAATTGAACATTTGATTATTTGTTCTCCGTACACATCATGTTCCCTTATTGTATGTGTGCGGATGTTCTGTTTCTCCAACCAGAATAACCATTCCCGATCTGACTTACCAATGTCCAAATCAAGTAGTGATCCTAGTCGAGGGTGTTTTTCATTAAGAAATCTTGTGAGCTGGTTTATGTTCGTGAAATTAGTTCCGAATAAGCTTGAAAAAGACCAATCCTCATTAAATAACTTATGGAACACAACATACTTCATTTCAAGATTAACAAATGGGCTATAAAACTCGAACCGAATGTTTTTATTAGATCGATTATATTTTTTTCGCTGATCATGAAAATTAGTTATAGAACCTATCACATCTACACTCCAAACGTTTTCAGTCAAGAAATAGGGATTCTCAACTTTGCGAAACGACACAGATCCATCAGCATTAACTAACCGTTCCTCTATTTACGATACTATAATTAATACGGTCTAATACTTTATTTTCAGTCTAATACTTTATTTTCTCAAGACATTTAGTCAAGCCCAGCTCAAGACTGGCACCCTGTTCCTGAATAAATCAAATGCTTCTTATTAAAAATATTTTCTTCTCTTTCAAATGTAAATCCTATTTTTTCTGCTACTCTGATGGATTGAATATTGTTTGGAGCGATAATGCTTACCAATTTGTTTTTCTTTAATTGTTGGAACCCGTATTCTTTACATTTTAACGCTGCTTCGGTAGCAAATCCTTTCGACCAGTATCTTTTATTGATATGATATCCAATTTCCACTTCAGCTGCCCCGTTAATGATTTGTGTTATAAGTCCACAATCTCCGATCACTTCATCCGTATCTTTTAAACACACCGCCCATAATCCAAAGCCATCCGCTTTATACCTCCCTTGATTGCGAGAAATCCAAGCATGTGTTTGTTCCATTGTAAATGGAGCTGGATAAAATCTCATCGATTCCGCATCCGAAAATATTTTATGTAAAGCGGAAGCATCCTCTGCTTCGAAATGTCTTAAATAGAGTCTTTCTGTTTCTAAAATGAAACTCATCCTAAACTATCTCCCTTAACCTGTGGTATTACATACTATTATATACAAAGAATAAGCCCTCAAGATTATACATCTCGAAGGCCGCATGTAAAACATTGCAATAGTTATGCTTTTTCTTCTTCTATACTCGATAAAACCTTGAATTGCATCTGCATTCCTGCCCCTGCCTGCATATTCAGCAAGTTGATGACATCCTTCGTATTCTGAGTCATTCCATCTTCATTTGCATATTGTTTTTCGGAAAGACGGTGCAGATCGTTAACGGCACTTATGGATTCGTCCTCGGCTTGCTTTGCTTCACTTAACAAAATTTTGGTGCCGTCCGGCCTAACGATATATTGCCGCACATAAGCCCCTTCCCTACAAGTAACTAACTTCCCTTTTTTTTCCTCACCTTGCTTATCCTCTGTCTTCTCCGCCTCTTTTTCCATAAGCACAGAACTAAACAACTCTTTGTTCGCATTGGAATTCGCTCGTTGAGCGGTAAACGTATGGCTTCCACCAGAATGAATACGCATACTCACACTTCCTTTTTGCACATGATAATTACTCTAAATAATATAGCTCTTAACTAAATATCGGAAGACAATGATTAAAAGTTAATCGTGCTTGCTTCCATTTATAGAGAGCAAGACTTAAAATTGATATGAACATATCAATTGGTTTCTTCGAGGAGGTTCACATGGTTACCGAAAAACGAGCAACTTTCAATGAAGTCGCGGAGCTATACGATAAAGCCCGGAATCATTATCCAGACTCCCTATTTGACGAATTGCACAAGCTTACGCAACTGCCTTCCGCTGCACGTATTATGAACAATATAAGCCACACTCAGAACAGCTCCAACTTCCCCGCATGGAGGATATGTATCCCGATACAGAAGAGCTTGTACAGTGCGGATTGTATGAGCAGCCTGTCATACGAAGGTATGTCACGGAGGAAACCTATAATCGTCAACAATATCTCGATTTATTAGCAACGTATTCCGATCACCGAACTCTTGAACCATTGACTCGACAGCGTCTTTTTGAATGCATAGGGACTCTTATTGTTAACGATTATGATGGTAAAGTGAGAAAATGTTACTTACATGAGCTCATCTTGGCACGCAAAGCTTAGTATTCAGCAGAACTAATGATGGCACGCCTAATCTATCTTCACTGTTATGTATATTTCGGTATGAGGCAATTACAATGTGCCCACAGGAGAGATTGATTCGTATAAAGAAACCGAGCGAAGCGGACGGAGGATCCGTCCACTTCGCTCGGTTTAAATTGTCGGCTGGCGCCTAGTAGAGCACTACGTGACAGGTTGCTTCTGATAGGTTCCTTTAATGAATTGGTACATCCAATCGTACAATTCGCGTGCGCGCGAATCGGTGCTGTGGGCGCTTTCCAAGAGTCCGTCCACGCCCTGATAGTATGCCTTGAAGGCCCCTGTCATGAATCCGTTATCCACACCGCTGTTCAGATATTCAAGATACCGCTTACGGAATTCCGGATCATGATTCATCCGTTCATCTGTTTCCATTTCAACCCCAAGTCCGTGATGTCTCGCCAAGTAAGCAGCATCATCAACTCGTGCTGCCTGCGTTCCGTCGAAATAGTGGTTCGGTTGCAGTACGGTTGCATCGAATCCGAGAGCTCTTCCTGCAAAGTTCATGTTCGCAGAGAAGAACGGAATCCAGAAAAATTTCTTGCCTGCTTGGTGCACCAAGTCACGTGAATAGCTAAGCAGATTCATATCAACGGCTTCTCTTCCATGCTCTACGCCTTCGGCCAACCAGTACATGCCAACCAAATCCAGTCGATCATAGTGACCTTGCAACCAACGTTCTTTCACTTGATTCATATACCATTGAATCGCCTTCGTACGGTTAGCAAAAGCTGCTTCTTCGCCAACTTCGGCAGCATTGAAATTTTCGGACACGCCGTCGCCGTCCACATCGCCAAAGTCAGAAATCTTTTCGCCTGCATACGGAATCATCAATACGACTTTAACTTTATGATTGGAATCATTGAGCTTGGCTCCGGCTTCTTTAACTGCTTCGTTTAAGTTAGCCATGTCACCATCCGATTTGAACGTCTTATCTAAGTACCAGTTCCAATCGCTTAATAAGGCAGTGCTGCCGAAGTCACGCTGATCATCATCTGTTTTCAGACCCAAATACAGCACCCCGTCATACATCCAGTCCGTCGAATTGCCCTGCTCGTCGACATAGCTGACGTATGGGATGATATTGTCTTTCTTCCAGTCGCCGCGATCATTTTCATATTTGCCGTTGTACAATAACAACAAATCACGAATGTCCGCCGTATCACGACCTGGCTTCAAATAATCAGGTGTAACCGGTTTCAAATTAAAAGCATCATTTGTCTTCCCATCAACGCCATAGATCTCAACTTCGTCTAAGAATACCCACACCGTAGTCGTTATCGCTACTTTCACGTAACGAGCATACGCTTTACTCGCGTTGCGGGAAGGATGAGGAACACCGTCCACTTTACCATCCCATACGTAATCAACGCCAGTAGCAGTCTTATCTGCCCAGATCGGTTCCGGAGAAGCCATATGCTTCACAGGCGCCCAGTTCTGTCCGTCTTCCGACACATAGTAAGAGAGTATATTCGGACTGTAAATTGCAGCAGGGCCTTCATACAAAAAATGCGTTTTAATGCGTCCTACCGATTTGTTCTCACCCAGATCAAATGTAATCTCACGCGTTTTGCCACCTAAGAATGCGACCCAAGCGGAATCCCAGAACGCGTTCAGATCTCCAAACTTTCCATCTGTCAATCTGTTCCCGTTATCTTGATGCTCTTGGTGCGGCGCTTCGGAATACGAATATGTGCTGTGCGGCGCTAAGTTTTTCATCTCTTGAGCCTCACCTCCTTCGGCATATGATACTTGCATGGTTGACAACATCAAGACCGCGGCAAGCAACAAAGAGGCCCATTTCTTCATCTTATTCATTAACTGGTCTCCTTCCCCTTGTTAAAGTGGCAACAGGAACCATCGTCTGAGATGAGGCTCATGTTGTTACTCTATTATAGATCGGAGAAATTCGACAAATTATAATTATAGTTCAAAAAACCTGTACAATTTTCCAGAATGATGACAACTAGTCGGCAGCATTATCTTGAGCGGATCGATACATGAGCTTCCAATTAAGGATAAACACAGTGAGACTCGCTGTATATTCCATACTGGAATGCGCATCCTACACAATATGGTGATGATAATGAGAGATCTATCGTTATTGAAAATTCCAACATGGGACATATGGCTGGCGGCTGGGTTCAGCTTCCTAGCTCCCTATCTTGTCTACAGGCTATTCCACTGGCTCGGCACGAACGAGCAATTCATGAAACGGTGGAAATCGTTAAAATCCAAACCGAAAGCCTCGGCCCAGCCGACACTGTGCTCTCAACTGCGGCAGCCGCCGGAGAAGACAGAGGATGAAGCAATGCTGCACCGATCGCTGAACCAAAATGTGGATGCAATCTGCAAGCAGATCGGGGACAATACAGACTTGTACTTGCGTCCATTTCAATTCGGACAGCACATGAATGCCATGCTGCTGTACATGGACTGCGCGACCGACAAGCAGCTGCTGGACGAATTTGTTTTGAAACCGCTCATGAGACTGTCTTCTGATGGAGTTACAGACCGGATGGATCCGAATCGGTTCGTCCGTCGACTGCGTCTCGAATGGATTCCGATGAGCGAGCTCGAAGACACGGCCAGCCTGACTCGGTCCATCTCGGCAATGCTGGTTGGTTCCGCCGTCTTGCTCGTAGACGGATCCGACCACGCCATTCTTATCGGCGCTAAGACGAAGCTGCTGCGCGCTATCGACGAACCCTCGACCGAGGCGCTCGTACGCGGTCCGCGCCTTGGCTTCATCGAGTCGCTGCGCGCCAACACCGTTATCCTCCGCGACCGGACGAACGATCCGAACTTCAAAGTAATCGGCTTCGAGCTCGGCCAGCGCAACCGGAAGAAAGTGTCCCTCTTCTACGTTCAGGACATCGCTCAACCCGAACTCGTCGAAGAAGTGAAGCGGAGAATCAGCCAGATTGACGTTGACGACTTGCCCGAATCGGGCTATATCGAGCAGTTGATCGAGGACAACTATATGTCCCCTTTCCCACAGCTGCAAACTACGGAACGACCCGACCGGGTCATTGCCGGACTATTGGAAGGACGGGTCGCCATCATGCTGGACGGGTCGCCGTTCGCGCTCATCGCGCCCGTCACCTTCAACATGCTGCTGCAGACGCCAGAGGATTACTACACCCGCTGGATCCCGGGATCACTTCTCCGCGTGCTGCGTTATGTATCAGCCTTCGTATCCTTGTTCGGGCCTGCGCTGTACATCGCCTTCATCTCGTTCCATCAAGGTCTTATCCCGACGAAGCTTGCCATCTCGATGTCAGGCACGCGCGAAGGGGTACCGTTCCCGCCCTTGGTCGAAGCGCTGATGATGGAAATAGCGATCGAAATTTTGCGCGAGGCGGGCCTGCGCCTGCCCAAACCAGTCGGGCAAGCCGTCGGGCTGGTCGGCGGACTCGTCATCGGGACGGCGGCGGTGGAAGCCCACCTTGTCAGCCCGCTTATGGTCATCGTCGTTGCCTTGACGGCGATTACGTCCTTCGCCATTCCACAGTATGAGGCGGGCGTTGCCATTCGGATGCTGCGTTTCATCGTGATGTTCTGCGCAGCCACCCTGGGGCTGTACGGCATCATCCTTTTCATCCTCATGCTGCTGACGCATGTCGTCAAGCTGAAGAGCTTCGGCTTGCCTTACGTCTCGCCGGCCGTGCCGTTCCGGTCTAACGACTGGCAGGACTTTCTGTTAAGGCTGCCATTGTTCAAGCTGGTGCTTCGGCCGCGCATGCTGAAGCCGCAAGACCAGCAGCGGGAAACTGACATCGCGAAGAAAGGAGGAGATAGGGATGGGTCCGGCCGCCAATCTCAATCCTGATGACCTATCGCCAACCCAAGTCGCCGTCATTCTGGCGAATGCCATACTCGGCACGGGTATTCTTACGCTGCCACGCCTCCTCGCCGTCGCGATGGATACGCCAGACGGTTGGGTTCCGATCATGATCGGGGGCCTCATCGTAATTGCCTTCGCGTCGTGGCTGGTGAAGATTGGGTCCCGGTATCCGGGACAAACGTTTTTCGACTACAGCCCGACGCTGTTCGGCGTCTGGTTGAGCCGGCTGATTGTCGGTGTCATGATCGTGTACTTCGTCTGCATTGCTGCTTACGAAGTTCGCGTGCTCGCGGAAGTGGTCGATATGTTCTTGCTGGAGCAAACGCCCAAATCCGTCATCATCATTACGATGATGTGCGTGTCGGCTTACCTTGTCTTCGGAGGGATCGGAGCCATTTCCCGCATGTGCGGTCTGCTGCTGCCGCTGACGGTGCTGGTGCTGTTCTTCTGTTTTGCGCTGAGTATGAAGAGCTTCGATGCCAACAATTTACGTCCGGTGCTCGGGGAAGGTGTATACCCCGTCTTGAAGGGCATCTGGCCGTCCGCCATGAATTTTCTGGGGTTTGAGATTATGTATATCCTTCCGGCCCGCATGAAACATCCCGAAAAAGCTTATAAGGCGGTGTGGTATGGTATCGGCATCACGACCGCGGTCTACTTCTTCAGTTATATCGCCGTCATCGGAGGACTGTCGACCGAAGCGACGAAGACAGTCACCTGGCCGTTGATTTCGCTTATCCGTTCGTTTGAGTATACCGGCATCTTGTTCGAACGGTTCGATTCGTTCCTGATGGCAATATGGATTATGCAGATTTATACAGCGTTCATGTTGTTTCACTATTTGCTCGTCTCCTCGCTGAAGGTGTTCGGAGTGCGGCGGCCATATGGAGGCGCGTTTGCTGTGCTGCCCGTCATCTATATGCTGGCCATGCTGCCTCGAAGCACGTTCGCCATTCTGTCTCTGTTCCGGTATGTGGAATATTTATTTCTCTTCACTGTCGGGGTCGTGCCTGTGCTCTGCATGGTAATGAATTGGATTCGGAGGCGATCGCAACATGAAGCCTAATTGCAAGCTTAAGCTGCGTCGGCACCTCGCACGCTGGTCATGTCTGCTGCTCGCCTCGCTCGTGTTGCCCGGCTGCTGGGATGCGCGCATGATCAACCAATTGTCCATCACGAGCGGGGTCGCTCTGGATCAAGCTCCTCCGGAACAGATGACCGAGGAAGGAGCAGTCGGAAGGAACAACGGCAATCTGCCCCAGAACCCGAACCGCCTGCAGATGACCTTCGAAATCATTATTCCGAAGATTGCGTCCGGCATGCCGTCCGGCTCGTCCACGGCGAAGCCGTTCACAAACATTACAGTGACTGGGGACACCGTGCACGAATTGACGCGGCGCATCGCCCTCGAGACGAACCCCATCTTCGCAGAGCACGCCAAAGTCATCTTAATTAGCCGCCAGCTGGCTGAAAAAGTCGATTTAATCAGGCTGCTCAATATGTTCTACCGTGACGAAGGTTACCGGGAGAGCTGCGTTATCTTCCTTACGGAAAGCGATGCAAAATCCGTGTTCTCGGTAAAAGGAAACGACATCCCTACGGACACCATTATGAGCATCGCGGACAATCAATTCCGCTCCACGCGGGTGCTCCCGCTATTGACGATACAGAAGACGATGGAGAAGTTGACGAACGGCACGAGCTTCGTGCTCCAAAGCCTGAATGTATACAACGGCAAGCTAATGTTCCATAGCGGTGCCGTCATAGACGGCGCCACCAAACGGTTTACTGGTTATATGGGAGCATTGGAAATGCAGGGGCTTGCTTGGCTGCACGGTAAAAAAACCGGCGGACTCGTACGGATTCCAGAGTTCGAGGGCAAACCATCTTTCGTATACGAAGTCAAAAAGATGACTTCCCGCATCATCCCGGTCGTGAACGGCGATCAGATTTCCTTCCGGGTTCAGATCAGATCCCGCGGACGCATCTCGGAGGACTGGCGTCCCTTGCAGATAACGGAGAACAAGCTGGATATTGAGCGGCTGCTGCAGGATTCCCGCCGAGACGTCGAACGCGAAATCCGCCTGATGACGCAAAAAACGCTGGACCTGATTCAGCGCAAGTACCAGACAGACGTCATCGGCTGCGGCAACGAGCTGCGCATTCAGCATCCGCAAGTATGGGCCAAGGTAAAGCCGCAATGGAAGCGCATTTTCGCCGAAGCTCCCATAACGGTGGACGTCTCGGTTGACATCGAGGATTTTGGCCTGGAGAATATGCAGTTGCAAAAAAGATAACTTTCAATGCAAACAACCTTAGCGCCTTACAGGCGGCTAAGGTTGTTTGCTGTGTTGCTGGATACGCTCCTTATTGCGCGTGAGGGATTTCTGCAGGTGTCTCTATATGCGCCGGCCCCATGGCAGCATTGCTGACATGGACAGGATCCGAATTGTTTCTCACTCCGGCCGCTTTGATGACAAAATGATAGCTTTTGCTTGAATCAACGTTCTTCAATGTATATTTATACTCGGCTTGACCTGCGACTGCCGGGATATACAGACTCCAATTTTTGCCCACCTTATCATCTTGCTCATAAATCCTGAATCCTCTGACAGGCTCCGAGGCGCCAGAAGGGGAGTTCCATGAAATAACCGCTTTTCCGTTCTCGACTTTGATTTTGACCTGCTCGACCTTGGCAGGCTTATCGTCCGTTCTCTTGATGCTGTACTCGTCGTATTTTTTTAAGCCCTCGCCCTTGGCCGCGGTATAAGAGGTAAATTTCAGAACGTCTTTGGAGATCGAAACGTCCGTGAACATTTTTTTGAAAGGTTGAGCGTTAATGGCCGCAAAATAATCATCATACCCTGGATATTTCTCGTAGAATTTTCCACCCACGGAGTTTGTCATCAGATACACGGTGCCTTTCGGATCGACAACATGGCCATCTTTATCTTTTACAACATTTTTGATGGGCTTATCGTTCAGCATTTGATAGGATCTCATGTACATGTGGTCATGCGCTTCGAACACCATATCTATGCCCATTTCATCGAATACAGGGACCAAGTATTTTTTATAAAATTGGATGCGACCGTCTTCCCACTGCCCTGCATTGTCGCCTGCCGAATACGGACCTTTATGAAAGGATACGAATTTCCACTTCTTATCGGTCTTCGCGACTTGATTCCTCATCCAGTCCAATTGGGCATTGAATTCAGGATCCGCCCACTCCAATTCGCCTTTTTTATTGAGTCCGCCCTCGAACTGAGAGTTAAATTGCATAAAGAGCGCGTCGCCATATTCAAAAGCATATACGGATCCATCATGAGTGCCTTGAACTACGTCTTTGGGCAAGTTAAAGTGGTTGTAAAAATTATTATTTTCTGTTGTCTCATCACCGTCGTAATCTTTCACTTCATGACCGCCAAGTACGGGCACGAAAGGAACATGGGCAAATTCATTTTGCGGAATGCCTAGAAACCACTGCCATTGAGACTCCAAATCGCCATTATCCACCAAGTCCCCGGTTAAAATAAAGAACTTCGGATCGCCAATATGATCGATCGCTCTGCGGAACGTGTCTTGCCACAGCTCGAATGTGGATTTGCTGGAGGCTTGCGAATCCGAGCCTACAATAAAGTGGAAATCCTTATTAGCCGCTTGATCGGTGGTGAACGAACCGATAGGACTCCATCCATCCGCATCCCCGTTGCCTGCACGGTATTTGTATGCCGTACCCGGCTTGAGATTATTGGCTACGACCTTATGACTTGCAAATTTTGTCTTTTTCTTGGAAGCCCGATCGTTTTTTACCATAAATGTCTCGATAATCGTGGAACTCCCGGTATATGTAACCGCTTTGGCTTCAGGAAATATACCGTTCACCACCTCGGAGGCTTCAACAACCTGCAGCTTCGTGCCTGTGATGTCTTTCGGCGTGTACCATGCAAATGCCGTGCTTGTTTTGGGATTTCCATTGAGCGTCATATTTAATAATTGGGGCACTTTCTGGGAAGTGTTCGTTTTTTGCATGCCTTTGACAATGACATCCTTTATTCTGCTTGAACCGGTCTCGCCTATCGAGCCACTGCCTGATACTCTTGCATTCGAGTTCACGACCCAGCGGATATATAGCCGTTCCTGATCATCGGCATCGCTTGGGAGCGCAGCATCCGACAATGAGCCGGCAGCTTTGTAGTCCGTGCCAAGCACCAGCGCACCGTTGTTAACATCCTTCCAATTGGCCAAGTCTGTGCTGATTTGAACCTTAAAATCACGAGGCCCTGTGCTTGACGACTTCTGTTGCGAAAATAAAGTAATATGCTCCAAGCCCTTTGTCGAGAGAGTGGCAACCCACGCTTTGTTGCCTTTTCCATTGTCCCAGCCTTGGTAACGGATGCTTTTCTCGCTTTCCTCAAACGTAAAGCCCTTTCTGGAGTTCCCCCCAACCTCTTGAACAAGCGTAGAGGAATCTTTATACAGTCCAGATGCAGCGTAGAACACGCCGGGGTCGTTCTTCATGTTCTTGAATTCCCATTTCGCCACAATCTCTGTGCTAGCCGCCGCTGCCTGTTCTTTCGTCTCGCTTGCAAAGGCCATATTAGAGAATAACAACATAAACGCTAATAACATGGGGAGCGTTCGATAACACTTCTTTTGCAAAGCGCGATTAACCTGCATTCCATTCCCTCTTTCCTCACAAAGTAAAATTAAAATCTTTACCAAGAAGATGGTAGCACATTTTAATGTTATGCCTAGCCCGTTTACATAAACTATAATTTCGCGTTTAAGAGAGTCTGTTATAGCAAAAAATGAAATCGATTAAACAGGGATATCATACTCTAATTAGTTTTTTTTGTAAACAAAGAAAAGACATGTATATTATTAGTGCAGTTGATTATTTACCCGCGTCTATCCCCCTAGCCATACTCGATCCACCAACACGCGGACACCGTCGATGACTTCGGGATCATATATGCGTTTCATTTTGAACTCACTCCTCATTATCCATCTTCCTCCCAGATATTTATTTTTATTTGCTGGAAAACTTGTAGAAAAATCCCGGCAGACTCGTCCGCCATAAAGGCTGCCTTTGCACGAACATCCTGCTTAGATTCCGATTCCAGCAATTTTGCAAGGCTCGGCGAAGTGGCTGAAGCGCCATCCTACAGTCCCAAATATGCAAAAGCCGCTCATCCCAATGAAAGGGATTGAGCGGCTTTTATTTAAATTCTCAACCATTCTTTTTCATATTCTACTACTACTCCATTCGAATCCACTTCTAAGCGAGCTGTATATCCGCTTTTGATTGACTTATAAATATACGTGTTATTATTAATTCGTTCGTATGATTGCTCAAGAGGCTGAATTTCTAAGTGCGGAAAACGAATCCAAGCTGCCGTAACCGTAGCCGACTCTCCTACCGCTAAATTTAGGCGTTTAATTGGCAATACATTAGTTGAAGGCGTTACGCCGATATCAATATCTTTAAGTCCCGATAGCTTTTGCATCTCGTTCCCGTTCAAAGTCCAACGGTTGTTAATGTCCCGCAGCACTTGCAGTGTTTGTCTGCTGTTTTCATTCTGGACGCTCAGAATCACTTCACTGGTGTTTCCCTCTTGATCGCACTTGACTGTATAGTCAATAAAAGATTTTTCATTGTTTTCGCCACTTATTACTTTGCCTTCTATAGTTAATGACGTTTCAAAGGAAATATTGCAGTACTCCATCCCAAAGCCGTTCAACCGCTTCCATATAACTGTTTGCTTCATCAATAATACAACCTCCATTGGAAAAATTCAGCTTGCTGATTTCCCCCTTCGTTTTAATCCTCAATGAAGTTAATTCCTCGTTCCTTTAATTGCGCAGAATCTTCATCAGACCATGAAATGCCGAGCTTCGTTTACAACTCTAAGTTTATTAATTTCCATCGCTCATCATCACTTTAAACGACGCAGTCTGTCTGCTTGTCGCTATAACGTCCATTTAAACTTAACTATCGCTCATACATTTGTCAATAAAATGAAAACGCCGCCCGGCAACGGGCAGCGTCTCTTCATGAATTCGTAGCTGAAGCAGCCGCATCTGCAGAGGTGTCTCCACCTGGGGCCTTATGCTTAACACCACCTTTGCTTTCTACGAATTTCTTGATGGAATCGGTCATACCATCCTTGAGCTTGCTGATAAGGTCATCCTCGCTGATACCTTTGGCTGTTGCAATATCAAGAATCGATTTATCGGCTTTCAGTTCAGTTCTCAGTTCTTCTTGAGTAATACCCATAATTTGTGTCAACACTTCAGGGTTGCCGATTCCCATACCGCCATGACCGCCACGTTTTCCTTCATGTCCGGTAACAGGACCCGTACCTTCAATTTGCTTCGTCAGCCGCTCAGACAGACTGGACAGAATTTTGTCCGCTTGTTCCTGTGTCACCTTGCCTCCGGTCACCTCGGCGTTAATGGTTTCAGTCTCGGCAACAATAAGCTTTTGCAGGTAGTCCTCTTTGCTTAACCCGCTCGCTTCGGCAACTTCCACTAACGTTTTGCCTTCTTTGAGACTAGCCGTGATGGAAGCTTCATCGACATTGAGTATCGTAGCCGTTTCTTTTACCACATTGCCATGACGCCCGCCTTTTTCGCCGAAGCCGCCGCGTCCTTTGCCATCCTGCGCATGCCGGTCTGCTTTCAGTTGTTGAACGGAGGTGCTGTTGGTTGCATCCGATGCTGACTCGGCGAGCACATAATTTTGAACAGCTCCGACTCCGATAACAAAAGCCGCGATCATTGTGCCTGTAGCAATTTTTTTACTAATTGGTTTCATAGTTGTCTTCCACCTTTTCGGTTTATTTTTGTTTCCTGCTTACAACACCAAGTTTAGGCTCCTTACCTGAATTGCACATTAGGATAAACTGAATGTTAGCTGAGCATATTCTGAGAAATGACTGAAAATAAAAGATGATTTAACGATGGAGAAGTATAAAGAAGGAGCAACTAACAATATCAAGTCAATTGGAGGTGTTTCCAAACAACAAAAGGAAAGCCGCGGCATTTTCAGCCGCGGCTTCGTTCATTAATGCGATTCGGCAGGATTTAGGCTGCCGTTGGCGCCTTTATCGTACGAGTTAATTTCAAAGGTAATAATTTTATCATAGATAATGACATCTTTGCGTTGCTTGAACGGACCTTTATTGTTGCCGTGCTTATCGATAGAGAACGTGATTGGTCCCGTTCCGCCAGCCCGGCCTTCATACCAGCTTATGAATGCGTTCACTTCCGTCATGGACAAGTCGTATTCTTTCTCCGCCCCGTTTACCAGCGTAATCCGGAGCAGAGCCCGTTCTCCCGGTGTTCCCGGTTCACCAGGTTCCGGGCCTGGATTGTCTCCGGCCTTCGGCATGACGGCAACTTCGTTCGAATTCGCGCTCTCCCCTGCTTCGTGCAAAGCCGTCACGACATAATAATAAATCTTCCCGTTAACGACATTGGTATCGATATATGAATAAGTGCTCGAAGTAACGGTCGCAATTGTCGTATAGGAACCGCCTGTGGTATCGGAACGTTTCACATTGTATCCGGTTGCAGCATGTACCATATTCCAACTCAACATCGCTCTCGCATCCCCTGCAGTTCCAGTCAAAAGAATGTTCTCTGCAGGTGGCTCAGCAGTTACTTTGCCAAATACGTTCCACTCCGCCACCGTCGAAAAGGAGCCTGTCGTCTTCAGTACCACCGTTGCCACGTCTGCAATAGGTGCAGGCAGCGATTCGACACTGTCGTTGGTGACTGGCTTATAGGAAAGCAGTAAATTGTGGTTCGCGTCGTAAAACTCGACCACTGCATCATGGCCGGTATACTTATTGACAATGACGCCTGATATTTCTGCCGGTGCGGAGAACGTGTGCCAGACCAACTTGCTTCGATTCACCTCATATGCAGTCGACGGATTGTTGTCTGTCAGCAGCCGCACATTTTCCGTCGGATTAGCCAAAGAAGCTCCTGCTTTCAACGTGAGTCCGTCCAGCAGACCGCCCGTATACTTGGTAGCGTTCGGCTTAATGCTCTTCTCGCCGGAATGGGCGCTCTCGCCTGCTTCGTTAACTGCGCTTACGACATAGTAATACATAACGCCGTTGCTTACGGCCTTATCCGTATAAGCCGTGCCCTTCACATTCGATGCGAGCAGGGCGTACGGTCCGCCGGGAGATGTTGCCCGCTTGACATGGTACGATTTCGCACCGGTCGATACCCATTCGAGCGTTACCGTCTTATCGCCGGCCTGTATCCAATTGATGGTTGGTACAGAAGGCGCAACCGAAGGCGTAGTGAATAGATTCCACTCTGCAACCGTGGAGAAGGAGCCTGACGTCTTTAGTACCACCGTCGTCACATTACTGACCGGATCGGGCAGCGATTCTACGCCGTCATTGACCACAGGCTTGTGGGTAAGCAGCAAATTGTTGTTCGCATCGTAAAACTCGATCATTGCTTCATGGCCGGTGTACTTATTAACAATGACGGCTGAAATTTCCGTCGGCGCGGAGAACGTGTGCCAGACCAACTTGCTTCGATTCACCTCATATGCAGTCGACGGATTGTTGTCTGTCAGCAGCCGTACGTTTTCCGTCGGATTAGCTAAAGACGCTCCCGCTTTCAACGTAAGCCCGTCCAGCAGCCCGCCCGTATATTTGGTGGCATCCGGCTTAATGCTCCTCTCGCCTGAATGGCCGCTCTCTCCCGCTTCGTTGACCGCGCTTACAACATAGTAATACATAACGCCGTTGCTTACGGCCTTGTCCGTATAAGCCGTGCCCTTCACATTGGGAGCTAGCAAAGCGTACGGTCCGCCGGGTGACGTTGCCCGCTTGACATGATACGCTTTCGCCCCTGTCGAGCCCCATTCGAGCGTTACCGTCTTATCGCCGGCTTGGATCCAATTGATGGTTGGTACAGAAGGCGCGACCGGAGGTGTAGTGAATACGTTCCACTCTGCAACCGTGGAGAAGGAGCCTGACGTCTTCAGTACCACCGTCGTCACATTACTGACCGGATCGGGCAGCGATTCTACGCCGTCATTGACCACAGGCTTGTAGGTAAGCAGTAAATTGTGGTTTGCATCGTAAAACTCGATTATTGCTTCGTGGCTGGTATACTTATTAACAATGATGGCTGAAATTTTCTCCGGTGCGGAGAACGTGTGCCAGACCAACTTGCTTCGATTCACCTCATATAAAGTCGCTGGATTGTTGTCTGTCAGTTGCGTCACCGCATTACCTGCCGGCTGTCCTATGGCGCTTCCTGTTGGCAGCGCGATTCCGTCCAGCAGGCCGCCCGAATATTTGCTTGCCGCGGCGTTCGCAGGCGCGGCGTGCATCAAGCTTGCAATCAACGTCAACACTAAGCACAACCAACCGAATTTGCTCAATTTCATCTTATCTCCTCCTAGAATATAAAACGAAAGTTATAATATGTAATTACAAATCCAGTATATAACATAATCTTCATTTATACTACTATAGTCTTATATTAAATTATATAAATAGGTATTTTGAACTCTATTAAAGTTGATTTTTGAGTGATTCCAGGAAAAAACGGAACAAACAGCAATCTACACACGATGCGGGAAATACGAACACACTACAAAAATGTACTTTTCAATTTCACTTAGAACAATTATTTACTATTACCGAGCAAGTAATCGTAATATTAGTTTACATAATATATATTATGACAAAGGCACACGCTAATGAGTTTACTGGTCTGTCCCTAAGCTATAGTACATTCATGATGCAAGCTACTGCAGCATAAGAATAGAACACCACGATCCATACTTATTTAACCGATGGAGGGTTCCCTATGCCCAAGTCTGTCAAACAGCTGATTAACGAGATCGACCTCTGGAAGGATGCGTACCATATCCGTTACGAGCCTTTACAAGGAGGCTGCACGAACGATACGTACAAAGTGACAGCGGATGAAGTCAGCTATGTGCTGCGGATGAACGACCAACAAAACACATACTTGCAGTTGGACGCCCCATGGAATTGAAAGCGTTGTCAGAGGCGAATCCCTTTCACGAAAAAGCGCTGCAAGAACGGATAGACCAGCATAATCGGCAGCGCCCCCAAGAAGATCTGGGCCGTTCGAAGCAGCGGATAATTATCCGGTGAATTCATGTACAGAATTCCGTCAAACCACGAATTCCAATGTCCGACGACCGTGAACAATCCGATGGTAGCAATTGCCGGCAAAGACACCGGCAAATAGATGCGCCACAATGAATCCCAATGGCTAGCGCCATTGATAAAAGCCGCCTCTTCCAGATCGTGTGGTACGCCGCGAAAGAAGTTCAGCATCATGACGGCATTCCAGACGTTCAGCGCTCCCGGGAGAATGAGCGTCCAGCTCGTATCGATGAGCCCGGTATCTTTCACGACCATATAGGTCGGGATAAGACCGCCGCCGAAGAACATCGTAATGGCGAAGAACCAGACATATACGGTGCGGAACTTGAATTGACGGTTCTCTTTCGACAGCGGATAGGCAGTTAAGAAGACAAGCAGCATATTCAACAGCGTCCCGATCGTCACCCGCTTCACCGATACCCAGATTGGATTCAGAAATTCTGCCTTTTGCGATAAATATTGATACGCTTCCGTCGTGAACCCAACGGACCACAGCTTCACTTCCACTGCCATCGCCGCCGAATTGGAGCTTAACGAGATAGCCAGTAAATGAATAAACGGCAACACGCCGATGAGTGTAACGAAGCTAAAATTTACGGCGTTGAAAAAAGGTCTTGCGTCCCAAGGATGATTTGTAGTGCATTCGCGCTCACTCCCCTCTTCCCGATTAGAAAATCCGATAGTTGCTGAACCGATACGCCATATAATAGGACACCGAGACCAGAAGGAGCGAGATGGCCGATTTGAACAGGCCCATGGCCGCCGCAGGCGAGAATTGCATATCGAACAGACCGAGACGTTACACGAACGTGTCGATGACATCCGCATATTTGTACACCGTCGGATTGTACAGAATGAGAATCTGATCGAAGCCGGCATTCAGGATGCCGCCGATGCTTAACGTCGCGAGCAAAATAATTATCGGTGCCATGCCTGGCAGCGTTATATTGCACATTTGCTTCCATTTTCCGGCTCCGTCCACTTCGGCAGCTTCATATAAGTTTTGATTGATGCCCGTTATGGCCGCCAAAAAAATAATCATGTTGTAGCCCATTCCCTTCCACACTTCGGAACCGACGAGAATGGACACGAACCACGGTCCGTTCCCCATGAACATAATCGGCTCGAATACTTCACTGAATAACAGAGCCAAGCCCTCTACAATGGCTGGTTCATCATCAACGATCAATAACCGATACATGATTCTCCCCCCGAGTATTTGTTTGCCGCTACCCATTTGTTCGGGACGACAAGGAATCATTAAACGCACGGCGAGACCACCGTGCTCACTTCGCCCGACGCGCAGACCGCTCTGCTCACCGAAATGAAGAATCAAACGCCGGTGTACATTCAGCAGCCCGGTCGTCTCCGGTTGCTGTCCCGCGTGATCCAAGCGGTTCTGCATCTGCTCCAGCTGACGGTCAGTCAGATTATCCCGTTATCCTCAACCACGACATACAGCGCTTCCGCCCCGATGTCGAAAGAAATAAATAAGGTACCTCCGGCGAGCTGCTGCTCTAACGCGTGTTCGAACGCATTTTCCAAAACAGGCTGCAGCACCAAACGCGGAATAAATACGTGCTCCAATTCAGGAGGGGGCTGCTCCGTTACGACTTGGATGCGATTGCTAAAGCGAATGGATTGGATGTCCGCATACACCATCGCATGCCGATACTCCTGCATCAGCGATACTTCACTGGCACCATCACGGGTTACATATTGATAGTAGCTCCCGAGCTTCTGTGCCAATACGGCCACAGTATTCGAATCTCCGGCTTTGCTCATCCGGTACAGATTATAAAAGCTGTTATAGAGGAAATGCGGATTGATTTGCGATTGCAGCTGCTTCAGTTCCGAAAGCTGTAGGCTCATCACGCAGAGACAACGAATGGATGCGCTGGACCGACAGTTGCACCAGAATATCGTTGATCTCACCCGCACCACTGATATAATCGGCATCCATCTCTTCCAGCTTGGGAAGTCCCTTCATGAGCGCCGTCACATCCGCCAGATCAGACTGTGATTGCACGACGATTCGCGATGCATCATCAATCATAAATACACCTGCTCTTTGATACGAGCCTGTAAGATATCGTCTCCGCCAGCTTCTCTTTTGACAGCTCCAAATATGAAACGATGCTGCCTCGGTTCCCTGTCATGATGAACAAGATGCGATCGTTCCAAGCATAGATTGGCTGCATAGAATGCAAGACTTTGCAGATCGGAGTTGTGGATAAGCTGCAATTGCAAATTGCGGATAAACGAGATTTGTTCATTCAATTGGTTCGTATAAGAGGAAACATTTTTCGCCAAAGAACGCTCGGCTTTATCGCGAAGATGGTTCATGCTTGTCCAATTAAAGACGAGACTTATACCGTAGATGGGCATGACGAGGATGAGAAACACGATGATCATCTTTCGATACACATACATAGGAGTTCGTTTGCGCCATACTTTCATGCCATTTGCACCTGCCCCTAATCAACAACAAAAAAAGCGGTGTTATTTCCGGTCGACAACACCGTAAACGCCGCTTCTTTGTTTCCGATTATACATGGGACTGCCCAAATGTAAACTGATTTTTATTTAATCGCACTTATAGAGGTTGTTCAAAAAGTCCGCTTTTGATCACGAAGTCACTCAGGAAGTAACTCGGCATCGAATCTTGCATTCACTCTCGAAGTCCGCTGCTCATGTAGTCCCGTCTACACTGTGCTGCTCCTTACAAGTTTTGCAATGCAAAACTCACTTCGGAAGCATACGCTTCGAGTTCCAGTAACCTTCTCGGTGCTGAAAACCGACCTTTTTGAACACGCACTTATATTTAACTACATTAATTTTATTCAAATACTTTAATACGTTATCAGTTTTTTCCCTATTTTAAAATATAAAGGGATGGTTGATAATAAAATCACTCCAACACATATCGTACCCACTATAAAATTTGTTACTGTTATCGTATTTGTATCAAAACCAGCTTTTAAAATTAATAGATTCGTAGGAATAATGACACCTATTCCTGTCAACAATCCAGGTGAATAACACCGTTCAATAATCGTCGAAATCAAATGAGGGAAAATAATATTAAATATCATTGAACCCAAAAACCCGAAGTAAGCATACTTCAATATCACATTCGAAGGATAAAAAATATATAAAACGGTTATCAAATACGCTAATGCAGTAACTACAAATAATCCGAATAAAAACTGATCCTGTTTAACAGGGGCATGCATTTTTACTTTAGTTGCTTTTAATGACTGTCGTATTAACCAAACGGCTTCTTCTAAATTATGTATAGTGATTGCAAACAAAAACAAAATAAGAATGGAGCTGCTCATTTTTTGTCCCCCATTTCAATATATCTTGTTGTAAACATTCGTTCCCTCACTTCAAGCCGTTCACTATAAAGCGGGTCGTATAAGCGGCTACAGCCTCTACACTTTCCTCTTTGCCTTGCATATCCGCCGACTCGAATATGTCATCTATAGATGGAGCTATTCTAGTAAAAATCAACGAACCGATGATAAAGTGCAACGTATGTTTCAATGATTCAAAGTCAAAGCAACCTTTTTCCCTTCCTGCTTCCAAAATACGGCGAAGCTGCATCCATAGCGCGAACAAGTATCGCTGCAGCTTTTCCATTCTGGGACTCTGCATGATGATTTCCTGCTGCAGCAAGTTGATAAGCTCCGGCTCCGCCATACGCAAGCGCACGAACTCGCCGATAAAGGCGCGCAAATCCTTCTCGGGATTTTCCAATTCGTATTCGGTATTCAAAAAGTCCGGCGCGAATGCATCAAACAAGGCATAGAATACATTCTCTTTGCCCCCGAAATGATACGACACCAGCGCCAACGCCACTCCAGCCTCGTCGCAAATTTGCCGCACGGTCGTCCCCTCGAAGCCTTTGCGGGCAAACAACACCTTCGCTGCATCCAAAATCTTCATTTTTACATCTTTTTCATCCTGTTTCATTGAAGCCCTCCTGACCTTATCTTCTCTTAGATCCAAGCAGCATAGGAGTATATTTTTTGAACAATTGTTTTGAACGTTTGTTCAAATTGAACATGCATAAATAATACTCCTGCCTTGCCGCTTTGTCAATACGATTTATACAGGGGCTCTAATGTGCTGCCGCTGTCATCTTCCCCATTCAAGTTCGGGTGGCCAATATGGCAAGGGCGGATACCATCAGCATGTAATCGGTATGAAATTATCAAGCTCTGAATGAGGATGCGCCGCGCCCAGAAAGCGGTGATCATAGCGCTCAAAGCCATAGGTATAGACTAACTCATAGCCTGATTGGGCCAACCAAGTGCCATTTTGCGAAACGAACAAAGCAGCCTAGATACGTCTTTATAATGACAACGTATTTAGACTGCTATTATGATGCATGTGAATTTTCCGCGTTCTTCTATTTGTTCGTTCTTTTTAGTTTTCTTTGCCTATAGACAAGCACAATAAATGCAACCGTTAAAAGTATTGACTGAGTGCTTGTATCCACAGAGCCAAATAAAGAATAATAATATGACATCAGAAGTCCAATGGACGCTATTCCTAAGAGAACATAATTCCTTACAGCGGGGCTTTTCCTAAATAAGAACGCAACCCCAAATACAATGATTAGACTGTAAACCAGTAGAAAGGACAGCATAATTAATGATGTTCCAACAATACCAATGCTCATTGCCTCTCCCTCCGTTATCTTTTTCTTGATTGTATCATAAAACATCCGTAATTGTTATTATATCCCAAAGCGGAACCTAACCTTCGATTTTTTCGATTAAGTAGTCATTTTTTTATTGCAAGGCTCTGTTAAACAATAATGTTGATAATTCATCAAAAGAAAAAAGGACCCGTCTGCTATCCTTTCGGGGTCTTTTTTGTTTTTTTATGGTGCACACTGTGCATCACTGGCCAGCGTACCAGGAACGCACAGCAACTGCACATGATTGTACCACGCGTTAGTCTAAAACTTTATTTTTTCTGACAACGGAACCGCATGACTAATAGATACAAAACTTCTTAGCGTGGGTTTTATGTCGGCGGTACCCCTTCACTCGCTTCTTCTATATAAATCAATTATTTTTTTTGCATATCCAATAGATAAACCATACTTAGTTCTGACTCTTTTTATTGATTCTACTTCTGATTTTCCCTTTAAATCCTTTTCAATAAAAGATTTAACTTCACTGTTATTTCTATATGACTCATATAGTGCTTCCTCTAATGAGTTCAACTTCTTATAATTATAAAAATTGGTAATGGCAGAAAAAATAAGTGCTAATAGCAAGAATATTATTAAATAAATTGAGTTGTCCATAAGGCTCCTCCTATTTTCCTCAAAATTAAGTAAGAATAGAGCACTTGTGGAGCAATTTGTGGGAAAAGATCTCCCCCAGCTTGGTCCAAAGTGCTCTTAATTGTGAAGAATATAAATTTATCCTAAATCAAAAGCAAGCTTTGCTAACAGCTGTGATTCCTGCCAATTCAGCAACCAAATCTTTAGCAGCTGATCCTAAAGCTTTCCATTTCTCACTTGCAAACGAAGCTCCCCAAATTGTTTTAGCGGCTTCAACAACGCCACCCAAACTTTTAACTAATTTGCCTATTTTCACAATCTTAGCGATTGGTATGGCAGTGGTCACAACTAAACCCGCAATAGCTATTCCACATTCCCAAGCTCCAGCAGTTTCGTACAACTCTTCATAATTGTCGGAATCTGTCACTCTTACTTGGCTACCTATACTTATAAAATAATTATTAATAGTCGACCGACACGAAAGGCTATAACCTTCTGCATTTGAACGCTGCCTATGACTTGTGCAACAGACTGTACGTGGATGCCATTGTTCAACCACGAAGGTTGTGCAACGAGGGAAGGGCGCTGGCTGCTATGGTTGACCGTTCTCCCATCAAGGGCAAAACCATGGTTATTGCCGATAGAGGTTATGAAGTTACAACAATTTCGCGCATCTTGAACGCAAAGGGTGGAACTATGTCATGCGGGTAAAGGATTTGGATTCCAATGGTATTCTTTCGGGCTTGCGTTTGCCCTCTAGCGGAGAGTTTTGATAGGGACGTTCATCTGACACTCACCAAAAAACAAACCAAAGAGGTCAAGGCTAATCCCGAGATTTACAAGTTCGTTCCTTCCACGTCTACATTTGATTTTTTGGATTTGCATGAGAACTTGTTTTACCCGATTTCCTTTTGGGTTGTTCGTTTCGTCCTGCCTCATGGCGCTTATGAGACCGTCATTACGAATCTTTCTGCCGCTGATTTCCCACCCGATGAAATCAAGTCGATTTATAACAGGCGATGGGGCATTGAAACCTCTTTCAGGGCATTAAAGTACACTGTCGGTCTGACGAATTTTCACGCAAAGAGACGAGAGTCCATCACCCAAGAGATTTTCGCAAGAATGATCATGTACAATTTCGCTGAAATGATGACCTTACACGTCGTCATTTCCCAAATGGATACACGGTACCCATACCAAGTCAACTTCACGGTTGCCGTTCACGTTTGTAGACATTTCCTGCGCTCACGGCACGATGAACCCCCGCCCGATGTTGAAGCGCTGATTCGCAAAAACATTTTGCCGATTCGACCCATTCGCCCAGGGCAGCAGAATACACGCAAAATACGCTACAAATCAGTTGTTAGCTTCGTCTATAGAGTAGCATAATTCGTTTCATATGAACACTTTTTTAAGCGGATCTTCCCTCCGCTTTATTTGCTGTACGCTTTTTTCCTTGCTTGGATACAAAAAAAGAAACGGCACAGGGTCTTTTCCCATGCCGTTTCAGATTCCTATGTTTTCGGCTCTTGTCTTTGAGCTAAACTTAATGACATTGCCCGTCTGCTGGTCCTTTTTGTTTACTTCTTCAACTTATAGCACCTATTCCAACAAAAATCACTAACTTTTTATAAACAATCCTTCTAATGGTTCCCAAGGATGTACTTCATAAACTTTTCTTCTAACACAGCCTATCCACGCTCTCTAGTCCGATAGGTGAAGAAGGCAAAAAGACCGCCCTTCTTGATTAGGAAACGGTCAATTCTCCACCCATCTTACGACTTGCTCATTTATTCCAATATCTCAATAATAGCGAAAGCGTGCTGCTGAAATCCCAAAAATCTAAAATGACCGGCGGACACGGGAATTCGTCCTCGTCATCCTCCGCTCGTTCACTGCTACGTCCCGCCATGAGCCGCTGCATAATATCGATTGCCATCTCCGGCGTCACCTGATGATAGAACGTCCCTTCAGGCTCTATTCTGACGGTGCATCCTTGAATATTAGTTCGCGAACAAGGAATTTCTTGTATCCGTACCTCATGTATACAACCAAGGTTATATGCTTCTTGTATAAGGGTATGCTTGACCTGCTGGCTGCTCCTTCTGCTTGCGCCATTCATTCCGTAATAGACGAACACGGAATGAATCATTGAAGGGAATCCCGGTAAACGTTGACTCATCTCTACCCCTCCTCATTGAGAAATATTATCATTCTCAATGAGGAGTGTCTGCCCCTGGACGGATTATTTTAACCTGAACAAGGAATGTTTCAATATTTCGTGCTTTGAATATATAATCATCCCTGCTTGGAAAAAGCTCATACATACAAATAGCCACTTTGCCCATTCTTTTCCCATATATAGCAATACACAAATGACAATCGTATTAATCGAACCGATGACGGATTGCGGCGAAGCTCCATACTTGAAGCTCAGATAAATAAAGATAGTCAACAGGAGACAATTCGAAAAGATGATCGTTCTCAATACGCTCTTCCCGCGTTGCGCTTGCCTGTTCATTCTCCCAAAATAATCTTCGCTTGGGGATGTTTCATTCGTCAACGCTGCTCCCCTCCTCAAAAGACCATCTATATCGCAAACGGGACACACCTAGTCCGCAACGACTACAAGTTAAAAATCAAAAATCACCACCTATTGTTAGGTGGTGAACAAAAAGGGCATTATGATGGATTGCTATGCATATTCAGTAGTGCTTCAATGTCAATCCCGTTAATCTTCAAGCCCGAAATGTTGCAGTTCCGAAGCTCGACATTCACTAGTTGGCAGTTGTCAAAGGTGCTATTGTTCAGATGACACATCTCAAATCGAACCGGCCGCTGCTCGGCACCTGGTTCATAAGCGGGGTGTCCTTCTCGAGGCATGCCGATGTTGTGAATGTAAGCTCCCCCGATTTGCGCGCCGTCAATTTCCAAGTCGCTTAAATTGGCATCCATAATTTTGGTGCCTGCCAATGTCACGTTGTCAAGGGTAAGATTCTCCGCTGCGACATTCGTGAAGCTGGACCCAGACACGCATGCGTTGTCAGCTACAATTTGTTGCACGGCATTATTAATATGGAGCTGTGTACCGGTTGAAGATTCCAATGATTCTTCCTCCCTAAATGGTTGATTTATCCTCCAGTCACCAATAGATTAATACAAGCCACACCATTTGTATAGATGTTTTTCTTATGTTAATTGGGGGATAAAGGAAGCATAATCATAAACGCAGCCCCTTTGCCTGCCTCGCTCTCCACGTGTATGATCCCGCCATGTGACTCTACAATCGATTTGGAGATGGACAGCCCTAGTCCTGCTCCTCCGTTCTTCCGCGTACGGGAATAATCTTTCCGATAGAAACGATCGAACACATATGAGATATGCTTGTCGTCGATGCCGATCCCGTTATCCTTCACCGTGAGCTGTACCGTATCACTTGTTCGTGTTAGCGCCAGCGTAATGATCCCCGATTCTGGCTCTGTATGCTGTACGGCATTGTAGAACAGATTGAGAATAACCTGCTTCATCTTGTCGGTATCGAACCGGCACATCACATGATCGGATAGTTCGAATTCAACATGTCGGCTGCCAGCTAATAAACGCAGCTGTGGCTCCATGTCTTGAATCAACTTATCCAACGCGCCTTCCGTCAGTGCAATGTCAGGTGTCCGATCAAGCTTGGCGAGCAGCAGCAAATCCCGTACCAGATGATTAAGACGCTCTGATTCGCCATACATGCTGTGCAATGCTTTTTCAAGCTGCTCGGGCTGTTGGGATGCGCCGCGCAGCAACACCTCCAAGAACCCATGGATCGAGGTCAGCGGAGTCCGAAGCTCATGAGACGCATCTGCTACGAATTGACGCATCTGTTCTTTCGCTTCCTTCTCCGCTTCAAATGACGCCCGCAGCCGCTCCAGCATGCGATTGAACGATATCGCTAGCCGATCGATTTCTTGTTGACCCTGAATCGTATTGAACCGTTCATCCAGATTGCCCGCGTTGACGTTCTCCACGGCATGTACCATGTTCGACAACGGATGCAGCGTTCTTTTTAGCACAGGCAAAAAGGTCAATAATCCAGCTAGCAGCGCGAACACTGCAAGCACGATAAAAATGAGCAGCTGTCGTTCCAGCTCGTCTTTCATCGGGCCCGTACCCGCACTAATTTGTACGATTCCTTTCACCATCCCACTTATCTGAATGGGGTGCAGCACCACGATTTGCTCCTCACCTTCAGCATTGCGGACCACTTGATACCCCAGCCCTTCCCTTCGCGGGGCAGGATTCGATTGCAGCAAACTGTTATATTCCTCATCTGATAGACGCGGAGCCGCTCCCGCGCTCTTCCATTCTGATAGAACGGAGTAGCTGCCGTTCTTATCGATGAACGCGATCGAGACTCCCGGCATAAATACAACGGGAGGCGTTCCTCCATCCTGGCTCCATCCGCGGCCTGCCTTCCAGCCTCCCCGATATCCTTTATTAGGAACAGGCACGCCGGCCTGCCGCCACGTTTCCGGAGGAATGGACATAGCCTGATTCCGCAGACTTTCCGCCTTGTTTTGATACGTAAATTGACGCATGAACACATATTGGAACAATCCGATCAGAACGAGCAGAACAGCCAAAATGAGCAGCGATCTCGACAGTAGCTGCCAACGCAATGAGCCGAACAGTTGGCGTCTCTTGCTCCCATCCTTGCTTAACCGGATCATGTAAGATCCACCCGATACCCGACGCCCCGTAGCGTTCGAATCAAGCGATGCTCGCGATCGTGCAATTTCTCCCGCAGCGAACGGATATAGACTTCCACGATATTCTCGTCACCACCGAAGTCGTACCCCCACACCTTATCCAAAATAACCAACTTGCTCACCACAAGCCCGTGATTGCTCAGCATAAACTTTAACAGCTCATACTCGGTTGGCGATAGCTCCAACACACGGTTGTCCATGCTGATTTCCTTGCGTCGATCATCGATGCGAAATGGCCCGAGGTTGACCTCACCTACAAGATGCGGAAATTGGTTCCGGATTCTTGCATGGATGCGGGCCAACAACTCTGCGAAGCTGAACGGCTTCACCATGTAATCGTCCGCTCCGAGCGTAAGACCTCTGATGCGATCGTCGACTTCATCTCTGGCTGTCAGCATGATGACTGCCACTTGATCCATCTTTTTGAGCATACCGCATACTTCAAAGCCGTCCATCCCTGGCATCATGACGTCCAGAATGACGACATGGGGTTGAAATTCTTTCATCAGCGTAATGGCCGCGATTCCATCTTGACTCGTCCTTACCTCGAACCCTTCGTTCACAAGCCCAAGCTCCAGAAATTGCAATATATTCGGTTCGTCATCCACAAGCAATACTTTAATTCCCTTCAACTGCTGCATAAGTATCCTCCGCCCCCGATGTCTAGTGGCACCATTATACAACACCGATATGAAAAAAACCTGAGCGCAAGCTGAAAGCCGCCTGAATGACAGAATCAGCTCAAATAAAGGAGCATGCCGTTTTTTTCCCGAGCCGCAGCGATGTAATAATTCTGATTATTCGATCCCAACAATATTCGTCCCCTTCATAACCACGCAGCAAAATTTGATCATTGGATGTCGTCTTTGCTCACCACTGTTCCTATAAACACGACGCTGGCGTGGCCATATCCCTCGCTGCATCCTGCATTGGATTTCGTACAGTAGAACAGCAGCGTACACCTCTTTACAACGGGTTTCGTTGGAGTTTATCCAATGCTTTGGCACTCATTCAGCAGCATTTGCTGAGGCATGTCCAAATCCACTGCACAAAGTACAGTCAATTGCCATTTAGCCGCCCAATCCGTACATTCTGCTGTATATATTCCAATGGGGCTTGCTCGATCATCGAAGGTTACCGCTTCACTAAGCAACAAGACGTCATAACGAAAAGGCCTTCCCTTTAAAGGGAAGGCTTGCGAAATGGAGGAGTTATATTTAATCATTATATGCTTCCACATCCGATTGCATAACATCCATGAGCCATTCCTCAAGGCTATGAAAAAGGCTTGTTCTTGGCCAGATCGGTTCCAACTCCCTGTCCCCGCTCCAAGTTAAAAAAATGAACTTGGACATAGATACAAGATTCGAATACTATCATTTCCTGCTATACGAGGAGACGAAGCAACACCACCACACGATGGTGTACAAATAGCCACACACTACATAAATTGCCCATAATGAGCCTAGGAACAACTGGTTAGCCAAGTATTCCAGTTCTGTCATGCCTTCGCTTCTTCCGAGCGAATTCAAGAAAAAAACAATGAAGCCGCTGATGAGAACGGCGACATGAATCCACGACATCAGCGTTAATCGCCTTCTGCATATACTATACACGCTTGCCGCTAAACTGATGCCTAAAATTGTGTAGCTCAACGCCCATACCCACGCTGCATTTGTGGCCCACATTAGACCCTTCCTCCTGTTTATTCAAAGTTTCAATACAATTGAGCATTCTAACGCCACTTAAGTTGCTATAATGTCTTTCCAGGTTCGATTCTCTCAAGCAGGGTATACGGCTTCGTCTCCCATACTTCGTATGGAATGTAGCGGCCCTGCATGGCGTCCAAGATACGTGATTTAAAATGGGGCCGCTTCACAAAATCATCAATATTCGCTTCGGATAATTCGATAAAGCGCGCTGCCTTTATTTCACTGTCCTGCTTGACTATATCGCCGCGGACATGGTGTGCACGGAAGACGACGGACACAATGTCACTCGTCTGATTGAAATAAACCCCTGTAATCCCGAGCGGTTCAATGATGATGCCCGTCTCCTCCTCGACTTCCCGGCATACTGCTTCATGCAGAGGTTCACCTTCCTCCACTTGTCCCCCTGGCATCTCCCACGTATCAGATCGATTATGGGTTTGCACGAGCAACGTATGTCCCGCTTCGTTCTGAATCAAAGCGGAGACGGCTACGATGTGCCTCGGCACATCCGACATTGCAATTCCCCCCTCATAGATGATGTTAAAAAACGGCCACTTTAAACACGATATGCATTATTCTGGCTTTACGCTTTCAATAGCCGCGAAGAAAACGTCCAAAAGCTCTTTATCGAACTCTGCTCTTACATACTCACCTATCTGGTCCAATTCTGCATCCGTTCCATATTCCAAAACCGGGCGCCCTTCGCACTTCAATACGGTACAATTGAACTTCTCTTGTACTTGCTCGATGACAAAATCCTGATCCACTAACGTCATTGGTCCCTTCACAGCAGCCTACCCCTTTATTTTCTTATTCTAGCAATCTTTCCAGCATTCATGTTCAACATTTCTTCGACTTCGATGCGAACTAATGAGTTAGGCGATCCACCGCCTGTATAGATACATTCCAATTCGGTTACTTTAGGGTCGATCAAAAACAATGCATCATATCCAAAGGAGGGCACTCCACCTGCAGGATAGCCTGTTCTCTCCAGCACCTCCGCTTCTTCAGCCAGCCTCGGTCGATCGATGTCGAGCGCTTTGCTTACTCTCGAAGTGCTTGCCCGGTCCTTTCCATGCACGATCGCAACAATTAATCTGCCTGCGTTATCTATCATGCAAATGTTTTTGACGAATTGATCTTCCGATCCGTTTACAGCAATAGCCGCGTCTTTCACCGAGTGGCAAGACTGCTCCAACACCAAATGCTCGGCTTTCAGTTGATTCGCAGCAATAAACTCATTCATTTTTTGTTCAAACTTGTACATATTTATTTGACCTCTCCTTAGCTGGAATTCAAGTTCACTAAGACCTCGCTGCCTCAGTCCTCGCTGCTTTTCGTTTTCTTATTATATATTCCATCCATTACCCTCCGCCGCAAAAAACTGATGTTGCGATGTTCCTGCCCGGTGATTAGTCTTCAATCCAGAGCCTTTTCCATAGATAGCGCTAACAGCTTTGTGGCATAGCCTTTGCGCCGCTCAGACGGTCGAATACCATTGTAATGTCGGACTGACTAATTGCAAATCGTCCACAATAACACATCCCTATAATTCTCTGGTTCATCATTGCATATTCTGTATACTCTCTAAATCACCCATATTAATTACCGTTATCTCATCGTCACAGGCAAAATCGATAAAGTATAGACTTTTCTTATCCCCCGTCTTCAAAGCGGGATCATTGAAATCTACCGTTTCTAATTCATTTCCGTTCTTCTTTACGATATACGTTATTCTTGTAGCACCATAAGAATCAGAAAGATTAGCATGCTTCTCACCATAATTAGCCAGAAGTTGTTCTAATGAATCTCCTAAACCAATTTCTCTGTATGTTTGAAATCGATTCGATTGATTATCATTAATGGATAGGAAAAATTGGACCACGACATCATCTCGATAAGCGATGCGCAATCCCTCATATTGGTACAGGTTAAACTGGATTTTGTCCTCTTTGCCGTACAGCTCCGTAATTTCTTGTTTAGTCATGCCTATATGTAACAAGTCTCCCGTTTTGGTGTCTATAATTTGAAGGTCGTCGCTTGTATATTGGTCAGGCTCGTATTGCGTTTTTATGACCGCTTCACTATCATCGGTGTTGAGAGATACAGTGAATAGCAATATTAAAATAATGATGCCAATGATGCTTGAATGCAGTCTAGTTTGTCTGTTCAATCGAATTCTCCTCAAGCATCACTCCGGTTACTTCATCCTCTTCCATCGCCACAAAATGATACTCGTCTCCCGGAATTTTAAGCAGCTGTCTCGCTGATTGGTCTAAGCCAATCGGTTTAAACAAGACCTCATATAGTAATTCCTCAGACTTGCTTATTTCTTCTGCTTTGCTTGTTAGTTTGTAGTTCATACACCTTACATCCATTCTAGTAATTTTTAAGGAGATCTGTCTTTTAGCTCTTTCCGTCTGTTAATTAGGTCGCAAATTGAAAAACAGCTCTGTTTTTCGCCTTGAGTATCATATCCGTATTCTCATCATCCCAAAATCGAATCAGATGGTCTTCCGCAAAACACTTGGAATATACTTTCGCATACGCTATCTCTAAGTTTACCAGCTGCCTTAACACAGTATTTCCTCTTTCAATTATAACAATATTTTTCATAAATAGAGCAACTTCATCAACATCAACATCAACATCAACATCAACATCAACATCAACATCATTATTAGTGTAAAATGATAAGTCAATTCCTTCAATCTCAAATCACTGTATCGTTCGTGATGTCTTCCTCGTTCATTTCTTTCTTAATATATGGTATTTCTAAGTTTTTTAAGCTTATGTTTATCGTAACCTTGTTCAGTATTTCTTCTTTACTAACTTCGAAATTTTGGTCAGAGATGTAGCCAAATTCACTGTACAGTATGCAGTCTATATGCTGTTAGCCGCCCAATCCGTACATCCTGCTCTCTATTTTCCATTGGGTCTTGCTTCGACCGTAGTAGCTCTTATATATGATTCCAGACACCACGTTCTATATCCTTTCTTGCGAATGCAAAAACACCCCCCACTGATCGCATAACGCGATTACTGGGAGGTGTCGCTTGCTATCTCGCTGCTTGTGCTTAATCGATAAGCTCCTGATATTTCTCCGCGCTTAACAAATGCTTGAGCGCTTCCTCCATGCTGCCTTCGATCTCGAGTTCGGCAAGCCAACCACCGTCGTAAGGCGCGCTGTTCACCTGTTCCGGCGCATCCTCCAGCCCGGTGTTCACCTTCGTAATCTTTCCGCTGACAGGACAATACAGCTCCGATACCGTCTTTACCGATTCAATTGAACCCATGCTGTCACCCGCAGAAAGCGTGGAACCGATTTCAGGAAATTCAATAAATACGATATCTCCCAATTGAGCCTGTGCATGATCGGAAATTCCGATGCGTACGGTGCGTTCATCGACGACGAAAGCCCACTCATGTTCTTCGCTGTACAATAAATTCTCTTTCACTTCACTCATGCTAACGCCTCATTTCTTCATCATAATTGTAGTTGGTAGTGTAGATACGCATGTAAAAAAAAGACAAGAAAAGGCCTTATTCGCCCTCTTCTCTGTCCTCGGTACCTGAGAGTTTGTGCTCGATCCTACCGATATGGACACGATCGAATTTACCCCTTGGGTGGCTAATGCGCTCTCCAGAGCTGCGTCAGATGACGGTACATGTACCTGAGAGATTAATTGCCAATCGGCAGGTTGGCAGCTTGCTCCTTCGGTGCCGGCACAAGGAACCCCGTGTCGGTCTCTCCCAATCATCTTCATCCGCGTTGTATGAATTTAACAAGGTTGCATTTTACATCAATCTAGGTTGTTCAAAAACACGCATCTATAGCGTAGTTCAGCCTTCGATATATGTCAATATTTCGGACAACATTTTTTTCAATCCGCAAAAAATGGATTGACAATGTGTGGAAGCATCAAGTAATAATGTAGGTATAACAACTGCACACGCGAATGATGGTAAGGGGAGAGATTACCGCACTCAGGTAACGCCGAAGGAGTAAGCCCATACGGGTGAATCTCTCAGGCAAAAGGACTTTTACCGGACGCATCTCTGGAGAGAACTCTTTCACTAGAGTCACCCAAGGGGAAACTCGGAACGTTCGCGTATGCGAATGCGCGAGGTAACTCTCAGGTACAAAGGACAGAGCGGAAGGAATACAGTAGGCGCAGGCATGCTGGCTTTCTTCTGCCTGTCTTTTTATTTTATCAATACCTAACTAATAAGACGATCGAGGTGAAGTCATGTCACAGTTAAAAAGAACACCGATATTCCCGTTATACGCCGACTATCCCGGCGCTCGCTGCATCGACTTCGGCGGATGGGAACTGCCGGTGCAATTCAGCGGCATTCAGAAGGAACACGAAGCCGTCCGCACTCAGGCAGGCTTGTTCGACGTCTCCCATATGGGCGAATTTATCGTAAGCGGTTCTTCGGCAGAAGCCTTTCTGCAGCACGTGACGACGAACGATGTCACCCGTCTCGTCGACGGGAGAGCACAGTATTCCCTCTTATGCAATCCGAACGGAGGCGTCGTCGACGATATTCTCATTTATCGGCTGGCTGCAAATCATTACATGCTGGTGGTCAATGCTTCCAACATTGACAAGGACTTCGCATGGCTTCAAGAACATCTCCCTGCCGACGTCGTCCTAGAGAATAAGTCTGACAGCACGGCATTGCTCGCGCTGCAAGGTCCTAATGCGCAAGCGATCGCGGCTCATGTTACGGACGCGCCGCTGGCTGAGCTGAAGCCTTTTCAATTTGTGAGGGACGCTGCCGTCTGCGGCGTGCGCGCCTTGATTTCCCGTACCGGGTATACCGGGGAAGACGGATTTGAGCTGTATGTAGCAGCAGAAGACGCGCCTCAGGTATGGACAGAGCTAATGAGAGCAGGCGAAGCGCACGGGCTTGTACCTGCTGGGTTGGGAGCGCGTGATACGCTGCGGTTCGAAGCGAAGCTTCCGCTATATGGGCAAGAAATATCGGCCGACATTTCGCCGCTTGAAGCAGGACTTGGTTTCTTCGTCAAGCTGGATAAGGGAGACTTCATCGGACGGGAAGCACTCGCCAGCCAGAAGGCTGATGGGCCTCGCCGCAAGCTTGTCGGAATTGAAATGATAGACAAGGGCATTCCACGCTCCCACTATCCTGTATTAATCAACGAGAATCCTGTTGGCGAGGTAACGACGGGAACGAAGTCCCCTACACTCAAGCGCAATCTAGGCCTTGCCTTAATTGATGCCGCTTACAGTGAGCTGGATACGGAAGTAATGGTCGAAATTCGCGGGAAGCAGCTGAAGGCCCGTGTCATCAAAGCCCCATTCTACAAAAGAGCGACGAACTAAACAGAAGGAGCGAATCCAACTATGAAGCATCGCTATATCCCGATGACGGCACAGGACCAAGTGGACATGATGAAGGTCATCGGCATCTCCTCCATTGAGGAACTATTTCAAGATATCCCTGCTTCCGTTCGCTATCCGGGCGTTCTGCCGATGTCCGAGGCGCTTGATGAAGCAGCCCTGCTGAAGCATATGAAGGAATTGGCGGATAAGAACGCCGACTTTGAACGATATACCAGCTTCTTGGGCGCCGGTCTCTATGATCATCATGTGCCTGTCGTTATCAATCACGTGGTGTCCCGTTCTGAATTCTACACGGCGTACACCCCGTATCAGCCTGAAATTAGCCAAGGTGAACTGCAGGCCATCTTCGAGTTTCAATCGTACATTTGTGAATTGACTGGTATGGCTGTGGCCAATGCCAGCATGTACGACGGTGCTACTGCTCTGGCAGAAGCAGGCGCACTGGCCAGCGGAGCGACGAAGCGCAAGGAACTCATCATCTCGCGCGCTGTCCATCCAGAAGCCCGCCAAATCGTGCGCACGACTGCGCGCGGTCTGAATCTCGATGTCGTGGAAGTCGATTACAAGGACGGCGTCACCGATCTGGAGGAGCTGCAAGCTCTTGTGTCGGAGGACACCGCAGCCGTCATCGTTCAATCGCCGAACTTCTTCGGCTGCATTGAGGATTTGCGTGCTATCGAGCCGATCATTCACAGCAAGAAAGGATTGCTCGTCGTCAGCACCAACCCGATCACCTTGGGGCTGCTGGAAACGCCGGGCAAGCTGGGCGCGGACGTCGTGGTCGGCGATGCGCAGCCGTTCGGCATTTCAGCTTCACTTGGCGGCCCGACATGCGGCTTCTTCGCAGTGGCAGAACCGCTCATGCGACGGATGCCGGGACGGATCGTCGGACAGACGAAGGATATCGATGGCAAACGCGGATTCGTCTTGACGCTGCAAGCCCGAGAGCAGCACATCCGGCGCGAGAAGGCAACGTCCAACATTTGCTCCAATCAGGCGCTGCTTGCGCTGTGTGCATCCGTTTATTTGTCGACAATGGGCAAGACAGGAGTTCAGCAAGTCGCGAACCTGAATGTGCAGAAGGCTCATTACGCCGCTGGCGTATTCGCACAACAATCCGAGCTCGCGCTCGCATTTAACGCGCCTTTCTTCAATGAGTTTGTCGTTAAGCTGCCTGATGGCGCAAATATAGATGACGTTCAAGCAAAACTGCTGGATAACGGTTATATCGGTGGATACGACCTGGGCATAGCCTATCCTGAACTGCAAGGTCATATGCTCGTCGCTGTTACCGAGCGAAGAACGAAATCCGAAATCGATCAATTTGTGAACCGATTGGAGGCATGTCTATGAAACCGGACAAAAAGCTCATCTTCGAACTCAGCAGACCCGGACGTGTCGCCTATTCTCTGCCTGAGCTCGATGTTCCCGAGGTCAATCTCGGAGAACTGATTCCCGAATCTATGCTCCGCAGTCAACCTGCCGAGCTGCCTGAAGTGTACGAGGTTGATGTAATCCGCCATTATACCGAGCTTTCGCGCCGTAATTTCGGCATCGATAATGGCTTTTATCCGCTTGGTTCCTGCACGATGAAGTACAATCCGAAGATTAACGAAGATGTAGCCCGCTTCACCGGCTTCGCGAAGATTCACCCGTATCAGCCGGAACAGAGCATCCAGGGAGCATTGGAGCTGTTATATACGCTTCAGAACGATCTCGCCGCGTTAACAGGCATGGACCAAGTGACGCTTCAGCCTGCGGCAGGCGCCCATGGCGAATGGACGGGCTTGATGATGATTCGCGCCTACCACGAGAGCCGTGGCGAGACCCGAACGAAGGTCATCGTGCCAGATTCCTCGCATGGTACGAACCCAGCTAGCGCAACGGTTGCCGGCCTCGAGACGATTACGATTCAGTCCGACGACCAAGGACTGGTTGACCTTGATGCGCTCCGTGCTGTCGTCGGTCCCGATACAGCCGCGCTTATGCTGACGAATCCGAGCACGCTCGGCTTATTCGAAGAGCATATTGTCGAGATTGCCGAGATCGTCCATGAAGCAGGCGGCCTTATTTACTACGACGGCGCGAACTCGAACGCGATTATGGGCATTACCCGCCCGGGAGACATGGGCTTCGACGTCGTGCACTTGAACCTGCACAAGACGATGAGCACTCCGCATGGCGGCGGCGGTCCGGGTTCAGGACCTGTCGGCGTGAAGAGCAAGCTCATTCCGTTCCTGCCGAAGCCAATCGTGGCCAAGAAAGAGGATGGAACGTATGGATTTAACTACGACAGGCCCGAATCCATCGGCCGCGTTAAAGCATATTACGGCAACTTCGGCATTCTCGTTCGCGCCTACGCGTATATCCGCACATATGGGTCGGAAGGGTTGCGCCAAGTGTCTGAATGCGCCGTGCTTAATGCGAACTATATGATGCATAGACTGGCGCCTTATTACGAAATCCCTTACCCTGGCGTGTGCAAGCACGAATTCGTCATGTCAGGCAGAGGGCTGAAGCAATACGGTGTTCGCACGCTGGATGTCGCCAAGCGTCTGCTCGACTTCGGCTTCCATCCGCCAACCATCTACTTCCCGCTGAACGTCGAGGAATGTATGATGATCGAGCCGACTGAGACGGAAAGCAAAGAAACTCTCGACTCGTTCATCGACACGATGATTCAAATCGCGCAGGAGGCAGAACAGAATCCGGAGCTGCTGCTCAATGCGCCACACAATACAGACGTTAGAAGACTTGACGAGACGCAAGCTGCACGCAAGCCGGTCTTGAATTGCGCATGTAATTAATAAATAAGAGGCTGCGCCTTTGATTGGAATGTGAACTTTCCCCGTCAAGCGGACAGCACTAAAAAAGCCTCGATTAAACAACCTTAGTTCGGTATTGTCCCGGGCTAAGGTTGCTTAGTTTCTTTTGAAAACGTCCACTGTTATCGTCAGCCAGGTTTAGTCCGCCAGCAACTTGAACGTATTCGCCATACCTCCAATAAGAACACCGTTCATCCCATCCAACACGATAAATAATCACATATCTAGTTATATGGAATAAAAAAAAGAAACCTTGACCTCTGCGGTCAAGGTTCTTTCTGTGAATCGGAAGCGACTAACTCCATTACAATTCATAAAATATCGGCCGCTCCTTCAAAAATGGAGTCAGGGTGTTTTGGCAAAATACCGGCATCCTCTCCCGCATCTTTGGATGAACCGCGCTGTTCATCATATGAAACGAATAGTAGCCGAGGATGTGCAGCAGCATGAACCCTTCGAGCAGTTCCAGCGTACCGCTTCGGGGGGCAGAATACTCCGATGCATACCCCTCCATGAAGTCATCCCGTGCCCGGGAAGGAACACTCAGTGCGCCGGCGGCCCCATCATACAAAAAATAGCCTTGTCCGTACAGGCAATAATCAATGATGGTGAATCCCCGTTCAGTCACAATGACGTTGCCTCTGTTGATATCGGCATGGATAATCCCCCATGTGTCGGGACTGCGCTCATAAGTCTGGAGACGGGAATTGATCATTGCGAATGCTTCGCTCACTGTGTCGTAGTCCGCTGAAGTAAATATACCGTGCTCGCGGCCGAACTTCAGCCGCTCCAGCATGGCTCTGTTCTCATCGATGCTGGCGTAGGCAGGTCTGTCACAAGTGAGCTCCGATGCATAGCCACTCGTATAGCGGTGCAGCATGCCGACCTGCTGTCCGTATTGAAGGACAGCATCCCTCGATGAGAAATCGTCCAGCTGAGAATCCCGTCCCTCCAGCCACTGCAATACCGTGCACTGGATATAGGTGTCCCCGCAAGCAACCCGGGTAACAAATTCTCCCTCACGATTACGGACAGGCTCCTGAACGTTCAATGTGGAGTTCTCTCCCAGCGCTTGCAGCAGCTGCATCTCCCCATTCAGTCCAGCCTCGGAATGCTGCAGTCCATGAAGCTCGTCATGGACAGGCTTATGAATCCGCAGCAGATAGGACAACCCACTGACTCCGTCAGTGATCTTATACGTCAAATTCTCATTGTGACGAATAAACTCGATGATTGGCGATTGTACTGCATAAGACGACAATGCTTCGGTAGCGATGGAATGATTATCCATACGTATCACCCTCTTTACTTGAATAGTATCGGTCTGTATTCTGGCCAGGGAAAATCATTGACCCTACCCGTCCAGCCATGCAATCGTTACTTGGTTGTAAGAAGACTCTGTTCACAATCGGGCGAGACAAGGATTCTAGTATACTTCAAGATTCTACAACCGTTGAGGAGCAGCCTCTTCTTCGATGGTTATGAGTGCAGCTCGATACGGTAATGAGAGAGTACACGTCTCTCAGTAAACCCGGCTTTTTTATACAGATGAATCGCCTTCTCATTATGCATATCGACACATAAAGAGATTTCTTGAATCCCCTTGTCCTTAAATAGAAATTGTAAAGCGTGTCTCAACAGTGCTTCCCCCATGCCATGGTGACGATATTCCGGCGAGACCGCAATAAATTCGATATTCCCTTCCTGGAATTCCGGATTGGCTTCCACATAAACGTATCCTTGCAGCTTTCGATCCGCTGTCGTACAGACGAACACTCTATGATCGGTGTTGCGTCTGTTCAGGATGGTGAGTCCGTCATAATAAGCCGATGGGAAGCAAGCCTGGTGGAGATAGACAAATGGCTCGTACAGGTCTGCTTGAATCTCTTGAATATCAACCTCGTCTGCGGAATGTTCAGATAATAGAGATGGCGTGGCGAGAAGAATGAGGTGCTCTCCTCTGTTCTGTCCCCCGACACGGCTTATGAATTCGGCGGCATACCGATGATTCACATCATAAAATCCCGATATCGCGTTCACCTGCTCCTTCACCACAGCTACAGATTGATGCCACAGCTCTTCAGCCACATCCAACCAATCTTCCGCTCGTATGAACGGCCCCCACATCTCAGCTTCCCGTTCCTCCTCATCGATGTCGAAGCCGATCGTCCCGATCATTTCTCCAGCTCGATAAGCTGTCCAGAATGTTTTGCCAATGCTGTCAAAAGTATCATGCAAGGCGGATTCGATTTCATCCTTTTCCGTCCCGCAATACCCTACATGATGTGTCTCTTCCTTATTGAGATCCGCAATAAATTCAGCCAACTCGGCAGCATTGCCGCTAGGACGAATCGTAATCAATTCAATCTATCCTTTCCATTTTCAAATGATAGATGTCGTACCTTAGTTCTGTTGGATTTCATCCATTAGTTTGAGGTATAAGATGCGGTGACAAGCTGTTTCATTGGAAAGAGTCCAACAGATTTTCGTTCAAATCGTATTGAGGTTATGATTGAGCATCATTTGATTGGAAGATTTCCAATCAAATGATGTTATTGTATTGAAATGAGTAGATTCTACTGCACGTTATCCAATGGACTCAATGGTAGGCAGCATGAAGTATTGCAACAATGCTAAAGCAAGACAAAAAAAAGGAACTGGCTTGCAAACCATCGTCTTGCAAAGTCAGTCCCTCTTCACCATGCCTTATTATTTTTTCTCACGGCTGATATAGAAATTGACACGGTCGCCTTTCTTCGCTGCAGCGCCTGCTTCAGGCTCTTGCTTGAACACCTGACCTGGCGCTTGCTCCTCGTTGTTCTCGAGGACGAAGCTATACCGAAGGCCTGCCGCGAGTACCGCCTTCTCCGCTTCTTCCTTCGTCAGACCAACCAAACTCGGCACCTGACCCTCCGCAACCGGCTGTCCCGAGGAATCCGTCGCTGTACCCGTCTCGCCTCCATCAGGCGTTGTTCCTGGCGTCGTCGTATCTGGTGTCGTACCCGGAGTAGTCTCAGGAGTCGTTCCCGGAGTCGTGTCTGGATTGGCATCCGTGCCTGTATCCGTTCCTGAACCGGTATCCGGATTCGCAGCAGCGCCTGAATTGTCCGGCTTCGTGCCGGTTGTCTTGTCGCCAGCGCCTGTTCCGGAAGATGAGTCGGTAGATTGTCCGCCATTCTTCGACCCGCTGTTATCCGTCGATGTTCTGTCGTCAGTCGATGCTTCAGGCTGATTCGAGCTATCGCTATTTTCGTTATTCGTTGCTTGGCCTTCATCGGACGGTGTTTCCGTTGCATCGTCCCCGTTCGCCGCCGGAGTGGAATCCGTATTCTCGCTCGTCTCTGCAGAAGGATTGTTATCCGTTATAGCTGCCGTCTCATTCGACTTCGATATGGAGTTGGCCCAGAGCACGGCGCCGCCGAGAACACAGACGAAGACCGCGGCACAGGCAACAACGAGCAGCATTTTACTGCGCCCGACTTTGTCCGATCCCGATTCTGCACTCGCAAATGGACTATTAGCTTCTTCTTCCGTCTCATAGTCGTCGTAATCATCATCATCTGACTCGTCATCATCTTGTAGATTCGAGACAGGTGCCGCAGCCGCTGAAGTCGGCTGCATCCGCGACAGGACAGGACCATTCGGCTGATCCATAGTCTCGCGCAAGGTTACCATGAAAGAGAACATGGAGGAATCCCCTGAATATACGCGTCGGACGAGACCTAGAACCGCTTCCTTCTGAGCAGGCGCCAAATCCTTCAAGGCGGCTGTCAAACGGCTCTCATACGTGTCGTAGTTCGCCGGAACGTTCAAATGCAGCGTACTTAATTGATACATTAAATAGCATAAACCCATCGTTCCGAATTGCCCCGGCTCTGCTTCCGTCCAATAGTTCATTATCATAATCTGATTGTCTTCAGTAATCCATAAGTTCTCTACAGTAATCGGGAACCGGCTAATCTGTTCCTCCATGGCGTCCTGGATGCTCTTACCCAGTTCGTACACCATCGACAGCATCTTCTGTGAGCTTAAAGCATGGTGCTGAATATATCGCACGAGCGGCATTCCTGTATAGGCAGAGAATACGACAAAGAAATTTTGCCCTGATGTTCCTGCATTAAGCATATGGAAGAAACGATTATTTGAAAAATGAGACACCTTACCGAAAGCGCGTTTGCTTTCTTCGGCTTTCCCCGTTCCCGTATTTTCGACAAGATAAATAAACACATCTCTCTTCAAGGATAGATCTATCGCTTCATATAAGACTCCGTCTGCTAAATGTAGAATGACCTTGCAAAGTTCATATCTTTCCCCAATGTAAGCACTCATTCTCTTGCTCCTTCACGATTCATCGTTGTTAATAAAATATCTCTTTTGTCATTATGAAGGATATGGGCTGATTTTGCAAAGATTACAACAATCGATCAATTATTTTCACAGATCTCCCTTATTTCATCTGATGCACAACCTCTTGCCAGCGATGAATCAGCTTCTCAACAACATCATGTGCAGTTGTCCGCCGGCCGAGTCTCGCTGCCTGTCCTGCCCATAGCGACAAGTATTCGGGATTGGATTGTCTCGCTGCCTCCTGCCGAATATCTCTGGTCAACTGATTCATTATTGGATAGGGCGGCACATGCTCGGCATAAGGCTGCAGCTGACGGATGAAGTCGTTCACGATGCCTCTTGCCAGCTTTCCCGAAAACGTTCGTGTAACGATAGTGCTTCGTTCATTAGAAGACAGAACCGCTGCTTTATAGGCCTCATGAGCACCGCTTTCTTCACAGGCAAGAAACGCGGTGCCCAATTGGACACCCTGCGCGCCCAATGCCATGGCAGCAGCCATGCCCCGCCCGTCCATAATGCCGCCGGCTGCAATGACGGGCACAGATACATGATCCGCAATGAGCGGTACGAGAGCAATTGTGCCGACTAATGAATCTTCACAGGCTCCGTGGAAGGTGCCCCGGTGTCCGCCTGCTTCGCTCCCCTGAGCGACGACGAGATCAACGCCAGCCGCTACCAGAATTTGTGCTTCCTTAACATGGGTGGCCGTGCCGATGACGACGATTCCATTACTTTTCAACTGATGCATTATTTCCGGCGAAGGAACGCCGAACGTAAAGCTGAACACCGGTACTTTCTCTTGAATTACGACTGACAACTGCTCTTCAAAAGACCGCTGATAGGCATCGTAATCAAAAACGGCTTCACTAGCCCCTGCCTCTTGCCCCCCTGCCATATGCAGCCGTTTCCGAATGGAAGCGAGCTGTGTCTGAATTGGCTCCTGCACGCAAGGAACATCCACCTGCGCTTCTGGAACAAACAAATTTACGGCGAACGGCTTGTCTGTTAACAGCTTTATTTTTCGAATCGCTTCCTTCATATGCTGCGGAGACATGTATCCGGCCCCGAGCGTTCCGAGCCCGCCCGCATTGGATACTGCCGCCACAAGATCCGGCGTCGTTGCCCCGCCCGCCATTCCTGCTTGAATGACGGGAAATCGTATCTGCAACCGTTCCGTTAACGTGTTATATCCATTCAAATGTAACGCCTCCTTTCATTACATCATGGTCATTCAACAATTCAGGAAACACATATATAGGAAACAAATGAAAGCTTACATAATTTTCTTGATTTGGACGGAGACAAAGAATCCCTCTTCACTAGGCTTTAACGGATGCTTTTTTGTGTTTACATAACGAGCGTGTCTTGCTTGACCACAAGCGATTCCTCGTAAGCCTGCAACGACAGCTTCAGTTCAGCAAAAACATTCTTGAATTCATTCATGCCCTATCAAACTCCTTTCCCGCCCGTAGCATTTGCACATTGCATACATGCAGACTACACCTCCTATCCAATAACGATGTTAAATTCAACATCCCTTCCTTAAATTCCTTCTTTCCTACTGCCCATCTGGCCGTACTTTACGAAGGCAGCGTAAGTCTCAGCAAAGACCATCAAACGGCGGTAAAACGGTCTTTTTGCCCTAGGGAAATTTTTTGTTGTCATAGAAATATTGTTGACCTATACTAATTATGTAGCATATATATAACAAACCTTATTATGATGTAACAATGAATTTGCCCTTAGGAAACATTCGCTGCACAGAAAAAGGAGAGACATCACTATGCCTACAACAAGCGTGCCTTTGTCGAATGCCAAGTCAGGAACCCATATACGGCTGAATCGGATTGAAGTTCAAGGCGTGCTGCGCAGAAGATTGCTGGATCTCGGATTTGTTCCCGGAAATGTCGTGGAAGTGTTGCAAAAAAGTCCGCTTGGCGATCCCATCGCATTTCGGGTTAATAATACAACGATTGCACTTCGTAAAGAGGAAAGCTCACTAATTTTCGGAGACATAATCGGAGGTGAAACATCATGAGTCGATACACCGTTGCCTTGGCTGGCAACCCGAATACGGGAAAGAGTACGTTATTCAACACATTGACCGGACTGAGGCAGCATACTGGGAACTGGGCCGGCAAGACGGTAATGATGGCCGAAGGTGAATTCAGTTATGATAAGACGACCTTCCGGATGATCGATTTGCCAGGCACTTATTCCTTATATTCCAACTCTACTGATGAAGAAGTGGCCAGGGACTACATTATTTTTGAAAAACCTGATGTCACCATTGTCGTTCTTGATGCCACCTCTCTCGAACGGAATCTAAACTTGGCACTTCAAGTGCTGGAAATGACTAATCGCGCTGTGGTCTGCATCAACTTGATCGATGAAGCGAAGCGGCTGGGCGTTCGCATTGACCTGCAGAAGATCGAGCAGCGTCTCGGCGTTCCGACCGTGGCGATTTCCGCCCGCAACCGAATCGGAATCGATAAGCTCCTGAAGCAAGTGAAGCTGGTTGCCTCTGGACAAATCAATCCGCATCCGATCCATATCCAATATAGCGATGAGATCGAACGGAAGCTTGCAGAGCTAGAACCGTCCATCCGTGAGAATCTCGGCAGTCAATATCCAACGAGATGGATTGCGCTTCGCTTGTTGGATGGAGATGAGAGCTTGTTATCCTCGTTAAAGAAACGGATGAATAAGGTGACTCCGGATTCTGTGAGGGAGGTTGCAAGTTATGGCAGAACCGCTTGCCACTAATGCGTCAGATCCGTTAGACACGCTTCTGAGCAAGGCCAGAACCCTTGCTGATGGAGAGACTCTCCGTGACGGGATCGTAAGCGATATTTACCGGACGACACGGGACATTTGTGCTGAATCCGTTCATTATGAAGACAAGAAAAAGCTGCAGAGCACTTATCGGTTGGATAAGATTGTAACTTCACCGATTTGGGGCTTCCCGATTATGTTGGCGATATTAGGTGCCGTATTCTGGATTACGATTGCAGGCGCCAACGTTCCCTCTCAAATGATATTCAGATTTTTTGCTATAGTGGAGGGATACATTACTGCTGGATTCCAAGCGCTGCATGCTCCAGATTGGCTGCACGGTGTGCTCGTTCTCGGATTCTTTCGTGGGACTTCCTGGGTCGTCAGCGTCATGCTGCCACCGATGGCTATCTTCTTTCCGGTCTTCGCGCTGCTCGAGAATTTCGGATATTTGCCGCGGGTAGCCTTCAATATGGATCGGTTGTTCAAGAAATCTGGCGGTCACGGCAAACAAGCATTAACGATGTCGATGGGCTTCGGCTGCAATGCCGCTGCAATTCTGTCGACACGCATTATCGAGTCTCCGCGTGAGCGCATGCTCGCGATACTGACGAACAATTTCGTTCCATGCAACGGCCGGTGGCCGACCTTAATTTTGCTATCGTCGTTGTTCATGGCTGCCGGAGTAGCCAGCGGCTTGCAAACCTTAGCCACTGCGTCTGTCGTAATGGGCATGGTGATGATCGGTATCGTCGTTACCCTCACTGTGTCATGGGTATTATCTAAAACGGCATTACGCGGCGTTCCGACGCATTACACATTGGAACTGCCCCCATACCGACGTCCACAAATTTGGAAGACGATACTGCTTTCTTCGAAAGAAAAATCGTTAAACGTCTTGATGCGCGCCATTATCGTCGCCGCTCCAGCCGGGGTAATCACCTGGATTTTAGGCAATGTGTTCGTCGGCGGAGACAGTATTCTTAATCATATGGCTGCTTTCTTCGATCCGTTCGCCCATGCGATCGGACTCGACGGATTTATCATTATGGCCTTTATTCTCGGTCTTCCCGCCAATGAAGTCGTGCTGCCGATATTATTGATGGGCTATATGTCTTCCGGTGCAATGGTCGATGCTGACGGATTGGATAATATTAAGGAAATCTTCCTGCAGCATGGATGGACTTGGTTAACGGCATTAAATATGATGTTGTTCTCCTTGCTCCATTACCCTTGCGGAACGACCTTATACAACATTTATAAAGAAACGAAAAGTACGAAATGGACCATTCTGTCCGCGGTCATCCCGTTGGGTATTGCCATTGCAGTTACGTTCGTTACGGCCCAGCTCGTTCGGGCTTTCGGATGGGTTTGACCTTTACAAAACCAAAAGCACGAATCCGGCAGTATCGGATTCGTGCTTTTTTTGCGCTTCAATGAGATGCTGCTCCATATCCGGGACGTGAATGCGGCTCTTCGTCGTCGTTAGTATCGTTATTTCAAGTTCAATGTTATGCCACACATATTCTACCTTGATTCCAACTGCTTGATTGCTCTTTCTTAAATCTCTGACGATGACACTCTGCCCGGCATGTTCTGCTTCCTTAACCTTCTCCTCCATCTCGGCTTGCTCTAATGGCTCGAATCCGTAAAATACAGCAATGCCTGTTTGAGTTGCATTTGAAGGTTTTTTATAGGGATGAGGAAAGTATGCTGTGATCTCCTCATTCATTTCATCACCTCTTCCCCCTGTATATTATATATTGGTTCATTTTTGAATAATCGTTCGATTTTTTAAACGAGATTCTACTATGTAAATTCTTATTCTATATAAGTTGAACTATTGAGCTTCTTCATTAGAGTTTGATACAGCTTCGCTGCTTATCTCAAATACTGGAGGGGCGATACTCTCTCCGTTCGGCGCTTCCGCTCACTCTCCCCTTCGCTAAGTAACAACGATTCCCATATATCTCAGGCGCTAGGCGGTGTGATCTAAGGGTGATGTTGCTGCATCGTCCGAGAAGCAATGTTACTGGAGAGACATGTGCACCAAAGTCAACTTCACCCTATGGTGGGATGCCCCTTCTGAACGAGAGGGAGAATGGAGAGAAGTACTTGACAGCGTATCGTTATTAGCTGGAAATGTATTCTTTCTTTAGCTCAACTTATATAGCAATTTTTATTAGCATCATAGAAGACTATCATATGAAATACCATTTTCTTGCGGACAGTGATGCATAGCTGAGGCAATTCCTTATTATTTTCATAGAATAGAATTGTAGAGAGGATGTCTCTCTATGAATCTCTGAAAATAGAAAGGAGAGAGTTGCAATAAGAATCTCCAAGCTATTCTGGAACTGTTCACTCAGAACGGACTAATTTCCACATAAAATGATAACACGACCACTACCCTTGTTCTGTTCATCCTCTTGGTTGTTATAGTACAATCCGGTGATGATCCGGGAGACGGTCGTAGATCGTAATCTCGGAATGTATCTACGAGAAATAACTCGGGATTGGGAGGATAATTATCAAAACGTAACCGTAAACAATAAAGACAAACCGCCTCTAACGGACAAGTCCCTGCTCTGGTGCATTAGCATCAGAACAGGGACTATTTCGCATGTTTCAGCCGACACCGACTTAACTACAAAGACTGCAGCTTATCCTGCAGCTCCCCAACCTCATTGGTCGGCGACTGACACGAGAAGTTCTCGCATACATAAGCCGTTGGCTTTCCGCCAAGCTGAACTTTCTCCTGAACGAGCGGAATCAGTTCCCTGACTCGATCCCCTTCCTTCCCGTCCGGTACCAACAGTACTGTAGCATGAGGCTGAAAGCCGTTGCTTGCCACAGCAATCATTTGTGCGGTTGCTTCATCATCCGGATCGCCGCAAATAACAATTTCACACGGAGGACTGTAAGCATAATCCAAAGCGATGAGAAACATGGAATGACCTGTCGGATACTGATCCACAGCGCCTGCAAATGCTTCCAGCTGCCGTTCTGCTATCTGTGCCAGACGCGCATCACCGGTCAGCTTTGCCAACTTGAGCAAGTTCATCGCCGCTACCGAGTTGCCTGAAGGCTGCGCACCGTCGTAAATCTCTTTATTGCGTGTAAATAACTCCTCGCTGTCATGGCCATAAAAGTAAAGTCCACCGTTGCCCTCGTCCCAGAACAGATCAAGCATCTGCTGATTCAGTTCAAGTGCAAGTTGCAAGTAATCTAGTTCGAAGGACGCCTCATACAAATCAATGAAACCCCATACAAGGAAAGCATAATCATCCACGTAACCAGAAAAAGCAGCTTCGCCGTCCCGGTACCGGGCTAGCAGCCGCCCATCCGCTTGCCTCAGGTTGACTATGATGAAATCCGCGGCTTTGCGAGCCGCCTGCAAGTACTCCTCCCGCCCCAGCGTTCGGTACCCTTTTGCCATCGCCATAATCATCAGCCCGTTCCAGGACGTCAAAATTTTGTCGTCTTTCCCAGGATGCACTCTATGCTCCCGATAATCAAATAGCTTGGCACGGCACACTTCCATCCGTTCACGCAGCTGGTCAGGGTTCAAGTCTCTTGCTTTAGCAAAGGCTTCAAGATCTTGCCCGATCAAATTCGGAATATTGTGACCTTCGAAGTTTCCTTCTATGGTGATATCATACAGATCGCAGTATAGCTCTCCGTCTTCAGCACCCAATACCTCGATGACTTCATCAGGCTCCCACACATAGAATTTGCCCTCATGCCCTTCCGAATCAGCATCTTCCGCGGAATAGAAGCCTCCTTCCGGATGCGTCATATCCCTCATTACATACGTAAAAATTTGCTCGGCGGCCTGGGCATACTCCGGCTTCCCTGTCAGCTGGAAGGCCTCGAGATAGCTCCATGACAGCAACGCATTATCGTACAGCATTTTCTCAAAATGAGGAACGAGCCATTTCTCATCAACCGAGTATCTGCAAAAACCGAATCCTACATGATCATACATCCCGCCGCGATACATGGATTGAAGCGACTTCTCCACCATTTGGAGCGCTCTTTCCTTCCCTGTACGGTAATAGTAGCGTAGCAGGAAAGACAAATTGTGCGATGTCGGAAACTTAGGAGCGCCACCGAACCCGCCATTTTCCGCATCAAACGTCTGTTCATAATGAGCGTAAGCTTTGTCAAGTGTTGCCTCCGACACCTCACCTGACAGGTTGGAAAGCATCTGCTTCTCGACTTCCTTGACAATCTGTTCGCCAATGTCCGCTACCCGCTCGTCGTCCTCCTCCCATTGCTTGGCAATCTGCGGCAGGATGTCCATCAAGCCGTAACGACCATATTTGCGTTGCTTCGGATAATAGGTGCCTGCAAAGAAAGGCTTCTTATCCGGTGTCATTATAATGGTAAGCGGCCACCCTCCCTGACCGCTCATCGCCTGACATACCGCCATATAAATATGGTCGACGTCAGGTCGCTCCTCGCGGTCCACTTTGATGGACACATAATGCTCATTCAGAATGGCAGCGACCTCTTCATCTTCGAACGACTCATGAGCCATAACATGGCACCAATGACAGGTACGTGTAGGTCACCAACGTCAGCTATACCCAACAGATAAGAAAATAGGCTTATTTTCTCGTCTCGCTTCATCAAACGCTTCTTCACTCCACGCGTACCAGTTCACTGGATTATAAGCATGTTGAAGCAAATAGGGCGATTTCACGGCGATTAATCTATTGGGCTTGCGGTTCGTTGTCATGGGGCATCACCTCTTTTCGTTGTAGAAATTTAGGTAAAATAAAGCTTAGCGTTATTTTACCCAAAAGGGTGAGGAAATCCCAAGAAATAAAAAATGAGTCTGTAAAATAGTTAGTGTATACTCCAAAACCTACTAAAATGAAAGTAGTAGGAAAGGTTGGGGAGAACGGTACTATGGACAAAAGAGCAACTACGAGCATTCATCAAGGAGAATAAGCTGGTCACGACTCAGGCTGTTCACGGAGACGATTCAGGAACTTAAGTCAGCTTTGAAGGATAAAGCGAATACCTCGAAAATCTTGTTCTTTTTGAAATTAATTTAAAATATTTAAATTTTTTGCTTGAGCAGAATGAATAATCTTATTATAGAACTCCACCCATGTATAATATTCAATGTCGGCAATCTGCCTCGTTAACAACCATGAATCGGGTCTTAGGGTCAAAAAGACGCTCCGCACGACTATTGATTGCTGTCTTCAGATTACAGCTTAAAGAGGACGTACATCGGCAATATGATTTACGCTCTGATCACCCGGTTGAACCAACTTTGGTGTCTTTTCGTGTCGACTTTGAAGCGTTAGTGCAGTAAGCATAGTCATTACGCGATCTTAATCCTTTTCACTCACATCTCTAGGATCGACATTAAACTGAACAATCTCGAGCACTTCACCTAGCGAGGTGACTCGAATAGCACTCATTGCGACTTTCCGGTAAGCTCCGGTATCAATATTCCACGAATGAGACGCCTCCTCATACTCAGGACGGCCAGACTTGCATGGGGTGTGACCGATAATTTGAAGTCTGCCAATATTTTTCAACGGTGTGCGATTCCAAAGCACGCCTAACTCATTTCCTTCTTCAAATGGGAACTCTGCCTGATCTGCAATACCAGCATGACTTATCAGTACATGCTCGTTCTCCCAAACGAGCGGAAGCTCATTAATCCATTCTGATACCTCCTGCAGCTCCATGTTAGCGGACCTAAGCTGATCCAGCGTTTCAAAGCCACATTGCGGAAGCCAATATTCGTTAGGGCCATTCTCTATGTGTTGTGAAAACTCGTATTCATGGTTGCCCTTGAGAAAAACCGCGTTCGCGCCATACCGCTTTCTCAGTTCCTTAGCCAAAAGTAGCGTTCCCGGCGTATCGTTTCCACGGTCGATTAAATCCCCTAGTTGGACGAGTCGCTCCTTATCAGGATTCCAATGTCGGTCAAGAAGCCCTGTAAACGTATGAAGACAGCCATGTACATCCCCGACGACGAATAGATTCATAAGGCTTTTATATCTCCTTTAGTCAATATAATCTTACTCATACCACGATACCCCATTGGTTAGAATTCAGCTAATATTAGCATTCATTTAGGCATCGGTAATCAAAATTAACGTAAACAAAGTTCCCGACAAAATATGGATTTTAGCATTAGTCCAGCTTACGATAAATATCTATTATAGAACATCATTTTCGTGAGAGTGGCAAAAAGATATTCGCACCTCCCCCTTATATCCACTCGCTTCCTAAGAAAAGAATTCCATGCAATAGCCGTTATCTTGGCATATTCAAGCTTAAGCCATAATAATTGATTCACACAAACATCCCATCAATGACAGGTACGTGTGGGTCAATAATTAGCTACACCCAATAGAAAGGGAGACAAGTTTATTCTTTCCACTTAGCTCTGTCGAAAGCTACTTCGAATAAGGACAATTCAACGGGTTAAGTTCATGTTACAGCAATACGCCGACTTCTACTTCGCAAATCTATTGATTCCTTTGTGAGTTGTCATGGGGCATCAGCTCGTTGCGTATTTGTGTAAAAGTATTGCTTAGGGTTAGTTTAACAAAAATGGTGGGGGAAATCCCTTCCTGTGTCTTGTAGACTTCCTCCATCATCGTTTTTACAGGCAGCGTAGCCTATGAAACAGGAATACTATCCGCTCTCGATAGCCTAGGAATTAGTCAAATTCCCTTACGCATCTGCGTCCACTAACAGCACTCACTTGTCTTCCTGAGCTAAACCAAGACCCAAATCCACTACTGTTGCCGCCTTACCGACACCGCCCTTTTGATTGGCTAGTTCGGTTACCTTGATCATCGTATTTCCTCCCTTCAACGTAAAATACCCGGCTGCACTGAGTTCAGGGAATCAGCTCTTACAGATATCTATATCAAGAGAGAGCATCCGTTGAAGGACACTCTCTTGAATACCATTTATTCTGTTAGATGCTTAAGAAATTTAAGGTTCTTGATACAAAACCTCTTAACTCATTGGAATCTATTGGCTCCACTCCACCATCTTCATGATGAAACCTTTTTGAGTATTCATTTAAATCATCTAATTCAGTAAACAAGTTCGATAGTGTGACGTTGTTTGACTGTCTAATGATTCCTATAAAATCCCCCAGCCATTTATCAGACTTGAAATCTTTAGGAAACCTTACCCGCAAGTATCCCTCCAATAAAGGTCTTACGCACCTGGCTACAGATATTTCCTCACCATCATAGGAACCATTTAAATAATTATCCAATATTGAATAGTTTTTAAAATAATCAATACTAGTGATACTGTCAATATCTAGTCTTCTCAGGCAGCTTGCTTTTATTTCAAGCTCATAAAAATCATAGTTATTTTTTATAGCTACATCGTAAAATTTTTTCGCTAAGATTTCGTTATGTGTAAACAAAAATGTTTGTCTTGCCTTAACCGCCAACCTATTTAATTCTGCTACAGTCTGGGTAATTCTGAAAAAATCAAGGCTGGTTATAGGATCGTCAACTACGATGATTTTCTCGGAAATATCTGGTGATTTTTTCAATTTACAAACAAAGAATGCAAATGCGAGGGTTGTCTTATCCCCTTCGCTTAAAGTATTTTTAAAACTTGGAACATAACTTTTTGATGCTCTAAGTGGTACTTCACATCTATTAATTTCTAGCTTATAGTCTACTTTAGGTTGTCCCCCTTTGTAATCTAATACAGAACTCATGATACGATATCCCGCCCCAAACCTTTCTAATTGTTTATTTAGCTCATCCTTAAATTCACTCATAAAAGCATCACAATATTGGTCAAGTGCTTTTCGTTTAAGGATTTTTTCATTAGCCAATCTTTTTTTTTCTTCATTAAGATATTTATAATTTATACACATTGCGATTACGGTTTCATCATTATGCCTTAATTTAGTTAGTTCCGACTCTTTCTTTTTTTGTGTCAGTACAGAAAGATTTCCCTGTTTGGCGTTCTCTTTTTGAATCTTAATTTGTTCATTAATTTTCTTCACTGCTAAGTTATACTTAGCCAACTCCTCTACAACCTGATCTAAAAAAAACTCAATTTCCTTGTTTGCTTGTAAAGAATCGAGTATATTTTCTTTTTTTAGTGAAATATCAGCAATTATATAAGCTTCAACTTTTTGCAAATTATCATGAATAAACTGTACATTTTTTTCTAAATGAGGTAACTCAGAAATAATCTCCTGCCAATACTCATGTAACTGTTGATTTTTCGAATCAGTCAAGTTAATCCCAGCAAATCTCTGATTTTCAATCGAGCCAGCAATATCTTTCAAAGAACTGTTAATTCTCTCACGATATTCTTGATAAGCCAAGTTGAAATAATCTTGGTAATATTTTAATAACTCATTCGCCGTAGCATTTTGTCCACAAAATGGGCAGGTTTTCCCGTTGTAGACTTTTAGACCTTCTTGAATAAATTTATGTATTTTCCCATTGCAGTTCTCTGATGCATGTACACGAATTTTTTCTTCAGCAAGTTTCGAAATATTAGCATAGCTTTGACCCAGTAGTTCACCCAAAACCTCAAATTTAGGTAAAGTAATTTGAATTAAATCTAGCTCTTGTTTCTTGGCAATTTGATCTTTTCGACTTTGAATCTCAATGTCTTTTTCAATTTGTTTTATAGTACTATCAATATTTTCAGAATTAATGAGTGCAATAAATTCGTCAAAATCGTAGCCATTAATTTTTGAAGCAATTTCATTTTTTTGATTTGTAATTTGAGTACCAATATTTTTTATCAATGAATCAATATCTATAATATCTCTTGTTAATTCCACACCTGTTGAACCTATTATGAAGGAATGTAGATTCTTTTGATGTCCGGTTTCAACACTCTCTCCTGTATATAAATTATCATATATAAATTTTGAATTAAAGATTTCAATTTTCTCATAGGAACTTGACCAGCTATTGTTTTCAAATGTAACCACGTTTCCGTCAATTAACAATTTAAGCTTTGGATTTTCTGACTGTCCTAATGTCTGTCTATATAAGTTGAATTATTGAATCACTTAGAATCTAACACAAAGACGATCGATGATGGACAAGGGATATTTCATGATCTCGTCCATAAACTGCTGAACATTTTTGCGGATTTCGGCGACTGTGTGAT
>NZ_JAMAWB010000028.1:0-76324 GCF_023713585.1 Paenibacillus sp. MER TA 81-3
CGTTCGTCCTGAGCCAGGATCAAACTCTCCGTTAAAGTTAGTTTGACTTGCTCATGTATTGCTGACGAGGTTGTTAACCTCTATTACACAAACGTTTCACTCGTTGTTCAGTTTTCAAAGAACAATCATCTTAAGTTTACATAATCAAGACTCAAAAGTCTTAATTCTGACTCGCTTTATTTCGCCGCCGCGTTCAGCAGCGACCTTTATAATATATCACAGCGTCATCTTCAGTGTCAAGCACTTTTTAAAACTTTTTTCATTGTCTTTCGACAACTTTTTGTTTCATTTTGTGTCTTTCGCTAGAAGCGACGTTTATTAATTTATCACATCTATAGGCATGCGTCAACCATTAAATTAATACCATTTTCAAGAAAATGATCGAGGCCAAGCCAGGGACCCCAAGAAACCCAACAGCAGCCAGTGTCAGCGGGTTAGTTGGCACATGAACTCCGGCAATCCACCCCGTCGAATTAGCGATATAGAGTAGAACAAAAGCAGCAGTTCCATGAAGCAAAAAGATGAAAATCCCCTTCCACGCAAACCTTTGCCGTAATAAGACAATAAGCAATGCCACCATCGAAATAACTAGCAATCCCATCATTAACAGCTTCATACGCTACAACACCTCTCCTAGGCGAAGCGCATGGATATTGGCTTTCTTCGCCTTTTTTAATAACATGCCAACCCGCTTCTCTGCTGCTTCTAACGAAAAGATGGCATAGTCCACCTCATCTTCACCAAGTGCGTGCTCAAAACGAAACCAAGCCCGCTCCAACTCCTTGTATGCATAACGAATATCCTCCATCATCTGTTCCTGCTCGGATTGTATATGTCTATACCGCTGCTTGTCCTGCCGGCCTGCCAACCACTGCTTTATTATTTTCAGCAAGGTGTCATCCCTCCCGTAGAGATTCCTCATTAATACTTATGGAGGAGCGGACAAGGGTAGAACAGGTAATAAGCAACCTAATAGATGTTGTTCAAAAACCCCCTTTTGGCCAATATGGCTTCTCGGTGCTGTAAAGCAACCTTTTTTTTTGACCACGCACTTATAGATGCTCTTTCCAAAACACAGATCAAAAAAGCCTCTGATTTCTCAGAGACTTTTCTCAACAGCCTAGCGGCATAACCCCTTAATGGCTATCGCGTTATGCTTTATATAATTATTGAATTTCACGTCGTCCTTCCAACGCCTTGGACAGCGTCACTTCATCCGCGTACTCCAAATCACCGCCAACAGGCAAGCCATGCGCAATTCTCGTCACCCGGATCCCAAAAGGCTTCACCAAACGCGAAATATACATCGCCGTTGCCTCACCTTCAATATTGGGATTCGTAGCGAGTATCATTTCCTTGACCCGCTCGTCGCTAAGACGCTTCAACAGTTCCGCGAGACGTATATCCTCAGGTCCTATGCCTTCCATTGGAGAAATCGCACCTTGCAGTACATGATAGTAGCCCATGAATTCCTTCGTCCGCTCCATAGCGACCAAATCCTTCGTCTCCTGAACCACACACATAATAGACGCGTCACGCGATTTGTCCTGACAGATACGGCAAGGATCGACATCAGTTATGTTGCAGCAGACGGAACAATAATGCAAATTCCGCTTTACGTTAACAAGCGCCTTGGCGAAGTCTATCACGTCGTCCTCAGGCATACGGGTCACATGGAACGCAAGACGAGCCGCTGTCTTTGGCCCGATACCCGGCAAATGGGTAAACGCATCGATCAGCTTCGCAATCGGTTCTGGATAATACAATGCGGGCTCCCCTTTACGATGACATTATGATGATGACATAACCGGAAAACGGCCGGCCCCCATAAGGGGCAGCGCCGTTTCCATAAAGATTAGAACGGCATATACCGCAGTGGTATATGCCTTTCATTTGCTAGATTTAGAACAAGCCAGGAATTTTCATTCCGCCTGTGAATTTAGCCATGTCGTCGTTCGCCAAATCTTCCGCTTTGGTAAGAGCATCGTTAACTGCAGTAATAACGAGATCCTGCAGCATTTCGATGTCTTCCACATCAACAACTTCAGGTTTGATGGCAATGCTCAGAACTTTTTTGTGGCCGTTAACCTCTACCGTTACTGCGCCGCCGCCGGAAGTACCAACCATCTTCTTTTCAGCCAATTCTTCCTGAGCTTTCAGCATTTGTTCTTGCATCTTCTTAACTTGTTTCATCATTTGATTCATATTGTTCATCGCCGTGAATTCTCCTTTTTTCTACTTAGAATAAATGAATTAATCTTTTATGACAACAAGGTCTTCTCCAAACATCTGGATAGCCTCGTCAATCCATGGTTCCCGGGACGGTTCTTGACCTTCGGGCTCCAACTGAAAATCAGGTTCCTGCCTGTCCTCTGTTCGAGCTTCCGCAGCCTCCCAGTCCTTCAACATCATCGTATCAAGTTGATACGGCTTGCCGAATGTGTCAGACAGAACACGTTCAATGACCTGTTTGTTATTCGGCTTCTCGGTCGTATCCCGATGAATCGTGTTTTTAAAAGCAACCAGAATTCGATCTTCAAGCGCCGATACTGGTTCTCCGTTCACAAGCCATGCGTGAATCGTCACCCCGGCTTCTTTTACACGCTGCAGCACCTGCCCCCAATTTCCACGAATACGGCCGAACTCAGAACTGTCTTTGTCAGCGATATATCGTTCGAACTGAGGCGGCTTATTCGCAAGTCGCGACACACGGCCGGAAGACCGGGTAGCTGCTTGCGTACGCTCAGCAGCAGGTTCTTGCTGGCTGCTGACCGCTGCGCCTGACTTCAGAAGTTGATCAAGCTTCGCTTCTAAAGACGCAACTTGACGCTGCAAATGTTGCACAGAGGAAGATTGTTCCGCCGTTCCCTGTGGCGCCGAGACTGTATCCTGCAATCCCGCAGCGCCCGTGTGACCGGATGAGAACGACTGGCCTTGCGCCGCTAGCTGAAGCAGTGCGACTTCAAACAAGGTCTGCGGCTGCACCGCAAACTTCATATCGGTCTGATATCGGTTCAACGTGTCAATGATCTGGAACAGCCGTTCGGCCGTAAACGTCTCGGCCAAGTCACGAAAGACTTCGACCCTCGTTAGGCGATCCGTCAATGCGTCCCCGCTCGGCACCATCTTCATCATAAGCAAGTCCCGGAAAAAGTAGAGCAAGCTTTCCATGCACTTGTCCGCACTCTTCCCTTCCTGCATCAGTCGCTCGATTACCATTAGAATCGTTCCCACGTCCCCGGCTTGAACCGCCTGGGCCAATTCGGCGAATTGCTCTTCTGGCATCCCGCCTGTTATATCCAGCACTTGCTGATAGGTAACTTGTCCGTCGGTAAACGAGGCGGCTTGATCCAGCAAGCTGATTGCGTCGCGCATTCCGCCGTCAGACAGCTTCGCGATATACGTCAAGCTCTCCTGATCGGCTTGAATGCTCTCGTCCGCACAGACTCGCTCCAAGCGAGCGACCTGCTCATCAAGCGATACCCTTCTGAAATCGAAACGCTGACAGCGGGATATAATCGTTGCTGGCAACCGATGTGGTTCCGTCGTCGCCAAGATGAACATGACGTGAGCCGGCGGTTCCTCCAACGTCTTCAAAAGCGCATTGAAAGCTTCCGTCGTCAACATATGAACTTCATCAATAATGTAGACCTTATGGCGCACTTCAGTTGGCGCATACTTTACTTTTTCGCGAAGATCGCGAATTTCCTCCACGCCCCGATTGGAAGCAGCGTCGATTTCCACCACATCCATCACGGAACCGGCGGTGATGCGCCGACACGCTTCACAAGCGTTGCAAGGCTCTGGGCCTGGCCCTTGCTCGCAGTTTACGGCTTTCGCCAGTATTTTCGCGGCACTGGTCTTCCCTGTTCCACGCGGTCCACTGAACAGGTACGCATGCGAAAAACGCCGCTCCCGCAGCGAATTTTGCAGCGTTTGAATAATATGCTGTTGTCCGACCATGTCATGAAATGACTGTGGCCTCCATGCGCGATACAATGCGATATGAGCCATGATGCAACCTCGAAAACGTTTTTCTTATTATACTATATCACAACCGCTAAAAAAACAGCCATTTCCTCTCTTTGGAAACTCGGGAAGACTGCCCATAGTTCATTCAGTTGTCCATTGCTACGGATAGACATCGGCATTTCAGCCAACAGGTTGAAATGGAACCGATAGTGTAAACGTCGTGCCAAAGCCTTTAGATGCGACGCGAATCGTGCCGCCCAAGTCGTGAATAATGCGCTGACAAACCGAGAGGCCCAGCCCAGTTCCATTCTGCTTGGTCGTAAAGAACGGATCAAAGATTTTGTCGATAAGAAAGGAAGGGATACCAGGACCTGTATCGTGTATGTCGATCAGGACGCGCTTGCCCGCATCATCCCGCTTGACCGTTATCGTAAGCGTTCCACCGTCAACCATAGCTTCAATACCATTCTTCGCGATGTTGATGAATACCTGTTTTAAAAGTTCCCGATCCGCTACGACGAACGGCATCGTCTCATCCGCGGCATAGCGAACGTGAACCCCGTGCAGAACGGCTTCACTGCGAATAATCGGCATGATATCATTCATGACCTGATATAAATCCACCCGCTCAATGGTTACGTGCTTCGGTTTGCTCAGCAGCAAAAATTCTCCTACAAGCTCATTAATTCGATTGATTTCCGTCAGCATAATCTCGGTATAGTGAACTTCCTTGCCCATCCCCTTCTCATGCAGCGTCTTCTTGAACATCTGCAGAAATCCCTTAATGGAAGTGAGCGGATTGCGGATCTCGTGCGCAGTCCCCGCCGCAATCTGTCCAATCATAGCCAAACGGTCGCTTCGTTGAACCTGCTCCTCCAACGAACGAAGATTGGATACATCCTTGAAGAGAACATAGGCGCCGACAATTTCACTTTGCGCATCACGCAATACATTGGAATCGAGGAGCAGTTCATACCGCTCATTGCCGTTGCGCCATGAGACCGCATGATTGCGTACCACAACCCCTTCCAGAAGGGCGCGTTGGACCAGATGATGCTCGGTAGGCATGTCCCCGAACAGCTCATTGACCCGACACTGCAGCGCCTGTTCGCGTTCCCATCCAAGGACATGGCAAGCCATCTCGCTGATGTCCACCAATCGAAACTGTGTATCCAGAAGCAGAATTCCTAAATTCACATCTCGCAAAAAGGCGCCGGCAAACTGTTGCAGCAGGTTTAATTCACCATGTCCTCCTTCATGCCTCTCTTCAATGGGAGAAGAAGGAGACAACGGCTTCAGCGAACCCGAATGTGGCGTTGGTTCAGTCATAGACTCACCTCAATGCTAATAAGCGCAAGTTTCACTCTCTCGCAATTATACTTGCCTGATTCTTGTTGCAGAAATTGGCAGCCGACCACCGAGATGGGGCTGGTAATGTCGTTTCCGCTTGTCCACGCTCTTTGCTATTATATATTTCTTTCGCCGAATAAGGTCTATATTCCTGCTTCAATCTATTATATATGAGCATACATTCATAATAATTGTAAAATAAAAAAACACCGAATCATTCGGTGTCTCTCTTGTAATATGAAAACCGTGCACCTGTTATTGATAATTGCGATCCGAGCGGCACTTCTGCGCATCAGCTCGGGTCAGGCTTCCCTCCGGCACATGAGCTCTCCTACTTATGGCTGCTTCCTTCCGGACCTGACCAGATTCATAGGCACCCATTGCGAAGGACCCGACCGTCAACACCAAACGCAAATACCGGACCCCACATCGACAAAACCTCTAACAGGAATTCAATCTCGCTACAGCGGATTGCGAGTTACAGGGCACCGCTACCTCCCCATCTAGCACGGCAAAACCTAGTATAGACTATTTGAGGCGAAAGTGCAACTAAAGTCAATTGTTAACAATCGTGTCGCTGCGAACAGGTTCGGCTTCCGCTTGAACATCATCATCTGTCCAACCACGCAGCAGTATGCATATGCCAGCGCTCATAACGCCAACCCCGACATTTATCCCGACATGCAGCCCCACATTTGGATAGATCCACTGCGCAGCGCACGCCGTTGCCAGCGTCCAGCCGGCGGCAAAACAGACCCAGAATGCGTCAAGACGCACCTTACGGGAGACGGCAACGAAATTCAACCAGCCGAGACCGATAACGACGCTGCACACGACGAAGACGCTGGCCAAGCCAGATGAAGGTTGCTGTCTGGCTGTTCAGGCCACCCCCACGAAGGAAACGTCCTCCGCGTCAGCTGTAACAGTCCGTATGCCCCTCCGTCCACGATGAACGTACCGATAATAGCGGACACGCTCTCGGTCACGAAGCCTGCGGACAATTCCGCTTGGACGCTATCGCCATTCATCTGCTTCCAAGCTGCGTAACAGTGTTTCCCACACACTTCGACTGCAGCAGCCAACAATCCGACAGCCGCAATCACGGTCGGAAGCCAACGCTCGTGTTCCGTCATTCCCACACTGCTGCACCTCCTTTTGCAATTCGATAAGGACTTACATTTCCATCATACAAGGTGGGGACTTCATTCGTTTTTACATTTTGTGCGAATCGGTGTTTGCACCGGAACGAATATATGCAAAAAAATAAACTCCCTTGACTGTTGCCAGTAAGGGAGTTCACATTAAACACATATGCATTAGATACCGTATTTCTTCTTAAATCTATCCACACGACCGCCAGCGTCCAAGAACTTCTGTTTGCCTGTGAAGAACGGATGGCAAGCGGAGCATACCTCTACTTTCAGGTTTTCCTTAACGGAACCTGTTTCAAACGTGTTACCGCATGCGCAAGATACTGACGTGATGTGATATTTCGGTTGAATTGCTTCTTTCACTTGAATTCACCTCTCTCCGCCCTGAGCCCTTTGCGTGCTCAGAGTTATATAGACACATGAGTGGATTATAGCATGTTTGATTTATACACGCAATGTTATTTTGACATTTCCAGTCAGTCGATTCCAGTTCCGATCCACCTATTACTTCGCGTATGACTTCACTCGCGCCAACTCCGCCGGAGGCACATGTGTATAAGAACCGATAACGACATCAGGCAGCTCGTCACGGAAAATATCTATCATCTGCTTCATGCCGAGAACATCGCCCTGCGCTTTCGGAATGAGCGCAAGATAGCTCTCGGGATCAATGTTCAAATTACGCATTTGAATGAGACGAAGCTTCGTCCGCCGTGCAAACTCCACCATTGCCTCAATCTCTTCTTCCCGGTCGGTTACGCCTGGGAAGACAAGATAATTGATCGACGTATATACGCCCTGTTCCGATGCATAGCGCAACGACTTCTCCACATTATGAAGCGTATACGCCCGTGGCCGGTAGTAAGCATTGTAATGGTCGTCAAGCGCACTGATGGTGCTCACACGCATCAAATCAAGACCTACATCGACTATAGCCCGTATATGGTCGGTCAAGCCAGCATTGGTATTGATGTTGATATACCCCATATCCGTCTGGCGGCGCACCTCGCGCATCGCTTCGACGATAATCTTTGCCTGCGTGGACGGCTCGCCTTCGCAACCTTGGCCGAAGCTGATAATTGATTCCGGTGTCTTCAAATGCTCCAGCATAATCTGCACCAATTCGTCGACAGTCGGCTTGAAGTTCATCCGCGTCTGCGGGGCTGGAAATCCGCTGTCATCTGGCTGCTCGGAAATACAGCCAAAACAACCGGCATTGCAGGAATATGACACCGGAACAGCACCTTCCCAGCGATTCAGGAACGTATTGGATGCCGTCAAGCATTCGTATTGCAAGGCGCAATGCGACAAGTGCTGATATAGCCGGTTATCCGGATATTTCGTAAGCAACTGGTCCACTTGAACGCGCAGCTCGCCTGAATCGCAATTCAAAGGATCCCATTTGTGCGGATCATCCGTCGAATGAGCTGCCGCATAGAACTTCCCGTCTTGCCAGACGACCGCCGTATAGCCGAAGAGCGGGAGCTTCTGCTCTTTATCCGTCTTCACGTAGCTCGGAATATGCAGACGCGTATAGCCCTGCGGCAGCAGCGCCCCGACCGCTTGCACGTCTCCCGGCAGAGCGACCATCTCTCCCGTATCCGGGTCCAATCCGATCGGACGCGTGCAAGGCAGTCCGACAAGTGTCGCTCCTTCCGGCAGCGGAATCAACTCGTTCTCAAATATTTCAACGATCATGTCACCACTGCGGGCGAGGCCGATGTATTCGGGGTGATCAAAGATGTTGCCTTCACTATCCGCATAAACTAAATACATGTAACCTTGTCCTCCTACATTCATGCTTCACGTTATTCCACAGCGTCACATTTGCCATCGTCTTCCTAGCTGACCGAGGTGCTCCGCGTCCGGCGCGTCGGAGAGCCGCCGCTTCCGTTGCCGTTCGTGTCCAAAGAAGCCATAAATTCTTCGTTCGTCTTCGTATCACGCAGCTTTTTCAGGAATTGATCCACAAATTCAGACGTTTCATTCATATTTTTGCGAATCGCCCACAGCTTATCAAGCTCTTCCTTCGTCAAGAGCATTTCCTCGCGGCGCGTGCCCGAGCGGCGAATGTCAATCGCAGGGAAGATGCGGCGTTCAGCCAATTTGCGATCCAGATGGAGCTCCATATTGCCTGTACTTTTAAACTCTTCATAAATGATGTCGTCCATACGCGATCCAGTCTCTACCAATGCTGTCGCAAGAATGGTCAGGCTGCCGCCTTCTTCAATATTGCGCGCCGATCCGAAAAAGCGCTTCGGACGATGGAAGGAAGCCGGATCAATACCGCCGGACAGCGTCCGTCCGGATGGCGGAACGACCAAGTTGTAAGCCCGCGCCAGGCGAGTGATGCTGTCGAACAAAATAACAACGTCTTTCTTATGCTCCACCAAGCGCAATGCGCGTTCAAGCACCAGCTCAGCTACTTTAATATGATTCTCAGGCACCTCATCGAATGTGGAAGCGACTACTTCACCTTTTACCGAGCGCTGCATGTCAGTCACTTCTTCCGGACGCTCGTCAATAAGCAATACGAACAACTCGATGTCAGGATGGTTCTCCGAAATACTGTTGGCAATTTCTTTGAGAAGCAAGGTTTTACCAGCTTTAGGCGGGGCGACGATAAGTCCGCGTTGACCAAGACCTACAGGGGCTAACAAATCCAAAATCCGTGTAGAAACTTTGTTCGGGGCCGTTTCAAGCACCAGCTTCTTCTGTGGATAAAGAGGAGTTAATGCAGGGAAGTGCAGACGCTGAGCCGCGTCTTCCGGCTTCTCTCCATTGACGGCATTAATTTGCAGCAAACCGAAATAACGCTCATTCTCTTTCGGTGGACGACATTTACCGGACACCAGGTCACCGGTTCGAAGATCAAATCTACGGATTTGAGATTGCGAGATATAAATGTCTTCCGAACTTGGCAAATAGTTGATAGGCCGCAGGAAACCAAAGCCTTCAGGCAATATATCCAGCACGCCCTCCATAAACATATATCCGCCTTGCTCCGCTTGTGCGCGCAAAATAGCAAAAATCAATTCTTTTTTCTTCATCTGACCGTAGCCGGCAATTTGAAATTGCTTTGCCAGCTTATACAGCTCGGTCAGCTTCTTCGTTTCCAAATCGGAAATTTGTAACTCCATGAATACAACTCCTATTCTGTTCATAAATGCATGTGATGTGAGATGGATAAGTCCTATGAAAATAAAAATGAGAAAAAGCGGTGTGCTTACCTTGTGCATACGAAGGTTGGTCATTTCACCGGGAAAGAAAAAGTGGACTGAAAGCAGATGAGTTCTTTTGACCAGGAACAAGCAGCGTAATATCGCATGACGGTTGAGTTTCGTAGAAAGGAGGTGCCAGTGTTCTAGGTAACTAATCTAATATTAATCTATTATTACCCTATTTTTACCCCGAAACAACTGATTTATTCCGTTTGCCTCCATACATCTGCACCTAAAATTCGCAAATTCGTCACTAAGTTATCATATCCGCGATCGATATACTCCACGCCCGTAATTTCTGTTACGTCATTTTCCACCGTTAAGCCTGCAATAACTAGCGCTGCACCAGCCCGCAAATCCGATGCTCTTACTTTTGCCGCATTCAGCTTCGTTCCTTCAATAACAGCAGAACGGCCTTCCACGCGAATCTTCGCGCCCATGCGCAGCAATTCGGGAACATGCTTGAAGCGATTGCTATATACGAGATCGGACAGCATGCTAACCCCTCTAGTCTGTGTAAGCAAGCTAGTCATCGGAGACTGCAGATCCGTGGCAAAGCCAGGGTACACCAAAGCTTTCACGTCAATGCTTTCGTAATCGACACCGCCGATGACACGGAGCGATTCATCGCCCTCTACAATCTGGACGCCCATTTCCTCCAACTTGGCCGTAAGAGCCTCCAAATGCTTCGGAATAATATTATCTATTAAAATATCTCCACGCGTAGCCGCAGCCGCGATCATGTACGTTCCGGCTTGAATGCGATCCGGAATAATCGAATGGCGGCAGCCATGAAGACCATCTACCCCTTCAATGCGAATCGTTTCCGTACCCGCACCTTTAATTCGTGCCCCCATTGCGTTGAGCAAAGTGGCAACATCTATAATTTCAGGCTCTTTTGCCGCATTTTCAATGATAGTAGTGCCTTTAGCCCGTGAGGCCGCCAACATTATATTAATCGTGGCACCAACGCTGACTACATCTAAATAAATCTTCGCGCCGCGCAGTTCGCGCGCAACAATATGAACGGAGCCATGATCATTCGTTACCGTCGCTCCTAACGCTTCAAATCCTTTAATATGCTGATCAATCGGACGCGGCTCGAAGTTACACCCGCCTGGCATGCCAATCGTCGCCTCTCCGAATCGTCCTAACAATGCGCCCATTAAGTAATAGGAGGCCCGTAATTTCTTGACGGGGCCGTTGTGCATCGGCATGGAGATCAAGTGGGAAGGATTAATGTGCAGGCTGGTTCCCTCCCGGCTGACTTGCCCGCCGAGTTCGGTAATAATTTCGCCATAGGTTGCGACATCGCTTAATTCAGGCATGTTATCGAGCACAACTTCGCTCTCTGCTAATATTGCTGCAGGTATAAGCGCTACCGCGCTGTTCTTTGCTCCGCTAATCTGAACGGTGCCACATAGCGGCCGCCCGCCGCAAATCATTAACTTTTCCATCACAAGCTGAGTTCCTCCCACACCGTGCTGATGATAGCCGGCTCATCCATATGCTTAATATTGAAATATGGTCATCCCAAAAAATAATTCACATTCAAAAAGTCACTTTTCGGTACCGAGAAGTACAAGTTTTCGCAAGAAAACTGCTTCGGAAACATATGCTCTTGGAGAGTGAACGTAAGATTCGATGTCGAATGACATCTTGGGATGCATCGTGATCAAAAGGGGACTTTTTTGAACAACCTCTATAATACTATAAGTTAGGTGGTGTAATCACAAAAAAGGGAAGAACACCGGAGAACCGGCGCTTTTCCCGCATTTGTAGACGCAAATATAAATATCCGATTACGCTTGGTTGTTGCTTCCGAACAAGCGGATTTTAGCGCGAACCACTTCAACCATCGCATTGCGAGCTGGCGTCAAGTATTTACGAGGATCGATTACATCTGCATTCTTGTTCAACGCTTCGCGAATCGCTTTCGTGCAAGCGACTTGGTTCTCTGTGTTCACGTTAATTTTGCCTGCGCCTGCGGCAATTGCCTTGCGAATGGCTTCGTCAGGCACACCGGAACCGCCGTGCAGTACGACAGGTACAGGAACTTTTGCAGCAACAGCTTCAATGATATCGTAATGAAGTTTAGGCTCGCCTTTGTACATGCCGTGTGCCGTACCTACAGCAATCGCAAGTGCGTCAACGCCTGTTTCTTCATAGAAACGAATCGCTTCTTCTGGGTTCGCCAATTGAGCGGATTCCTCATCCACTGTAAGGTCATCTTCTGTCCCGCCGATTGTACCCAATTCACCTTCAACGGATACGCCCATAGCATGAGCCGCTTTAACGACTTCTTTAGTCAAGCGGATGTTGTCCTCATACGCATGATGGGAGCCATCGAACATAACGGAAGAGAATCCTGCACGGATACAAGCCATAGCCACTTCAAACGTGCTGCCATGGTCAAGGTGCAATGCGATCGGCAAGCCGGATTTCTTCGCAGCCGCTTCCGCCATTGCTACTGTATATTCCATTCCCATGTAACGCAGTGCCCCTTCGGATACACCGAAGATAATTGGCGCTTTCTCTTCCATCGCAGCTTCTGTAATGGCTTGTGTGAATTCCAAGTTGTTAATGTTGAATTGGCCTACCGCAAATTTATTTGCTTTAGCTTTCGGCAGGAATTCGTTCATCGAAACTAATGGCATGGTCTCCATCCTCCTAGGAAGTTGTTCGTCGTCTGTCTCTCTTCTTGTTAGCCGACATCTTGTACGGTGTTATTATATCACAATTAGGCGCAAAAAAGTAAACAACCTCTTGACAAAACAGAACACATCCGTCTGTTGGAGGTTGTTCAAAAAGCCCCCTTCAGACGAAATCCAAAAAGCAAAGAGGCTGGGTCAGCAACCCAGCATCGCGCATCATTTCTATCATTCGTTAAGACGGCAAAGTCATATGACCATGCTGTTCGTTACTGTGGGCTAAAGTCATGTTGACGGCCACACGCATTTCATCAATATCAAATGGCTTTGTAAAGTGCATAATAGCTCCCAGATCGGTCGCTTCCTTAATCATATCCAATTCCCCATAAGCAGTCATCATGATGACGTTCATGTGTGGCTTCATCTTCTTGATTTGTTTTAAAATTTCCAAACCGTCCATCCCAGGTATCTTCATGTCAAGCAGAACGATATCCGGTGATTCATCCTGTACGATGTCCAGCGCCATCTTGCCGTTAGAAGCCTGATATGTCGTATATCCTTCGCTGCTGAACACTTCCATGAGAAGAACCCGAATACCATTCTGATCATCAACAATCAATACTTTCTTTTTATCCAACTGGTACCCCTCCCACCGTGTATCACGAGCGAGTATGTTTGCCTTGTCATAGCTGCCGTCTCGCATAACATGCTTATATTGCAAAGTTACAGTACATATTCGCTTCTTCCTATTAAATTCCTCCTTACTTTAGGAAAAACATCTGCTTCTGTACCGCGGGAAGCAAAAAAAGCGAAAATTCTCACATGGAGAATCTTCGCTTTGCAAATATATACATTATCCCAACTGTTTAATCGCAGCTTTGACGAACTCACGGAACAATGGCTGTGAACGGTTCGGACGGGATGTGAATTCCGGATGGAATTGCACCGCAAGGAACCACGGGTGGTTCGGAAGCTCCACGATTTCAACCAACCGTCCATCAGGGGACGTTCCGCTTACTTTCAAGCCGGCACGCTCCACAATTTCGCGGTATTCGTTGTTAAATTCATAACGATGACGATGACGCTCGTATACGAGCTCGTCGTTGTAGCACTCCATCGCAAGCGACCCTTCCTGCAATTTGCAAGGATACAGGCCAAGGCGCATCGTGCCGCCCAAATCTTCGATGTCCTTCTGCTCTGGCAGCAAATCGATAACAGGATACTCTGTCGACGGGTTGATTTCCGAACTGTTCGCTCCTGTCAAGCCGACAACCGCTCGCGCATATTCGATTACAGCAACCTGCATGCCTAGGCAAATACCAAAGAACGGAATTTGCTGTTCACGCGCAAAGCGAATCGCTGTTACTTTTCCTTCGATACCCCGATCGCCGAATCCGCCTGGAACTAAAATGCCATTAACTCCCGACAATTGCTCGCTTACGTTCTCTTCCGTAATCTCCTCCGCATTGACCCAACGGATGTTCACTTCGGCATTGGCATCAATACCAGCATGCTCCAACGCTTCAACAATGGACAGATAAGCATCGTGAAGGGCAACGTATTTCCCGACGATAGCAATCTCAACGCGGCCTTGCAGCTGCTTCACGCGATTGACCAGCTTCGTCCACTCGACCATATCCGGTTCTGGCGTCTGCAGCTTCAGATGGTTGACGACGATATTATCCATGCCTTGCTCGCGCAGCATGAGAGGAACCTCATACAAGGTGGAGGCGTCACGGCACTCCACAACCGCGTTGGCGTCAATGTCGCAGAAGAGTGCGATCTTGCGCTTCAAATCTTCCGAGAGCTCGTGCTCTGTCCGGCATACAAGCATGTTCGGCTGAATGCCGATGCTGCGCAGCTCTTTGACGCTATGCTGCGTCGGCTTCGTCTTCACTTCACCCGCTGCTTTGATGTACGGAATCAGAGTAACGTGAATGTACATCACATTATCGCGGCCGACATCGCTCTTGATTTGACGAATCGCTTCCAGAAACGGCAAGCTCTCGATATCGCCTACCGTACCGCCGATCTCCGTAATGACCACATCGGAGCCCGCTTCTTTGCCGGCGCGGAAAACACGCTCTTTAATTTCATTCGTGATGTGCGGAATAACCTGTACGGTACCGCCCAAGTATTCACCGCGGCGTTCTTTAGAGATAACCGAAGAATAGATCTTCCCTGTCGTCACATTGCTGTTCTTGGACAGATTGATATCAATGAAACGCTCATAGTGGCCAAGGTCCAGGTCGGTTTCCGCCCCGTCGTCGGTTACGAACACTTCACCGTGTTGATAGGGACTCATGGTACCCGGATCAACGTTGATGTACGGGTCAAACTTTTGAATCGTTACTTTCAGACCCCGATTTTTCAGCAGTCTGCCTAGGGATGCTGCCGTTATTCCTTTACCTAGAGATGAAACGACGCCGCCCGTCACAAAAATGTATTTTGCCACTGGTGAAACCCTCCTATGATCAAGTGCATTCATGACATATGTTCTCGGGAGGCTTTGACTCTTGAATCAGGTCCGATGGAGTTTTTGCAATTCATGCTGCATGATGTTATCGTAACCCATTTGCAGGAGAAAAATTGATGCAAGATGTCATAAAAAAAGCTCCTATCGAAGGACACCCGAAGCCGAGCGTCCGCGATCAACGGAAGCCTTTTATTCGACTCAAAATATACCATGTCCGAGCAGACCATGCCGTCGAGCAGATACATTCCGATATCGGAAAAAAATAAAAAAGTGACTCCCGTAGTGTCACGGGGCACTTTCTTCTTATGTTCAATCACTCTATTCAATTCAATACAAATCCAAAGCCCATATGCTAGTTTACTCTGTAGGTAGTCCCATGTCAAGGGAGCACGCTTGGATTTTTAAGGGGATGTGAAGAAGTGAAAATGCCGCTTACTTATCCTTCCCATCAAAGCTTCTGAGCAGCTTCTTCAACAGGACCAATAAGCAAACGGCATTTATGCCAGCCACGCAGTGGGGAACAGCCGATTAACGGTTATCCTCAGCTTTGTCGGCTTCTTCGAAGTCTTCTTCCAGTTCTTCTTCCCCTTCAGAACTGTCTTCATCGATTTCTTCTTCATCGATCATGACTTCTTCGTCAACTTCTGCCTCTTCCTCTTCATCGTCGAAGACTTCTTCCTCTTCGTTGTCTTCATCCACGAAATCGAAGTCCTCTCCATCAGCAGTGTAGTTGTCGTCTTCTTCCACATACTCGTCTTCCATATCGTCGTCTTCATCATTAATGATACGCGGACGTTTGGAGCCTCCCATCGACTCTTCCGAACGGTCAACCGGGTACCAACGTTTCAAGCCCCACAGGTTGTTGCCAACACATGCAAAGCGGCCGTCAATGTTGATTTCGGTATATAACTGCGCAATCACATCGGTAATTTGCTCTTTGGTTAATCCACGAAGCTTAGCTACTTCGTTCATTAGATCGCGGTAGTAGAAAGGCGTGTTGGCAGCTTTCAATATAAGGAAAGCTAAATCCACCATCGGCATTTCTTGCACTTTGTCGGGATCTAGTTTCAATTCCAACGGGGTGCTCATTCGGACACATCCTCTCTCAAAAGGTTCAAACTGATACTAACATATCCATGTTCACACATAAGTAAAACCGATCTGCCGCGAAAAAGCAAGTTTTCTTCAGCCAGACAAAAAAATGCCACATATCAGTCATTTCAAGACAAAAAAAAGAAACGCGAAGGGCTATCCTTCGCGTTCGACTGTATCCGCACCCGACGAAAGCAGTGGCCCTCGTCTTTGGTGTGCTAAGCCCTTCGCCGGCTCTTCTTCATATTATGTCCCGGGAAGACATTTGACACGGAAGAAGGCCTAACTTTCTCAAAAAAGGCGGCTACCCCAGTCCACCCTGCAGCAGAACGCATACGATACTCCACAAGGACCTGTCGGGAGGGACTCGACATTGGATGTTACGGGCTTACTCCAGTTGATGCTTCATGAGATTTCCTCCAACGGACAACGTGGGAAGAGACAGCTGATTCGCTTTTACAACCCTCAATTGTACGAACGATGCTGCAAAGCTCTGTACGATCTGCAAAAGCGCCACCCCGAGCTTGGGAACGTCCATACCGTTCCGTTAATCCTAGCTTGGATCTGTCCGGTTCCAGCTGGTCTGAATCGGCAATTGGCTCTGTACCAAAGCGAGTTCGTTGTTGAGGATGATATTCAAGTAACGATGCATGCCGCATCGCAGAAGCCCGTTGCTTGGGAACGCGGCATTCCTTGGGGCGTACGGCACATTAAAGCGCCCCAGGCATGGAGCACGACGACCGGCCATCACGTGTACATTGGCGTCATCGATACGGGAGCTGATTACCGCCATCCTGATTTGCGCAACTCTTTGATGCGCGGCGTCAATCTGGTTCACCGCGGATTGCCTCCGTATGACGATAACGGACACGGAACGCACATCGCCGGTACGATAGCAGCCGCCAATCAGATGTATGGAATCATTGGCGTGGCTCCTCGTGCGCTGATCCATCCTGTCAAAGCCTTTGACGAGAATGGATCTGCTTATGTATCTGATATTATTCAAGGCATTGATTGGTGTGTGCGTCATGGCATGAATATAATTAATATGAGCTTCGGGATGAAGACGCGCAGCAAATCACTGTTGAATGCAGTGATGAACGCCTATAACGCAGGGGTCACCATCGTCGCGTCTTCAGGAAACGATGCCAAACGCAAAACGATCGATTACCCCGCCCGGTACCAGCAGACCATTTCTGTGGGCGCGACCGATCGGGTCCGCAAAATTGCGAATTTTAGCAATCGAGGTCGATTCGTCGATATTTATGCTCCTGGAGAAAAAATTGTGTCTGCATGGCTCAAGGGAAAATATCACGAAATGAGCGGCACTTCCATGGCCACCTCTCATGTCAGCGGCGCGATTGCCCTGCTGCTCGCCATGAAGCCGGGATTGAAGCCAGGGGAGATCAAAACCCTTCTGCGCCATTCCGCCAACCCTACGCGCGGCCCCAGAGGCACGGGCGGCACGCCGCGCGGAGCAGGCGAAGTAGACGTGATGCGTCTGCTCAAGGAAGTGGAGCGGTAGGAGGCGGTTGCGATCTCGCCGCAGGTATACACTGCTGTTTCATTGCGCAAAATACAATGCAAAAAGAGACAAGAGGGCTATCCTTCAAGTCATTCAGACTTTGGGGTAGTCCCCTTTTTTATTGGCTCGTCATCGACAATTTATGCTCATTGCTGGCCCGCAAAGACGGGACATGCGTATTTTGTCGGCCATTGGCGCTTATGGTCTCGCAATCGGCCCTAGGCATGGCTGCGAACTTCATCAGAAGCTGCCCAGCATCGGCGCCATTTCACCCGCCGCTCATTCAAGATAACTAAGCTGCTGTAATTGGCGCAAGATGCGTCCGCGGCGCATTCCATAGCTCAATCCATTTCTTAATGGCCGAGATGAGGATGATGATCCCAAGCACCATCATAATGATGGACAGTGAAGCATTCAAAATACTGTAACCGGAGGCCGTTGGATTCAAGTATACGTTCGCAACCATCCACACTCCCGCGTAATTGACCGTTACGAACAAATATGCCAACGGAATCAAACACGTAAACATGTACCTGCGTTTGTCCGCTATCTTCAAAATGACCGTCGCTCCGATGATAAGACCAATCGACGCCATCATCTGATTAGATACTCCGAACAGTGCCCATACGGAGCCAATATCGCCTGAAAAGAGTAAATATCCCCACATCAGACAAGCTAATGCACTCGCGAAGATCGAGCCAGGCACCCAATCCACCCGTTTCAACGGTTTGTAGATGTCACCGAAGAAATCTTGGATAATATAGCGCGCGACACGCGTTCCGGCATCGATTGCCGTTAGGACGAAGACCGCCTCGAACATAATGACGAACTGGAAAAAGTATGATGCCAAGCCTTCGAACCATGGAATCTTCGTGAAGATATAGGTCATGCCAACTGCCAGCGTGACGGCGCCGCCTGTTCTTCCCTCCAGATTGAGGCCGATTTCACGCGCCAACTCAGGCAAATGAACCGTGCTCATACCGAGCGCCTCGAACGCTTCCGGCGTGGAATTAATTGCGAAGTAGTCCGCTGGCTGCAGAGCAGTGGCGGCGATTAGCGCCATGATTCCTACCACACATTCAACGAGCATCGCGCCGAACCCAACTACTTTAATATCACTCCAGCGATCCAGCATCTTCGGTGTCGTTCCGGAACCGACGAAGGCGTGGAAGCCAGATATTGCTCCGCAAGCAATCGTTATCGAGATGAACGGCCAGACCGGGCCAGCCAAAATTGGACCTCCCCCGTGAATGAATTCCGTTACCGCCGGGAATGGAATCGCCGGGTTAATAATAAAGACGCCGATGATAAGCGCGATGAAGACGCCAATTTTCATGAAGCTGCTCAAATAATCGCGCGGCGCGAGCAGCAGCCAGACCGGCAAAGCTGCCGCAAAAAAAGCGTATATCGGTAAAATGACAGCCAATGTTTTCATGTCAAAGGTCAGCCACTCTCCCAGCGCCGTGCCTTGAATATAAGGGCCCATGAACACGCCGACTAGAAGCAGAATAAAGCCGATGGTGGAAGTAACCTTCAGATTGCCTGTTTTCTTATACAGCAGCCCTACTCCCATTGCAATCGGAATCGTAATGCCGACCGAGAACGTTCCCCATGGATTATGCTCCAGCGCATGGAGCACGACCATCGACAGTCCAGCCATCGTAATCGTAATAATGAAGAGCATAGCGAGGCCGGTGCAGAAGCCGGCGACAGGTCCTAGCTCGTCCTTTGCTACTTCGGAGAGCGATTTGCCCTGCTTGCGCATAGAGGCGAACAGCACAACTGCATCATGCACCGCTCCGCCGATAACCGCACCGATAAGCAGCCACAGCAGTCCCGGCAAGTAACCGAACTGCGCGGCCAGGATCGGCCCAACGAGCGGGCCGGCTGCCGCAATCGCGGCAAAATGGTGCCCGAAGGATACCCATTTATTCGTCGGCACGTAATCTTTGCCGTCGTTGAATTCGTGAGCCGGAGTCGGCTTGGAGTCATCAAGCTTTAACACTTTTGCCGTCATAAACGTTCCATACAGTCGATAAGCAATCATCAAAATGCAAATAGATCCGATTACAATTGAAACCGCGTTCATTAGTGGCCACTCCCTTCGATTTCCTTGTGGCTATCTTATAATATGAAAACGAAAATTATTCGTTTTCACGATAGAATGTGAAGGGAAGAGAGTGAGCTGCAAATAGATAAGCTTGAAATGCAAGCGTTTTCAGCCATGGTGACGCAATCTAAAATCCGAGGATCTGCTTCAGATCCTTCATATAAGTGCGGCTGACCGGCACCTGGGAACCGTCCTGGAGCTTCAATTGACAGGTAGAGTGGAACCACGGCTCGATTTCTATAATCCGATCCACATTGACGAGATAAGCCCGATGCACCCGTATAATAGAAGGATGTAGAAGCTTGCGCTCAAGCATCGTTAACGGCTCGCTAACTTTGTAATGCCGTTCTTTCGTCACGATGACGGTCTTCCCCTCTTCAAATCCGATATAAATGATATGATCGACATGCAGCACAACGATCCGCTCATCCACTGTAATAGCTAAGCGATCCTTGCGTTCCGGAACTGAGGAACGGGACGCCGGGGAACGCAAGTTAGGCGGCACCCTCATCACAAGCTGCTTGTTAAGTTTCTCTACTGTCTGATGCACGCGAACCTCATCAAAGGGCTTCAATATATAATCAACTGCATTCAGCTCGAATGCCTTTAAAGCATATTCATCGTATGCGGTGGCGAACACGATTGCCGGCGGTGCATCCAGTTCCATTAACCGCTGTGCAATCTCCAAGCCGCTTTCCTCTGCAAGCTGTATGTCTAAAAAGACGACATGGGGACGAACTGCCCCAATGTGCACCAGTGCCTCATCCTTCGCCTCCGCCTCTCCTACAACCTCCACTCGCTTCGTGCGACGCAGCAAATAAATAAGCTCATCTCGTGCTAGCGGCTCATCCTCCACGATAAATGCCTTCAACAAGTTTATCACCTCTTTCGACGAAATGGACAGGCAGGGTGATGCGGACTGTCGTTCCTTGGGCGGTCTCACTTGCAATACGGAAGGAAGCCTGGTTCCCGTACAGTTCTTCAATGCGCGTCTTAATATTATAAAGGGCTGTACCGGTTCCTTCCGCCGATTGTACGGCTTGCTTACCGAGAGCGCCCACAATATCTGCCGATATGCCTTTACCGTTGTCCTTCGTTACCAAAATCATGTTCTCCCCCTCAGCAGTCGCACTTATCGTCACCCGACCTATCGGCTCGGTGAAGCCTTTGGAAAAGGCGTGGCGAATGGCATTCTCCACCAATGGCTGCAGCGTGAACGGCGGAACCAATACATCATTCAGAGAGGCGTCGATATGTGCTTCGATCGTAAACTTGCCGGGGAATCTCGCCTGCTCCAATGACAAATAGGCTTCTACATGCTCCAGTTCCTTGTGCAGAGGAATGAGCATCTTGCGGGCACCTTGAAGATTGCTGCGAAAATATACACTGAGCTGCTGCAGCAGCTTTCTGGCTTGCTCAGGATCCGTACGGCACAGCACAGAAATGGTGTTGAACGCATTGAACAAAAAATGGGGATGCACTTGGGCCTGCAGCGCTTTAATCTCAGCATCCTTCAAGAGCCTGCTCTGAAGCTCTGCTTCCGCCAGCTCCAACTGGGTGGAAAAAAGCTTGCTTAATCCCTCAGCCAACTCCCGTTCGACTTGATCCAGCCTCGTAGCACGCCTGAAATATAGCTTTAGCGTGCCAATCGTGCTGTCGTGCACCTTTAGCGGCAGCACCAGCGCGGCCTGCAGCGGGCAATCCAGGTTATAACACTGGATCTCCTCGCGCGAAGACGCCTTATGAACGATGCCTTCTTCAAGCACCTTCTTCGTTAGTCTCGTTGAAATGCTCTGCAACGCAATATGGTGATCTGCACCTGTCCCGACATGGGCCAAGATTTGATGCTGATTCGTAATCGAGATGGCGTCGGCGTTCGTCTCCTTTAAAATAATTTGGGCGGCTTCCCGGCACGAATGCGCGTTTAAGCCTTGGCGGAAGAAAGGCAGCGTATGATCTGCAATATATAGCGCCTTATGTGTCTGCAATGCTCTGGAACGCTCTTCTTCCTGAAATATAGACTGGATAATGAGCATAAACAGCAAGGTGCCGAAGCCGTTCACTACTACCATCGGGACACCGATAACCTTCACCAGCCCCCATGCGTCGGCCCACGGCTCGGCAACAAGCAGGATGATACCCATTTGTGCGCACTCCATCAGAATGCCGATTCCTGCGGTTAGCCATGCGGCCTGCTTTCCTTGTGCACGAAAGCGCTTACCAATTATTCCAGTAACAATGCCGGCCATAATGGTCGAGATGCCGCATGCAACCGCAGTATAACCGCCTAAGGAAAGGCGATGCACTCCTGCAATCAATCCGACGCCGGTTCCTACAAGCGGTCCCCCCAACAGTCCGCCGATGACAACACCCATAATGCGCGTGTTCGCGATCGCGCTCCCCGTATCTACATCCGTATGCCACGCTTGCGAATAGATGGAGCTATCGTGGATCTGAACTCCGGTATAGTTGCTAATGACCCCAAACGCGCCGAATACGACGATAAGCATCCATTTCTCGGTCAAGCCATGCTCGTGATGAACGATTTGGCGGAAAGACTTCATACGTGACAGCACAAATGCAATAATTAGCAAAATGCCGACACGTTCTATCATTAAAGGCAGCAGATGAATCAATGCCATCACCATCCTTCTTCCCGTCTGCTGTGGATCTGTGTATGACGCTGCATCTATTATACAAGAGATGCTCTCAGACTTCGCTTGGAAATAAAAAGCTGGCGTCTCCTCCTTCGAGACGCCAGCTTATAACTGTCAGCCATATTCGTATGATCTTACATCCGTTCTGGCGCAGATACCCCTACCAGCCGGAGCACATTTGCGATAACGGTGCGCACTGCGCCTAACAGCGCCAGGCGAGCCTGTGTCTGTTCCGGGTCCTCAGTAATGACACGCTCTGCCTTGTAGTAGCTGTGCAAGAGCGACGCTAATTCGTATACGTACCGGATTAAGCGATGCGGCGCATAATCACGGGACGCAACTGCGATCTCTTCTGGCAGCTCGCCCATTTTGCGCAGCAGATCGTATTCATGCTCGGTCGTCAGCGTGGTCAAGTCAATATCGCGCAGCGGCTTCAATGCCACTCCCTGCTCCTCTGCTTGACGATAGATGCTGCAAATGCGCGCGTGCGCATACTGCACGTAAAACACAGGGTTCTCGTTCGACGTCGAAATCGCCAAATCCATGTCGAAGTCGAGATGAGAATCCATGGAGCGCATCGTGAAGAAGTAGCGGATCGCGTCAACGCCCACTTCCTCCATCAAATCCTCCATCGTGACCGCTTTGCCGGTACGCTTCGACATCTTCACTTTCTCGCCATCCTGAAACAAGCTGACCATTTGAGCAATGAGCACAATCAACTTGTCCGGGTCATTGCCAACTGCTTCCATTGCCGCTTTCATCCGCGGAATGTAGCCATGGTGGTCAGCGCCCCAAATGTTAATCATGCGGTCGAAGCCGCGGCCGTACTTATCCATATGGTATGCAACGTCAGGTGTCAAATAGGTGTAGGAACCATCGTTTTTCACCAAGACGCGGTTCTTGTCGTCACCAAATGTTGTCGTGCGCAGCCACGTCGCGCCTTCTTCTTCATAGACGTGTCCAGTCGTACGCAGCGTGTCGAGCGCCTTCGTCACTTCCCCGTTCTCATACAATGACGTTTCACTGAACCATACGTCGAACGGCACGCCGAAGCGGCCGAGATCGCGTTTAATTTTGTCCAGTTCTTTCTCCAGTCCGAATTGGCGGAAATATTTAGCACGCTCTTCTTCGGCCAGCTGCAGAAGACGATCGCCTTCCTTATTCACCAGATCCTGCGCGAAACCTTTAATATCTTCACCGAAATAACCGTCTTCCGGCATATCCGCATCGAGACCAAGCGCCTGCTTATAGCGGCACTCAATCGACTTCGCCAAGTTCATCACTTGGTTGCCGGCATCATTAATATAGTACTCGCGCGTCATCTCATAACCTGCATAATCAAGCAGGTTGCACAGCGCATCGCCAACCGCTGCACCTCGGGCATGCCCAAGGTGCAGGCTTCCCGTCGGATTCGCCGAGACGAATTCCACTTGAACGCGCTGTCCGGCGCCAATGCCGATACGACCGTAGTCCGAACCTTTGTCGGTAACTTCCCGCACCACATCATACAGATAACTTTTGTTCATACGGAAATTAATAAATCCTGGGCCCGCGATTTCGGTACTTTCAATAGAAGCCGCCGCTTTATCCAGGTTCTCAATAATTACTTCAGCGATCTGACGCGGATTGCGCTTCGCAATGCGAGTCAACTGCATCGCCGCGTTCGTCGCCAAGTCACCGTGCGATTTGTCCTTTGGCACTTCGATGACAAAGGACGGCAGCTCTTCGCGCGATACCAATCCGGCCTTCACGATCGCCTCATCAATTGCAGTCTTTACTTGGTCATTCATTTTCTCCATTACACTCATGCTCATTGTCTCTATTCCTCCTGCGCCATTCTGTTATGCGTGTCTGCGGGTGTCATCTTCAGCTTGATTTCGAACTGTCCCGTACATTGCTCTTCAATATAAAGCTGGTATGCCCAAGTGAGCATTAATTGATCGAACTGAAGCGGTCCTTCAAATGGCCACGGGTTGTTCCATTCCATCAGAGTGGTATACGTAGTCATCGGAAAGCGCAGTGCTTGGGAGCGATAGTAGCCTCCCTGCTTCTCGAGATAAGAAAATGTCTGCTCTGACTCCACTTGTCCGCGCCGCATCAATTTGATTTGACGCTTGCTTATTTTTATCATCACCTGTGTAGGTGAGCTTGCACTCATATCGCTGTCGCCATCATTCTGACCGTCCGGATGATTTATCGGCTCGATGTATCGTACATAGAAATGCGAACCTTTGCGGTACAACTCTCCAGTTACCTCTTGGGTCACGCGCTCATCATCTTGACGGCTGTCAATGACGATGCGCACCATAAGCTTGTTCGCCGCTTCCGCTTGGCGTTCCGTCATCATTCTAACTCCAATTCTGCAAAGTCTGATTATTAAATTATCCGGTAATAGCACACCTTTTGCAACCAGTTTGGCCGGAAAAGTTCAACGTTTATTGTACAACTAAAAGAAAACCTTTCAAAATTGTAAGGTTGGTGATGGAAAAAACGATGGATTCAATCCCCATTGTTACACTATAATCCCTTTAGCCCTTAATAATTTGAGGCAGCCCGTTCAGTAATTTAAGGAGGTAGCTACGATGTTGTGGATAGAATTAATGTCTTGGATAAGCACACCCGCCGGGAAGCTCATGTTCTTCCTTCTAATCCTCCATGGGGCATGCACCATCTGGACCTCTATCGACAGTTATCGCATCGACCGTTCCATCTTATTCTCGGCAGGAATTACGCTTATCGTCAGCATTGCTCCGATATTTGGTTTTGTAATATATATCATGATTCGGCATACGAAGCTGACTTCCCACGTTCCGAAATCGTCGCGAATGCGTTCCGCGATCCCGCGTTGATGTTCAAGCCGCATTCATTAGTGTAGCCACAATTAAAAGGAACGTACACAAAGGGGCAGCCCCTAAGCAGATATTTTGCTTATGGAACTGCCCCTATATTATTGGACCGTGCTAGCATGTCTGCTTTACTACGTGCCTTTGCCCATTCTCCCTTTGAATCAGAAACGAGTCGCCTCTATCTTCGAAGTATAGATGGCCACTCCACATCTACCTCACGCTTCTGTGCGGCCGAACGGAGAAGCGCGTCGATTATCGTCTGTTGGACGAGTATTTCGCTCGCTGGCACCGGCGCAGGGGCGTCATCTCGGATCGCACGGACGAAGTCGGATATTTTCAAGAAGAACGGCTCGTCGAGCGGTTGTCCTGACAGCGGAATGACCGTCTCGGTCTGCCGGCCCATCATATCCCGATACATGCGGATATCCCCTAAGCAATCGAATGAGCCTCCCCAAGCGCCCGTACGGCCAGAGCCAAGCTTCAGTCCGCCTTCCGAGCCAAGGAAGAACGTCGAGCCCATAGAATCGAGATGCATCGCCCACGACGTCTTGAACGTCATGACCATGTCGTTCTCAAAACGAATGAAAGCCACCCCGAAATCCTCGACATCGAAGCGATCTGCCTCTGGACAGATGGCTGGGTTCGTACCGAGACGGTTGCCGGAAAAGGCGGATACGGTCAGCGGACGCGGATGATTAAGCGCATATAGCGCCATATCTAGCGAGTAGCACCCGATGTCCGCAATGGCACCAGAGCCTGCGATGTCGCGCCGGATGAACGTTCCACCCGGGATGCCGCGAGGTCTGCCTCCCCCGAGCTCGGCATAGTATACACCGCCGAGTTGCCCGGACTGCACAATTTCCCGCACCAGCTTAATATTATCGTCGTAGCGCGGCTGGAAGCCGACACTCAGCATTTTACCCATACGTTCCGCAGTCTCCACCATTTCAATGCCCTCGTCCAATGTAACGGATAACGGCTTCTCCACCAGTACGTGCTTGCCTGCCTCCAGTGACAATAACGTCTGATCATGGTGCGATACGTTCGGGGTGCAGATGCTCACGCCGTGCAGCTCTTGTTCCAGCAGCTTGCGTGTATTGTCAAATGCTGCTGTTCCGCCAGCCCCTCCTCATCAATGAGTGCCTGCGCTCTGCCGGGCACGATATCCGCTACTGCCGCCACCACGACGCCAGGAATCCTTTTATACGCCCGCGCATGCATTCTCGCGATCCCGCCACTGCCGATAATGCCGATTCGAATCACTTGTTCTGTCATAATGCCGTTCCTCCATTCCTATTAACTGTATATGTATCCTTTATCCTTAAATACGTACCGTGCCGCTTATGCGCGCGGATTCATTAGTTGCTTCCATTATACGGCTCAGATCAATCGCCAGCGCTGTATTGTCGCCTTCCGGCTTCGTGCCGAGCATGCGGTTCACCCACTCCTGGGGTAAGGACGAACACATTCCCCCGCTGAAGAGTCAGCTCCTCGCCGTTCAACCGGTGTTTGCCCGTACCGCTCACAATCATCGTACATTCATAAAATTCGTGACCATGCCAAGGAACCTCGTCCGCCAAATACATCTCATATGCAGCCATACTGCGATCGGGCAGAAAGTCTGCAATTTGCAGCCGATTCAGTTCCACCGTGATAGCCTCCTTCAACACCTGCTCCCTTCGTGAATGAATTCGGCAAGTATGCGCTCATTCAGATGGGCATGCTCCGTGTTCCCCTACAGTATAGAAGAGACGGTGCAGCAATGCCCTGCGTTATTTATGGAAAATACGACTTATTTTAAGATGGCGAGCGTAAGGTATCCGACCATATTGCTCTTCCAGTTATTATCAGCAGTCCCCACTTCCTCGTACCATGTGGCTTACCAAACCTTTTGCCCACTATCCCATTGATTCAGAGTCCAATACTCGAGTGGCACAGTCCAAACGCTCTTAATTGTATGATTGGCGCACCCTAGTTCCCCCTCTCTATCTTGTCATGCTCCCTGCGTCTGCTGAATCCGGTCCTCCACCGTGCATTTGTTGATGTACACACACTTTTTCCAAAGCCTTCGAGTCGTTAATTATGCCATCTGTATTTCTAACTACTGCTCCTGAAGCATTAGAGGGGCAGTCTGAAGCATTGGGAGAGTGAACAAAAGAGAACCGAGAGAAGGGGGCGAACACGTTAGAGGGAATTTCCAAGAAGGCTGAAGGCAAAAAAATCCCTCCTCCGTTTGTCGCGTTGCAAACACCGCGATGCGGTAACGAAGAAGGGAATTTCAAATTTATTTTACGAAACCAAGCAGCATTTCTCGGATAATCTTGCTTGCCGTAATTGGCGTCTGCTCCGTCGGGTCGTAAATCGGCGCCACTTCCACCAAGTCGCAGCCGACGACGTTCGCGTCCGAACGGGCGATAAGGTGCACCGCTTCCAGCAGCTCCTTCGACGTAATGCCACCCGCTTCCGCCGTACCCGTACCAGGCGCACAGCTTGGATCGAGCACGTCAATGTCGATCGTGACATATACCGGCCGGCCTGCCAACTCAGGCAGCGCCTTCTTCAGCGGCTCCGCCACGTCGAACGGATAGAAATTAATGTTTTCCCGCGCATACGTCCATTCTTCGCGAGAACCGGAACGAATCCCGAATTGATAAATATTTTTGCCGCCCATCAAGCCTGCCGCCTTGCGAATCGGCGTAGAGTGAGAGAGTGGCTCCCCTTCATAGTGCTCGCGCAAATCAGCATGAGCGTCAATATGGATAATCGCCAAGTCTGGATACTTCTTGTACACCTCTTGAATGACTGGCCAGGTGACAAGATGCTCCCCGCCCATACCGACCGGGAATTTGCCATCAGCTAGCAGCCCGCGAATGTAATCACCGATAATGTCCAAGCTCTTCGCCGCATTGCCGAATGGCAGCAGCAAGTCGCCGGCATCGAAATAGTTCAGTTCTTCAATGCTCCGATCGAGATAAGGGCTGTACTCCTCCAAACCGACAGACGCCTCGCGGATACGGCCAGGGCCGAATCGCGAACCGGGGCGGAACGAGACCGTATAGTCCATCGGCATGCCGTAAATGACCGCTGTTGCGGCTTCATAATCATCCGAGCTGCAGATGAACACATTGCCGGAATATTTTTGATCCAGTTTCATAGTTGGCCTCCTTCGTTCTTTCTTTTGCCCCGTTATTATTTGCAGAGATCTTCTACAAATTTAGGCAGGCAGAAGGCTGCGTTATGCAGACGCGGCGAGTAGTATTTCGTTTCCATTTCCGGAATGCTCGCTTCATCTATATTCATAGGATCGTATTGCTTGCTGCCTATGGTGAACGTCCACAACCCGCTTGGGTAAGTCGGAATGTTCGCACCGTACACGCGTACGATCGGGAAAATTTCCTTAACGTCACGGTTTACCTGCTGAATCAGATCTGCCTTGAACCAAGGGTTGTCCGTCTGCGCCACGAACAAGCCGTCTTCCTTCAACGCTTCGTAAATGCCTTGGTAGAAGCCGCGCTCGAACAACGGCGCCGCAGGGCCGACAGGCTCCGTGGAATCGACCATGATGACATCGTACTCGTTCTTGCTGTTCAAAATATGCATGTAGCCATCGTTTACGATAACTTCGACACGTGGGTTGTCGAGTTCACCCGCAATTTCCGGCAAATATTTTTTCGAATATTCAATGACCTTTCCGTCGATTTCTACGAGGACCGCTTTCTCAACGGAAGGATGCTTCATAATTTCACGAATAACGCCACCATCTCCACCGCCGACTACGAGCACTTTCTTCGGATTCGGATGTGTAACGAGGGCCGGGTGCGCCACCATCTCATGGTAGACAAACTCGTCTTTAATCGTCGTCATAACCATGCCGTCCAATACGAGCATTCGTCCGAATTCCTCGGTATCCAACATCGTCAGATGCTGAAACGGCGTCTGTTCATTCACGAACGTCTCGCGAATTTTTGCCGTAATGCCGAAGGTCGGCGTCTGCTTCTCTGTAAACCACAATTCCATAAAATCAACCTTCTTTCTTCCGATATGGTATCGTTGGTCCAGTCGAAATGCTCGTAATGGTTCCCATGTATACATTCGTAACACTTCATCTCCATTTTGCACCAAACAAGAGTATTATAGCGTTTCCCCCCCAAAAAGCAACTATCTCCCAAGTAATTATTTTCAAACCATTTCGTCCGGTATAGAGCGAATGAAGCAGCTGCGTATGGAAAAATAACAATTGTGCAGATGAATATCCTTTTTTATCCTACTCCATACTGATAGCAAGGACTTTAAGCTGACTTGCCGACGGGAAAGCAGCCGATTATGAGGAGGAGCCCGACATGAATGCGAAAAAAAACTACACAAAGGCAAAACGCCGGCTCCGCCTGTTCCTATGGGGCATCATTGGCACGCTTGTACTTAGCCTCGGCGTCTCGGCTTCCGTGCTCGGCTATTTATATATGACGGATCTGCCTGTATCCAGTATTCAGCAATCGTCTCAGCTGCTAGACTTCCATGGGAACGTGCTGACAGCACTGACGCCAGGGCAGACGCAGCAGTCAGCGGTGAAGCTAGCCGATGTCGCGTCTGAAGTCGTCCAAGCGACGATAGCAACTGAGGATCGCCAATTCTACCATCATATGGGCATCGATTTCAAAGGAGTGGCGCGGGCCTTTCTCGTCAATCTGGAGCATCTGTCGAAAAAGCAAGGAGCGAGCACTTTAACACAGCAGCTCGCCCGCAATCTGTATCTTAGCCACGAACGAACATGGACCCGTAAGGCGAAGGAAGCGCTCTACGCGCTGCAGCTTGAGATGAAGTATAGCAAAGACGAAATTCTCGAGATGTATCTAAATCAAGTATATTACGGTCACGGGGCCTACGGCATCGAAGCGGCAGCTCAACTTTATTTCAACAAGCCTGCACGGAAATTGTCGCTGGCAGAGAGCGCATTGCTCGCCGGAATTCCGCGCGGACCCAGTTATTACTCGCCTTATTTAAATATGAAGAATGCAAAGGACCGCCAAAAAATTGTGCTGCAGAACATGGTCGATATGGGCGATATTACGCAGGATACAGCCAAACGCGCGTATAACGAAATGCTCGTCTTCCGCCCTCAGGAGGAGCGCGCCGAGACACTTGTCGCTCCTTATTTCCGCGATTATATCCGGCGGGATCTGGCGGCGCTCGGCATCCCCGATGAAATCGTGGAGGCTGGGGGCCTGCACGTCTACACAACGCTTGATAAGCGGGCGCAGGAGGCGGCAGAGGAAGCCGTCGCGAAGCAAATCCCCGCCTCGGGCGATCTGCAGGCTGCTCTTGTATCGATTGATCCGCGCAACGGATATATTAAGGCGATGGTAGGCGGCAAAAATTACCGCGTCAATCAATATAACCGCGTGTTCGCGGATACGCGTCAGCCCGGATCTGCCTTCAAGCCGATCGTCTATCTGGCGGCGCTGGAGAAACGGGCTGTCACGGCAGCCACGCATTTCGTGAGCGCCCCGACCTCATTCAGCTATGACGAAGGGCGCCAAGTGTACAAGCCGCGCAATTACGGCGGGAAATATTATGGCGATATCGATCTTCGTCAAGCGATTGCGGCGTCCGACAATATCTATGCAGTCAGTACCATTATGCAAATAGGCCCGGAACAAGTGATTTCGCTGGCCAGGCGTCTCGGTATCGATAGCAGCATGAAGCCGCTGCCTTCCTTGGCGCTCGGAACGTTCCCCGTCAGCCCTTTCGAAATGGCGTCTGCTTACGCCGTGTTCAGCAACGAGGGCAAACGTGTTATTCCGCGCGCCATCTTGAAAGTGACGGCCCCGGATCGACGGGTGCTATATGAAGCGCCGCCAGTGGAGTCAGAGCAGGTTATCGATCCATCCGACACTTACGTGTTGACGAGCTTAATGGAAAGCGTGTTCGAATCCGGTGGCACAGGCAATCGGGTCGCAGCCAGCATCAAACGACCCGTCGCCGGCAAGACGGGAACGACGGACTCCGACGCGTGGATTGTCGGCTACACGCCGGAATTGTCGACCGCCGTATGGGTCGGCTATGATCGCGGCAAGATGATTTCGGTGTCGGAATCGCATAAAGCAGCACCCATCTTCGCTGACTATACGGAGAAGGCGCTGACGAGCGTACCGCCTAAAATCTTCACCGTGCCGGATAACGTGGTTAGCATTTATATCGACCCGGATACAGGAAAGCTCGCCGGTGAGAATTGCCCCGTCAAGCGTCTGGAAACGTTCGTGAAGGGAACTGAACCGACGGAATGGTGTGACCAACACGGGGCCAAGCAACCTGACTCGCCGCAAGCGAAGCCGATTCAGGAGACGCAAGAAGCCGGGAAACGGTCGTGGTGGCAGCACTTCAAACGGTGGTGGACCAACTGATCGTGACTTCGGCACGAGGACGAAAGCATCGATGCTAGCAAAAAAGCTGCCGGAGATTCGGACTGCTCATACAGAGCTTTGTCCGGATTTCGGCAGCTTGGCTTTACTCACGCTGAAGATCAACGTCAAAAAGACCTGTTCCCTCTATAGGACACAGGTCTTCTTCCATTATAACACTGCCTCTAATATTGGCGGACGATTATGCCAACTGCGCTTTCAAATCATCCGATGAACGTTCCCACCACTCGGCGTTGTGCGTCATAAGCAGCTCGCGCAGTGCCGCTTTCTCCTCCGCGTCGAGTCCATCCAATATAATGCGGCGCTTCATCGCATTATCCATCTTATTCACGTGATCGGCGAGAATTTTCCAACCTCGCTTCGCTTCTGTGTCGACTAGCATCTCGCACGCCGCTAGACCACCGTAGCATGCGCCTTCAGGAGTTCTGTCTACTGCCACCCATACAATCCAGCATTTGCGGCCGTTCGGCACGTCCTCCTTGTTAGGTATGAACTTGATGCCACGCTCCACCTTGCTTTTCGCATGCATAGCACCCAAGTCAATATAAGCTTTGCCCTCATCGATAATGACAGGCGATACGTTGTTCAAATCGATGCTGCCTGAACCGAATCCTTTATGCTTACTGCTGCTCATCACATTCAGCGCAAGCGGCTTCTTAACCTTCTTATCCGAAGCATCCATCGTTATGCGCTCCTTCCTTGCCCTAATACTCCAGTACACAAGAGCCCTGGGGGGCGATCAAAATCATTTTCATTTTAGCTAATATTCCGCAAAAAGCCAACATATACATGCTGTAGATGCTTGTCAACGGGAGGTTAGAAACGTATGACCCGACGCAATGTCTATCGCCCACTTCTATTTATTATCGCACTCTTGGCCGCCAGCTTCATCCTCCTCGTCTGGTTCCGGCCGTCCGGCACCGTACCTTCTCTCGGTCCGGAAGTGCAGAAAAAAGCCGCACAGGAGCCCTTTACGCCGCAAAGCGTAGAGAAGCCGAGCGCCGAGGTGCTTAGTGATCGTATCGCCGAGTACCATATTGATGTCAAATTGGACGAGTCCAATCATACTCTGTTCGGTGATCAAACGGTCACTTGGACCAATCCGGGAATGAAGACGGTGAACGAGATCTATTTCAACCTGTATCCGAATGCGTTCCAATCCCCGGACTCTACCTTCATGAAAGAGTCGGGCGGCATATTGCGAGAGGACAAGATGCCGAAGGACGGTTATGGAGGCATGACCTTAACAGCGCTGACAACCGTAGACGGCCAATCCCTAATGAACCGGATCGAATACGTTCAGCCGGATGACGGCAATGCCAAGGATCAGACTGTCATGAAGATTCGCCTGCCTCAGCCCGTCAAAGGCCAGGAAGACATCACCTTGAAGCTGAAGTTCGAAGTGAAGCTGCCGCGAATATTCGCCCGGATGGGGTATGCAGATGATTTCGTCATGGCCGGACAATGGTACCCGAAGATTGCCGCCTATGAGAAAGCTGGTGTGCGCGGCAGGGCGGCCGAAGGCTGGAACGTGCATCAATATCACGGCAGCTCCGAGTTTTACTCCAACTACGGCATCTTCAATGTGCGCATCCAAGTACCGGAGTCATATATCGTCGCTTCGACCGGATTTCCGACGAAAACACCTTACATCGCGGACGGTTACAAAAACTATCAATTCTATGCAGACGACGTTCATGACTTCGCTTGGTCAGCTTCACCGAACTTCATTTACTATGAAGAACCGTTCTCTGCCCCGAATGTGCCGGGCGTCCGGATTAAGCTATATCTGGATCCGAAGCACAAATTGCTGAAGGAACGCTACATGTACGCGGCGAAGACCGCACTCGCCAAATTCAGCGAGTGGTACGGAAAATACCCGTATTCCACACTCTCTATTGTCGTCCCGCCAAAATCGGGCAACGGCGCAGGCGGAATGGAATACCCTACGCTCGTTACTGCATTCGGCGCCGAGAGTGACAGTCCAGGCTATGATTTGGAACGGACGGTCATCCATGAGATCGGCCATCAATATTTTTATGGTCTCATCGCCTCTAACGAGTTCGAAGAAGCGTGGCTTGATGAAGGGTTCACCTCCTATGCAGAGGACAAATTGATGGAGTCCGAATTCGGGGTCACGCCAAATCTAGCCATCACATCTAGCTACATTACCGATCCGGCTCCGCTCAAGCTCGCCGCTTGGCGGTATAAAAACCAAGATCATTATGCGGACAACGTATATTACCGCGCCAAGCTCGTGCTGATCGCCATCGAGAAGCAGGTCGGGGAGAAGACAATGCAGCGCATAATGAAGACGTACACTCAGAAATACCGCTTCCGTCATCCAACGACCGCCGACTTCCAACGTATCGTCGAACAGGTCACCAATCGCAAATGGACCGATTTCTTCAATCAATATGTGTATGGCGGCCAAATGGCTGACTTTGCCGTGGAAAGCATTGATACTCGCACTACTGAAGTAGGCGGCGCAACAAGTTATGAAGCGATCGTCCACATTCGTAAACTGGGCGCTGACTACCCGAATATCCCAATTATATTCCGATTTGCGGACGGAAGTACGACACGCAAAGTGTGGGACGGGGATGGCGATCGGATGCAGTACCGGATCACCCATACAGCTCCATTGGATTGGGTCATGGTGGATCCGCTCTATACGATCGTAGTGGAGAATAAACACATTAACAACTATATGAAAGCACAGATCGAGGAGCCTGTGCGCACGCGAGTGAACTTAACCGTCATTAAATTCTTTGAAGCATTTACGAACATATTGGGGTGGTGAGATCGATGAAAGCTTACATACGAACCGGGTGGGATTGGTTGAAAGAGCACGTATACATATGGGTCATCCTCTTTTTATACCAACTGCTATGGGGCTTCTTCGTCTACCGCTTCATTGACGGGATCGTATTGCCCGTGCTGCTGCGGTATCCGAATCCGGCCCCGACCGAGATGAGCTCCCAGCTCTTTCTGATCGAAAGTCAGTTTCACCTGTCAAAGACGAACGACTATGCGCCTTATTTGTGGATAGTAGTCGGTTGTATGGCCATTCGCATGCTGCTGACTCCCTTCATCGAAGCCGGCTTGTTCTATGCGATAGCACATCCGCGGCAGTCGGGACTAACCTTCTTCCAGGGTATAAAAGTAGTCTGGAAGCCGATGCTTCTGCTATATACCATAAAGACGGTTCTGCTCCTGGCGCCCGCTTATTGGTTTGTACCGTATGCAGCGCACGTATTGACGACCAAATCCACCATTGCGTCATTACTTGCATCCGTCGCACCGTTTGTGCTCATCTGGGCCATATGCGGTTGGATATTTCATCATTTGTTTTTATTTATGCAATTTGGCGCCGCTTCGGAATTGTCATTACTTCAATCCGTAACGGCGGGTGTGCGTCGAATGCTCCCTATACTCGGGCTTTCCCTTATTTTCATGGGCCTTGTGCTAGTTATTAGCTTACTATTTACAACCGCAGCGATGTTCTGGACTGGCATGACCGCGCTGATTCTGCAGCAAGCATTTCCTGCTGTTCGGGCCGTGTGCAAGATGTGGGGGGTGTCCGCTCGGTACGCCATATGGCAGGAGGCTAATCAGCAATCAAAATGAGGAAAATGTAACAATTCAAAAACCCGTCACATTTCCATTTAAAAGCGTGATAAAAAAGCTTGTCTGTCGTCGGAAATGACGTTCAGACAAGCTTTTTGTATTTATTGGACAAAAAGTGTTTGTCAAAAGAAAAAAGGTCTGTTACAATAAGTCGTAGATTTATTACAACTTTGTCATGAAAGCGACATTAACATTTGCAAATTTGTAACTAACGAATACAGCAACTAAATCCGAACAGTGATGCCGAATTTCCGGACAACCGGAAAGCGGGGGAACCAGTTATTTGGGTGAATTGATCTCGTATCACAGGGATCATAGGGGACCTTCAACCGAACCCTCCAGCTAACCTCGCAGGCAAGGAAGGGGCTTTCCAATTTGAAGAAGAAGCTAGTAACGGCGGCGCTCGGCCTTAGCGTCCTATTCACATTCAGTGCAGGCAGCGCTTTCGCGGCGTCCAAGATGGATAACAAAATTGAAGATCTGTTAGGTATTACGTACAAGTATGGCGGAACCACAACGAATGGTTTCGATTGCTCCGGTTTCACCAAGTACGTATTTGACAATTTCGAAATCGATTTGCCACGCTCCTCGTCGTCTCAATTCGACGTAGGTGAAAAAGTAAGCAAAGATGAGTTGCGTCCTGGCGATTTAGTCTTCTTCGACACTAGCGGTGGAAACGGTGTGTCACATGTTGGAATCTTTGTCGGTGACGGCAAATTTGCTCATGCATCGACAGACAAAGGCACCCGCATAGACAAGCTTAGCATGGACTATTACGAGAAGCGTTATGTAGGCGCGCGTCGTGTGATGAGCGAGAACCAATACTCTTCATACGCAACAGAATAGCAATTAGCAGTCATAATGAAATTATACTTATATAGGCGTACATAGCCCGATGGGAAGCGATAACCGCTGTCTGTCGGGTTTTTCATATGTTCTGGCAGGAATCTTACACAAGATTACCCCGTCAAGCAGAAACGGAAACCATTTACCTGCGCATTATACTGAATTTAAAGGAGGCATGCCGGATAAACATGCCTCCTTATGTTATCCCAATACATCGACAGCTCGATATATTTATATGCCTTCACTATACCTTATGTTACTTCGATTCGCGCAGCTTCGCTTTCAGTTCATCAGGGCTTAACCCCTCTGTCGAAATACCCCGTTTCTCCGCTTCCTGCTTCAACCGTTCCATTCGTCTTTCGACGCGTTCTCCATCATCCCGATGTTTCTCGTGGAACATTTGTCCTTTTTCACCTAATTTCGCCTTCAGTTCCTGTCGAATTTGCTCACGGCTCTTCCCTTCAGTCTGAATGCCATGCTTCTTCGCCATGAGTTGAAGCTTTTTCTCTCGCAGCTCCTTCATTTCAGAACGAAGCTCTTTCATTTGTGTATGGATTTGCTCCAGCTCTTTATCTGTTTCCGACTCGACCTGCTTAGTGCTCTCTGCCGGCTTTGTCGATTCGGCTTGCTTCACGGCGGTTAGGGACGTATCCCCGATAAGCTTCCAATCGGTTCCGTTCAGTCCTTTCTCCCCTTGCGCCGCCGCTGGCGATGCTAAGAGAAGCATCATTAGACTGGTCCAAGCAATTACAGTTGAGGTACGTTTCAAATATATCCTCCTCCTTCTACAAGAGATGGTACTAGTATGTTCATCCAACCTGAAAGGAAACTGAAAATCAACTAAAACTTTTCTTAATTGCTCAATTGCTGCCAAGTGTAAAGTCACCCGAGCTGGTACGAACTTTCAGCTTCGCCTCGCCACTGCCGAACGCTCCTTTTAGGCTGCTTCCATTTTCGCTGTTCTCTTCATATGTCATGCCATTCCACTCAATGCGCCCGTTGCCGGACCCTCCACGAAAATCGACCGCCAGCGATTTCGGTTCATTGGCCAGATCGACCGTTACAGATCCGCTGTTTGCCTTTAAGTCAGCATCATGCAACAAATCGTCGAATTTCACCTCTATATTCCCTGAACTCGTGACGCCCTGCAATGCTGCTTCTCCATTCGCCAAATCCACAGTGCCGCTGTCAGTATTGAATGTAAGCGTCTCAGCTTTGAATTCGTCCGCTGTAACATTGCCGGAGTTCGCCTGCAATGTGATCGCGTCTGCTTCAACAGCCTGTACCTGGATGTTGCCGCTGCTTGATTTCACGTTTACTGTCTTTCCCGTAATTTGCGCCGCATCGGTGTTGCCGCTGCCTGTGTCGAATGTCAGTGCGTCGGCCTTGAAATGCTGCGCCTTGACATTGCCTGAGCTCGCCTGCAATGCTATCGTATCCGCCTCGATAACCGTTGCAAGAATATCGCCGCTGCCCGTTTTCACAAGCACTTTGTTCCCATACAGTTGGGACACATCCACATTGCCGCTGCCTACGTTGACATCTACGCCATCCCATTGCTTCTCAGGAAGCTCAACAATGAAATCGACATTTAAAATATTGATGCCGAGACTGATATCATTCGGCACTTCCACTCCCAACTCGAGTGTATCCCCTTGCGGAGCCACTTTTATATCTATTCTATCCGCATATTTAGGGCTTACCTGTCCTTTTAGACGTACTTTGATTTGATCCGAATTGCCGCGCAAAATTTGTACGTCCGGGCTTCCGCTCTCAATGAAAACGTTCCGGAAGTCGCCCGCATCAACCGTTTTTTCCTTGCTGATTTCCTTCGTGCCGAAGGATAGTAAATCGCGCGGAAATAGATTTCCCGGATTCAGAGCGAACAGCACGCCTGCAATCCCGGCCATTATCAACAACACACCTATCACTTTTCTCATCTTTGATTTCCCCTATATTTATATATTTAACTTCGCATCTGTTATAAGCCTTCCTCAGTATAGCATGAGTGTTTCTGCTCACGCTCTGGTCTGACGGAGTATTTCACACCCGCCTTAAGTCTAGTCTACTGTATGCTTCTGCTCCGCAGAACTGCCTCTGCAAGATTGAGGAACGATTGCAAGCTTAGTTCCCGAATCAGCATTGTATTGTGCGCCACAGACCATACAAATGCATTCACATTTCCGATTCTGTGCAAATGCACCGATAATTTGATAAATGATTTCCTGCGATAACTCCTCTGCCTCATGGACATGACTCGTTTTACAGCCAAAGACAAAAAATAATAAGAATTATTCTCACAACTTATGGACTTCAACGCATTCTACCGTAGTAATGAAGGGGAAAAATGATACAATAGGAGTAGACGAAGAACGTCCTTTACCTTTTATAAGGTGCGAGGGCGTTCTTTTTTTGTTAAGGAGGCGGATAAAGTATGGATTTTGAAACGGCACATGCACAATTTTTGAATTATCATCGTGCGCGTCGAAGCGGAGAAAGAAAGGGACGCTTACTCAGAGGACATCATTATGCCGAAAAGCTGCTGTTGAAAAATGTATGGTGGCCACTGTTCGGTAACCTTGACCATCTGCATCCAGAATATGAGGTGTTCGATTGGAATCGCAAATCGCAATTTCTAGATGTTGCTTTTCTCCCGCCATTCGGTAAATTCGGGTTGGAATGCGACGGTTTCCAAAGTCATGTAAAGGATATGGACCGGGAGAGATTCAGCTACGCCTTGAACCGGGATACCTTTCTGACCGGAATGGGGTGGAAAATGATCCATTTCTCCTTCGAAGATGTTCAGAATCGGCCTGAAATATGCCGCACCCTGCTGCAATTGGTCCTCAGTCCTTATCTCATCCGAAGTCTGCCTCCCCGTCCGGCTGTCTTCATCGAGAAGGAGATTCTTCGGTACGCTTGGACGCTAGGAAGAAGAGTTCGGCCCAAGGATGTGGCTGACTACTTTGATGTCGATTTCCGTACTGCCCGCAAATGGCTGCGATCATTGGTGGAGAAGGGCTGGCTGCAGCCTATAGCAAGAGGCAGGGATATCCGTTACTACGAATTGAAGGAAGTCGCTATGGAACACTTATTGTAGGCCGACAAGTCGTTCGTGTGTTAACTCCGTTCATGTTGTGTAGAGGAGGGCTAAAGGGGCCTCGATAGTATCTGCAAAGATATGTTTTGGTTCATGCACTGTCTGTGCGCTATCTGTGCGTTGGTATGAGTTGGTCTTGTTCGCTGGAAGTTGGCTATGAGTCCGCTGTGGAGTTTCCTTTTGTGATTCCATTGGAAAACGTACAGTGTTTCTTCACCTTCTAGCTGGCAAGAGGGCATTCTACTGGAATTCATCCAGCAGAATGAGACCGCAAGGCCCTGGTAGGAGGAAATGAGGCCATTTGATTGGATGTTTTCCAGTAGAAGTCCAAGCAAGCCATGGAAAAAAAGAAATCCATTGGACATAATCCAATGGATTGAACGGCGAACAGACTCCTGGGACAATTTCCTCCTCGAAACGTATTTTTTCCAGACAAACTCCTCTATATCTCCATACAGACTCCAGATTAGTCCTATACATTAGAGATACCAAGAAGGAGGTTAGAAATTATGAATTTTATCAAACGTGCATTTTTAAGCATACAAGCAAGAAAGGGAAAATCTCTTATCTTATTTGCTGTGTTCGTAGTTCTTACGAATTTAGTATTAGCAGGCTTCGCCATACAGAATGTTACAAAGACAGCGAATGATCTTGCCAGGAAAAAGCTAGGAGTTGACGTGACGCTAGGATTAGATGGAGAAAAGTTTCAAAAGTACGTGCAAAAACAGAGAAATGAGCATCCAAATGAAAGAATACACCGCCCGGAAATTTCTACAGAGGAAGCCGATAAGCTAGCTGAATCACCATATGTAAAAGATTTTAACTATCTAAAAGATAGTCAAGGCGCAGCGGATGGCTATACTCCCATTAATGGCGATAACGAGGGAGAAGCGATAGGGGGAGCCATAGGGGGAGGCCAAGGGAATATGAAAATGCCAAATACAACCATTAGCGGTGTGAGAAGTTCTGAATTATTGAAAGAATTTACGGAAGAAACGAATAAAATGATTGAGGGACGTCCCATAACATCAGAAGACAAAGATAAGAAAGTAGCCCTCATTGAAAAACAGTTAGCTGAGCATAACAATCTACAAGTTGGTGATCGGTTGAAGATTCAATCACCAGATGAAACATCGACCCTTGATTTAGAGATTATAGGAATTTATGAAACGTCCACGATAGACAGCAACCTGGAATCGGCACCGCCTATGTTTCATCCATCGAACAAAGTATATGTCTCGAACGGAGCGTTAAAAGAATTTTCGGAAAATAAGGAAATGAAGGGAACACCCATTGATCAAGCCATTTACTACTTGAATAATCCAGACCATATCGAGGATTTCAAAGCAGAGGGAAAGAAAGCAGGAATTGACTTCGACCTGTTCAAACTAGATGCTCATGATGCATTATATCGAAAAATGCAACGCACTTTCCGCCATTTCGTAAAATTGCATGGATATTGACCGCGACAATAAGCGCATCCGACTGTATTAACGGAGCCCTGTACAGAGACTCACTTGGCCGTCGCCATAACATTCGTTCGCTCCAAAATATCAAATAACGCCTCGTTGAATGCCTCCTTTCGTTCAAGCATGGCAATATGTCCTGCATCCGGTATGGAGTAAAACCGCTTGAGCGGAGCTTCTATGGTTGCAAAGAATTCCTGTGCCAGCGGATAGGGAGTTTGCCAGTCCCGATCGCCATGTACATAAAAGACAGGTATTTCAAACGCAGCGCCCATCGACGACAAATCAAATGATTCCATTAAATATTTCCAAATATGACGCTGTCCGACACTAAATGCCCCGGAGATAAAGAAATAACGCATATCCTTGAACGTATAAAATGGTGAACATAAAACATTGCCGATCAATTCCATTGTTGGACCGGCCGCTAACTTATATTTTCTTTGGAATTTTCGAACCTTCTTAAGTTTCCTGATCATGTCATCATCGAATGCGCGGGGAGGGTATGGTTCCAAACGAAGGAGAGCTTGATAATCGTTGTCGTTTCCCGCTTCTTTTGCTGATTCCAGTACTTTTTCGTACCCGACGCGTTCATTGTCAATCATATTGACAACCTGTCCGACGCCGATATAAGCCTGCACTAGCTCCGGATATTTTTTACTGAACAGGCTGCCTAGCACCGAGCCCCATGAATGTCCCAAAATGATAATCTTCTCTTTGTGATACTTTTTTTCTAAATATTTCACAATTTCATAAGTATCCTGAACGATACGGTCAACCGTGGTTGTTGGCGCAACTTGTTTCGGATCATTATTGAAATAGGTTTTGCCGCTGTTTCTTTGATCCCAATGTACGACCGTGACGCGCTTCTCCCACGGGATCTGAAACTCTTGGGCGAACGGCAGTATAGGCTCTCCCGGGCCGCCATGCAAAAACAGCATCACAGGATTGTCAATGTCCTCGCCCCGATGATGCAAATATTGCGAAATGCCGCCGATGGTTACGAATTCCCTGCAATCAATGCCATTACTCATGGGAGTAATCCGAATTTGATTTGCCTTCTTCTTTTTCTTGTACTGGACAAACAGAACCAAGCAAACCATTAATATAAGCAATCCGCTTAAAACTATCAATAAAACGCTCATAGGTACCTCCGATAACCGATATGACCGCGGTTCCGCTCAACGGAACAATTGTGGTCAATCCCATACAACAGTTTGTATTTCTTTAGAAATTCTCTCATTGCTTGGCTCCCCCCGCCATGTAGTCGGCAATGGAATGGACGAGTATATCCAAGGCCTTCTCTCTTCCCCGCTCACCAAAAGGCATATCTTGCGAACCAATAAAATGGAGCGCATTCATTAAACATGCAAGCACATCAATCTCGCATCCCGATTCGTCAATGCCGCAAAGCGATAAGGTCCTGCTAAAATAGTCGTTTGATTTTAATGCTTCCCAGTCTGCCGCCTCATCTGGAAGCTTACGAAGCAGATACTCTATATCCGATGGAGAAACGTAGAGAACAATACTGTCCGCTGCCAGATAGATTTCCTTCAATGCCTTTATAAGCTTTTCTTTCAATTTTATTTTTTTGGACAAAACGGATTCCACTCTCTCAAACATTCTATTCTCGTTCTTTTTGATAATCGTATAGAGGAGTTCTTCTTTGGAATTGTAGTACGAGTAAAAGGAACCTTTACCGATATTTGCCGCAATGGTGATATCCTCCACAGTAACCCGCTTTACGCCTTTTTTGCGAATCAGTTCAATCCCTTTTGTATACATCGCTTCTCTCACCATTTCTTTTTCATGTTCGGTAACAATCTTAGGCATAATCCCCCTCCTTTTAATGACTATAAATTAACTATACAGTCAATAAAAATATATTAACCTCTTTTTCTGCTTCTTACAAGATGTTTTTTCAACTTATTTCAAGGTTCTTTTAAAGTTGATTTAAGTTCGCTAATATAGAGTTAAGCTATTGCGGAAGCCCTACAGGTATGATGTAGCATCTTCCTCGGGTCTGGTTGGCATGCACATGCAAGGAGCAATGGCCATATTCGCTGTCAATCTCAAAAGAATATTGACAATTATGAAGTAAAAGAGGTAGAGAAGAACATAAATAAAGGCGACTTTCCATTCAGGATATGAAAAATCGCCTTTATCAAGTTAATTTCATTTTACAAAATTAATAGTATAAGTTTTTCAGTGGCCTCGCCAGACGCGGGCTCTTCAGCTTTACTCTTTCCCAGTGGCTGCCGGATTGTCCGGATAGCTAATCCAATCGCTCCAGCTGCCCTCGTATGTTAGGACGTCGGATTATCATGACGCCTATGTTACAATAAGGTGACAAAGGGGGAGTCATTATTGAGAAAACAAAAAATCGTGATTATTGGCGCAGGAATTGCCGGGGCGTCCGTAGCCTATCATCTGGCCGAACGAAATCAAGATGTAACCGTTATTGAACGACACCCCGCCGCGGCGCGTGAAGTCACGGAAAAATCGTTTGCCTGGATACATACGACGCATAGGGTGGCTCCCGAATACTGGCATTTATACGATGCGGCTTGTGAAGAATATCATGCGCTTCAGCGAGATTTGTCCGAACTGAAAATTCATTGGCACGGGGCGCTGACTTGGGACAATCCGCCCCTAAGGGAGCAACTCCGTTTTCAAAAATTAAACCGGGAGCAGCTTGAGGCATTGGAACCGAATCTGAAGGAATATCCGGATGAAGCGATGTTTGTCAGCGAAGAAGGTGCGGTGGACCCGATAGGGTTAACGGAGCTGTTGTTGAGCAAAGCGCGGGAGTACGGAGCAAAGGTTCAGTTCGGTACCACCGTTACACAGCTGCAGCAAGAAGATTCCTGCCTGGTCGGCGTCCACACGTCCAAGGGTTTTCTGGAGTCGGATGTCGTGGTATTGGCCGCAGGTACAGGCATACCCGAACTTTGCAACCCGTTAGGTTGTCCCGTGCCGGTAACGCCGTCGCCTTCCATTCTGATTCGGATGAAAACTGCGAATAAGCTGATACGCACATTAATCTCAAATGCGCAATTTGAAGCGCGTCAACTGACGGATCATACGCTGCTGGCTGCGGAAGATTATATCGACGAGTCGGAAGAAAACGGGCCAGAGGCGGTCGGCAAGCGAGCATTCGAGACGTTGCGTCGCAGTCTGAAGGGCGGGAATCAATTGGAACTGGAAAGCATCCAGGTCGGGATGAGACCAATGCCTGAAGACGGCTATCCGATCGTGGGCTTCCATGATCACATAAAGGGACTTTATCTGACAGTGATGCATTCTGCAATTACGCTGGCGCCGCTGATTGCGCGTCTGGCTGCAAGTGAAATAATCAATCGGGAATCAAGAAGCGAATTAGTCCCTTGTCGACTCTCCCGTTTTAAGGACCACACGAGGGATGACCCCGCTGTTTCTCGCGCGTGAGGTTGTGAATCAAGTGGAATTGCATGCACGTGCAAATTGACCTCGACACTCCTGGACACAAAGCAAAGGAGTACATCGTTACATGAGCGACGACGTACTCCGTGTTACAACCTGTATAACTGCTTACGCCTTCTCCTCTTCCCCCACCGCAATTGGATTCTCCTCATAGCTAATCCAATCGCTCCAGCTTCCCGCATACAGCTTGACGCGCGGATAACCCGATTGCCACAAGGATAGCACATTCGGGCAAGCAGTAACCCCTGAACCGCAGTACACGATAATCTCATCCGCCTCTTTCACGAGCCGATCCCACGCTTCACGCTGCGATCCGACGGCTTTCCATCGTCCCGACGTCTCGTCCACACCATAGCGCCAGAAATGATTCACCGCGCCGGGAATATGGCCTGCCTTCGGATCGATCGACTCCGATTCTCCTGCATATCGCGCAGGCTCGCGTGAATCGATCAGCACGACACCCGGACGGCCCAGCCGTTCTCTTACGTCTTTCATATGTATGACCAGATCTGGACGGACATGCGGCTCATATATGCGGGCAGCCGGGGATGGCTGTCCCGTGCTTATCGGGTAGCCGAGCTTCGCCCAATCGCTGTAGCCGCCGTCCATCACTTTAACGATGCCCTGATGTCCTACATATTGCAGCAGCCACCATAACCTGCTCGCCATCGCCCCGCCCTGGTCATCATAGACAATGACAGTCGTATCACGGTCAATCCCACGTTCCCCCAGCCTGTTGGAGAGCATCTCTGGCGAAGGCAGCGGATGCCGTCCGCCATGAGCGCCCACAGGCGATGACAAATCATGGTCCAAGTTAAAGTAGATCGCGCCAGGAAGATGTCCTTCCTCATAGGCGGCATGCCCGCGTTCCGGCTCTGCCAGCCAGAAGCGGCAGTCTGCAATGACAACTCTGGCTTGTCCCAACAGAGACTGCACTTCCTCGAATGAGATCATCCATGTCTGCTGCTTCATTTCGATTCCCCCTCTTAACGGGCGCCGCAGCACCCTATTCTTCTATTTGAACCGCCCGCATGTATATTGTCAATTGAATCCAAACCTGTCACAATATTATCATATACCTGAAGGGGGTCTAATCCATGTCATCATCCCATAGTTCAGACCAATATTCTGACAGCCAAGCTCCTCAGCCAGATGCGGCTGCACCCAATTCCTTATCCTCCCCATTCGGCGTACGCCCGATGACAGAAGAAGATGCGGAACAGATCTGCGCGTGGACATATGAGCCGCCCTATCACCTGTACGGCTTCCTGCCGTGGAATCAGACGAAAGCGCTCGGCATAGAAATGGGCGACCCTGACATCCGACGCGACCAATACGTCTCCGTTACCAATACTGCAGGCGAACTTGCAGGGTTCGCGCAGCTGTTCCCGCTCGTCGGCGTCACTCGCTTAGGCTTGGGCATGCGCCCCGATATGCTCGGTCAAGGTCAAGGCGCATCGTTCGTCCAAGTCATTGCAGATGAAGCCCTCCGCCGTCATCCAGAGGATGAGATTGATCTGGAAGTGCTGACTTGGAACGAGCGCGCCATTCGCGCATATAAGAAAGCCGGATTTCGGATTACCGATACGTATGAACGGCCAACTCCGACCGGACATGGACAATTCTACTGCATGGTGTTCGATCCGCTAGCTGAAGAGGCAGAGCGGTAACACCCTATTTAAGTCAGCTGTATCGTAGCCACCGTTTCGCTGTCCACCACGACTTCTATAATGTGGAACTTCGGATCATGCTGGACACTGCCGCTGCCGATAAAGAGCAGCTTCTCCTGTCCCAATCCGTAAAACACATCATCTGCGAGCGCTTCCAACACTTCCTGTCGTTCTGTGTCACCAAGTGCGGTCCACTCTTCTTCCGTCATGTCAAAAAAGGTGTATCCGTCAGGGATAAGCCCGACCGCCACCGTCAATTCTTCCAAGATGTCTTTGTATAGTCTTCCGAATGCAACGCCCATTTGCTTGCTAACTCCCCTCAAATCAACTTAACCGTATTGTAGCACATCTCCCCCGTCTCGCTCGAATGTTGGACGAAAAAAGGGCGCTCCGGAGCTGCCCCTGAATCGCCTTGCTTCGTTTTATCCTGCGTCTCCCATTGCGTGGGGTGATGTTTCGTTCGGCGATGGTGTGGAGGCAGAACTGCACGCGGCCATGCTTACGGACGCAATAAGCAACAGTGCGATCAGTCCCCTTTTTTATTCATTTCTCCCTGTCTTGCAATCAGACAAAGTGCTTCCAATCGTTGGTTGGGTGACACAGAATATAATGTCTGCGCTATCGCGGCCTCTTCATGGCGGCAATCAGCTCTTCAGCAGTCAAGACCGTCTCTGGCAAGCCCCACTGCTTACCCAGCTGTGTGACGTAAGGGGTATCCAAGCAAGCCTCTCTCAGTAAATCCTGATGAGAGAACACCTCTCTCGTCTTGTCATCCAGCACCACTTTTCCTCTGTTCATGACGATCGTCCGTTCAAAGTGCGCGGCAACAAAGTCCATATCGTGCAATATGGTCATGACCAGCTTGCCCTCTTGGCTCAGCTGCTCAATGATTTGTGCGATGCGGCGTTTCCCCGCAGCGTCCTGCGCAATCGTCGGCTCGTCCAAAATGATAATGTCGGTATTCATGGCAACGATCGAAGCGATGCTAATCAGCTTCTTCTCCGATAGCCCCAGATCATGTGGATTGACATCGGTCTGATCGGCCAGTCCGACCATATCGAGCGCTTGCAGAGCTTGCTGCTTCGCAGCCGCGGTCTCCACCTTCAGATTCAAGGGCCCGAACATGACTTCTTCCAACACCGTGCGCTTGAAAATTTGATCATTCGGATTTTGGAAAACCAATCCGATCTTGCCTGCCAATTGAGCCACGGTGACATCCTTCGAATTGACTCCAGCAACCCAAATATCCCCGCCGGTCGGCTTGAGCAGCCCCTTCAGCAGCTTGACCAACGTGGTCTTGCCAGCGCCATTCTGACCGATGATGGCTGTCGTACGCTGATCGAACTCAAGTGTCAAGCCTTGCAATACGTCCTGTCCCTCGTTATATCCAAAGCATACATCCTGTATTTTAATCATGACGTCCACCCTGCTCTTCGTGTGATGAAGCCGAGATTGCGCTGTGCTGCGCTTCATATGCCGCCTGCGCTTCTTCCAGCGTTACGGGATACGTATCCATATCCAGCATACGGAAGCCAATCGCTTGACACACTCGTGTATATATCGGCGGCTCTACACCGTACTCAACCAAATCGCTGCGCGAAAATATACGGGAGGGCGTATCATAATCGATCAGCATCCCTTCATGAAGCAGCGCGATCCGATCGGCATAAGCAGCAAGCTTCTCCATCTTATGCTCAGCCAAAATGACCGTTATGCCCTCGCGGCTCAAGCTTTGAATGGCGCGGAACACCTCCTCTGACCCTTGCGGGTCAAGCTGAGACGTCGGTTCATCGAGCACGATGACCTGCGGCCGCATCGCGATGACGCTTGCAATGGCCATGCGCTGCATCTGACCGCCCGACAAATCGAAGGGAGCGCGGTCTTTATACGCTTCAATATCGAGCAAATGCAGCGCATGATCAATGCGCTCCATCATGTCTTGTCTCGCAATGCCTAAATGTTCAAGACCGAAGGCAATCTCCTCGTATACGGTCAGCTTCGATCCGGTCACTTGGGTGAACGGATTTTGAAAGACGATGCCGACTTTGCGAATCGTCTCGTCCACGCCGCTCTCCTTGACATCCATGCCGCCGATGCGGACGCTGCCTCCGTATGCGCCTTTGTAGAAGTGCGGCACCAGACCGACCAACGCTTGGCAGAAGGTGGTCTTTCCAGCCGTATTTTCCCCGACAATACCGATCAATTCACCCGCTTCCGCCGTCAGTGAAATATCATTCAGCGCCAACTTCTCTGTCGCGGGGTAGCGGTATTTGAGATGTTCCACTTCAATGAGACTCATGCGATCACCCTCCAAATCACGGCACCGATCACAATCGCCAGCATACTCCAACGCATGGCAGAACCGTGCCGGTACATCTTCTCTTCGTTCAGGAACGTCTTGCTTCCCTTCACGTTGAAGCCGCGCACTTGCAGCGCCAGCGTCCTTTCTTTCGTATCCATGAGCGAGCTGAGCACGACAGGTCCGATAAGCGGGAGAAACGCCTTAATGCGCGTCATCAGCTTCCCTTCCGTCTCCATCCCTCTAGAACGCTGCGCATCCGTAATCGTATCCACGGTGGACATCATTTGCGGAATAATCTGGAACACCGAATTCAACACATACCCAATTCGGGGAGACAAGCCTTTGCGCACTAAGGATTCCACCAGGTCAGAAGGCTTAGTCGTTAATACGAGAATGAGGAAGGCCCCTACAATATTCAATGCGCGGAACGTAATGCCCATGGCAAATAGGAGCCCTTCCTCATAGAAGGGCCAGGAGCCTAATCGGAATAGCACCGTCTCGTTGCCAACATGAAAGAAGCCTTGAATGATGACGACCGTCAGCAAAATGAAGCCGACGAAGCCGATAATGGGGAGCGATCGTGTCAGCACCCTCCCCAAACCAAGGATGACGAAACTAATGAGCATGCAAATCCATGCCGTATGGATGGATGGCAAGATAATGGGCAGCGCGATGGCAGCAGCAATATAGACAAGCTTCGTAATGGGATCGATGTGATGCACCGTAGACTCCCGCTCAACATACAGGCTCATTGATTTCATGCTTTTCCCACCTTTTTGAATAAGCCGTTATAGAGATTCAATGTTGTCATTATTTTTGTACATGTGAATCAGACTCTTCGGCAGCATGCGGTATATGCCATAAGCGGCCAGCACCGTTAGCAATTTGTCTGGCAGGTCGACGACTAGCTCATCAACGAAAGAAGCCAGCCATACCGACTTCGTCGCATTAAGCACATAGCCGAATACGATGTCGCCCCATAAGTTCCCCGTCTGTCCGCCCCAGAACCAAATGTTGAGCGGCGTGGAGATGACGACCGCCGTACAGCCGACCACCAGACCGACGACAGCGGCTTTACCCCAGCTTGATATCCACCCTTTATGCGCCATAATCCCGGCTGCCAATCCAATGAACACGCTCGTAAGCGCATAGACGAATGAAATGGGATCCATAGTTAAGCCGTAAATGATGTTGTTGATTAGCCCTGACAACCCGCCGATAACTGGCCCCGCCAGCATACTGGACAGTACCGTCCCGATGGCGTCCAGCCATAGCGGCAGCTTCAGCACGCCTGCAAATAATTTTCCTATGTAATTAATGCCGACAGCTACGGGAATCAATACTAGCGCTGCCGTGGAGATGGACCACATACTTCGTTTGGACATAATCATACCTCCTAGAACATTTGGATAGATACTAATTATTAAGGTTGCTTCCGTATTGCCGTATCCTGATCTGATTAGCGCGCCAAGCGCTGTGCATCCGTTCGAATCACCTCTAAGGCAAGCCGGATTTCACGTTCTTCGCCAAGTGCGCATGCGTCTTCCTGAGCCACCAAGTTGTTAATGCCTTGCTTCAGGTCGCCTTCGTGCTCGACCACAACATTAAGTATGGATGCCGTACGCATTCCCCGCAAGCCTCCAATTACAAACAATGCGGATGTTTCCATATCGGCGGCCAAAATGCCCTTCCCTGACCAGTAGCGGTCGATTTCTTCCTCCCGGTCCGTATAGAAGCTGTCGTGACTGCGAATGCGGCCGCAATGCCATGGCAGCTTCAGCTCGTCAGCAGTATGCATCAGCGCGCACAGCAGCTCCGGATCCGGAATGGCCGGATACCCTTTATCAATATAAGCCGCAGACGCCCCGTCGTCGCGCACCGCTCCGGCTGCGATGACGATATCACCAAGCTGTATGCCAGACTGCAGCGCGCCACAGCTTCCAATGCGAATAAGCGTCGTTATTCCTAGGCGATTCAGCTCTTCGACAGCGATGCCAGTAGATGCTCCGCCCATTCCCGTGGACATGACGATCACCTCCACATCATCATCAATCCATCCCCGAATGGAGCGATATTCCCGGTTGAACGTCAGCTCTTCGACGCGATCCAGCCAATGGGCTACCGCTCCGACACGCTTCGGGTCACCCGGAAGAACGGCATAGCGCGCTTGGGTCATATGAGTTCCGATACGAATGTGAGGTTGTACGGATTGCATATTATCGTTCCTCCAATTGTTATAATTATTTCCATTTTCTTTCTTTCTTTCACTTCCTCTTCTAGCTTACCCATGTCAGGGACGCCCTCGAAGAATTCAACTTACTTCAGTCCAGTCGGAAGGCTTCATGGTCCCACCTCAAATATATCGTTTTCCCTTACCAAATGACAGAACAAGTATACCTGTCCGCATTTTTTTGATAGCGCTTTCTTTGGTTTCTGTATCATAACGAGCTGCTCCGTTCATGCAACAGCACCTTCAGACTGACGGTGTTTCGCCTCATCCATCTCTTTGCTTCATTCTCCCCTTCCATCAGTAGGCAGCACATCTAATGACGGCTCTGTGAACTGCCGTCATGATTGACCGTTTCATCGCATGATACCCCCGTACGACACGGCATGAACCTGTTCCCCTTCGTTATCCCTCCTGACTGTGTGGGAGAATGGAGCTAAGGGCTAACGTACGGCAGATCGGCAGCATGTTCTCATTTTAAAAGGAAGGGCTGCCTTCTGAACGAAGGGGAGAGTGCGGCAATGTATGGAACCAGCATAACTTAAACATTTCTAAATAAGAAAAAAGGGAGAATCTGCGGCGATTCCCCCTTATCAACACTATTTTTTTACCGTTGCCTTCCCATCATTCGCCCTTCACTCTCCGTTACTTTGCCGCTTAGCCTGCTCCCACACATGTACCGCACGCCGTGCCAACTGCTGCAGCGCGATATCCTCCATCGGCGGATTGTGCAGCCCGAAACGAACATCCCGGTACATGCGCTGCAGCGGATGATCCATGCTCAGACTGTGCGCGCCTACGATGCGCATCGCTTTGTCCACGACCGACAACGCCGTCTGCACCACGAACATTTTCACTGCAACAAGATCCGTAAGCCGCTGGGGTGGCTGCTCCGAGCCTTTCGTTTCCCATTCCTTTGCCACACCATAGAGCAGATGCCTTGCCGCGATCAAATCCACCTCCATCTCGCCCAACAGGCGCTCCACATGGGCCGTCTTGGCAATCGGATGCTGCAATGAAGGCGGCGTGTATGTCGTTGAGAACGACAGCGCCTCGTCACGCGCCGCCACTGCTATGCCTAAATAGCACGCTGGAATATGCAGCAGATATGGATTTGGCCTGCGAACATCCTCCAAGCTGTGCAGCATGACTCGCGCCTCCTCTGGAACTGACACATTATCCAACAGAAGATCATGGCTAGCCGTTCCGCGCATGCCTGTCATGTTCCACGTCCACTCGATGGACACTCCTTCAGCTTCACGAGGAATAATCAGATCGACGACATCGTTCGTACCTTCGACAGTCGCCGTCACAATAAACCACTGCAAGAGCGGAGCAAACGTAGTAAATGTTTTACGTCCGTTCACCACATACCCGCCCTGAGCCAGCGGCTGCGCCGTTGTGCGCGGCTTCCCCCCTCTTGAAGGACTGCCTCCGCCAACCTCCATCGCCGCGCGGTTGATGAGCCCGCCTTCTTCCACAATGCGGCGGCTTATATCGGCGAAGATCGGCTCAGGCCACGGCCGCTTCTCCGCTAAGTCATGCACGATGCCCATGTGCCAGCCGATACCGAGCGCCACGGACGGATTGCCCTGCGCGAGACGCTCTTGCGCCGCCAGCCACGCAGTGAGCGGCATGCCTTGACCGCCATACTCCTCCGGCACATTCCACGCCGGATACCCGATACGACGCAGCGAGTCTACATGCAGCACCGGGATGCCGTGCTGCTCGTCGAGCTCCTGCGCATCTGCACGCATCTCCTCCGCGATGCGGTCAATCTGCTTCAGTCCCCGCTTCACCTTGCATTCCTCACCAGACACCTTCCCTGCCGCCGCATCTTTTCGTCCCTCAATGATTCGTACTCCCGCATCCTCTGTCACCTTTGCCACTACGGCTCACCTCCGCTTATCTGCTGTGTATGCTCTGTTCCCCGTCTGCTCGCCTAATTGGATTGCTCCTCAAATATTCGCTCCAGCACCCGCTTCTCCAGTTTGCCGAAGGCGGTGTCCGTCACCTGACGCGGCCGAGCGATGTCATTGACGACATCCAAGGCAACGCGGCCACGGTCAATGAGCAGAATGCGATCGGCGAGCCGGACCGCCTCATTGACATCATGGGTTACGAGCAGCGTCGTAAAACGCTGAGTCCCCCACAGCGATGCAAGGAGCTGTTGCATCTCCAGCTTCGTTAAAGCATCAAGCGCGCTAAGCGGCTCATCCAAGAGCAGCAGCTTGGGCTTGCGCACGAGCGCACGAGCCAATGCGACACGCTGCTTCTGCCCTCCTGACAGTGTATTCGGCCAAGTGTGCTTACGATTGTCCAGCCCCACCTGCCGTAGTGCTGCTTCGGCCCGCGGCCGCCAGTCTCCCTTCAATCCGAGCCCCACGTTATCGATGACTGTCTTCCAGGGGATGAGCCGGCTGTCCTGGAACATGACCGTCGTGCTCTCACGCAGCCCGTTCACCACTTCTCCGTCTATCGTGATGCCGCCTGCGGTCGGCAGTTCCAATCCAGCCAACAAGCGCAGAAGCGTACTCTTGCCGCAGCCGCTGCGACCGACCACGGCTACGAACTGCCCCTCTTGTATCGTCAAGTTCAGCTCATGCAGAACAGGCTGCTCCCCAAATGATTTGCTGACACCGTTTATTCGTAGTTCCGCTCCCGCCACAGAACCTGATTTTGCTGCCGTAGTCTCCCCAGTTTTCGGCGACAAGGCAGACCACGGACGCGCTGCATTTATACCCATAAGTCCGTCCCTCCTTCATCTGTATGCTTACCGTCATGAACGTTATGATGTATGTGCCGCATTCCAACGAAGCGCCCGCCGTTCCAGCAGCTTCGCGATCACATCCGCCGCTTTGCCGAAAGCTGCATACAGCACGATGCTTAAAATAATGACGTCGGTCTGCATGAACTCACGCGCATTCATCGCGAGGTAACCGACGCCCGCATCCGTTGCGATCGTCTCGGCGACGATAAGGGTTAGCCACATCACGCCTAGCGCATAGCGGAGTCCGACGAAGATCGATGGCAGCGCCCCTGGCAAAATGACGTGCCGGAACAAGGAGGCGGAACGCAGACCATACACCTTTGCCATTTCCACGACGCCTTGATCTACCGAGCGAATGCCATGATACGTATTGACGTAAATCGGGAACATGACCCCGAGTGCAACCAGAAATATTTTCGCGCCTTCATCGATGCCCAGCCAAATAATAACGAGCGGAACCAACGCCAAATGCGGTATGTTACGAATCATTTGAATCGACGTATCGAACAGCCGATAGAACCAGTCGAAGCTGCCGCTCAAGACGCCGAACAGAAATCCAATACCGCCTCCGATGACGAATCCGACCAGTGCCCTCGTCAGGCTGACGCTCATGTGATGAGCCAGTTCTCCGCTTAGTGTCAGTGTCCAGAGCGTATGCAGCACTGTGGAAGGAGCCGGCAACAGCTGCGGCGAGAGCATATTTGCCGCGGAAGCCGCCTGCCAGGCGGCAAGCAGCAATATGGGCAGCAGCCATGGAATGAAGGCACTTCCGCCTTTACGCCACCAGCTTGCGCTGCGGCGTGTGTGCGGCGGATGAATATGATTCGCAAGCGTACTTTCTGGATGAGGCGATTTATCGAAATTTATATTAGTTTGAATAGATTGAACGGATTGAATATTAGGATTGGCAGGTGCTTTTGATGTGTTCATGAAGCATTCCCCCTTATACGGCCTATTTGTTCTGAATCGGGCCGTCTTTCGCCCACGGCGCGTCAACTGGCATTCGTTCAGCGACTTGTATCTGACTTGGAATCAATCCGATGCGATGATACGTATCGGCCAACTGCTGCTGAGGCGCGATAATTTCCGGACTTAGCAGCTCCACCCCGTATTGGCGGCGCCCTACGGCCCGCTCGATAGCATCTGCATCAATGCCTAATGTATCTGACAATAACTTTACAACTTCGGGTTTATGCTCATTCGCCCATTCATCCGCCTCCTGAATTTCTTCAAGAATGAGACGAATCAAGTCGGGATGATCTTTGGCAAATTGCTCATTGGCATAATAGAAGGTCCGATTTGGTGAGTATCCCTGCCCATCAGTCAACGTGAGTAGCTTCAAATCATTTTCCACCGCAGCGAAAAAAGGATCCCATGAGCCAAGCGCATCGACCTGTTTCGTTTCAAAGAGCGCACGCCCCTCCGATGCATCCTTCACGTACACAAACTGCACGTCATCCAGCTTCACCCCCGCCTTTTCGAGGGCAAGGACAGCCAAATAGTGGTGATTGCCCCCCTTGGCGACGGCAATCTTCTTGCCCTTCAGCTCGGCAATCGATTCGATGGCGGAATCGGAATGCACCACAATCCCTATCCCTTCCGGGTTAGGGAGGTCGTTCGCTACGTAGACGAACGGCTTGTTGCCCGCTTGCCCGAACACGCCGGATCCGTCCGCCGCATGACCGAAGTCTACGCTGCCGCTGCTCATCGCCTCCAGCAAGAAGTTGCCGCCGGCGAATACCTTCCACTCCACCTTATAGCCCTCTGACTTTAAGCGTTCATCCAGATTGCCCTTTACTTTCAAAATGTTCAGTGAATTGCCTTTCTGATAGCCAATGCGAATCACCTTTCCCGTTCCAGCTGCGCCATCCGCTTTTGCCGGAGTCGCAGGGGATGCATCTGCTCCGCTCGTCGAGCCGGCTGCACCCGAAGCGCAGCCGGCCGCAAAGGCCATCAAGAGCAGCCAAGTGCCGATCGTCCCTGCTTTCCACAATCGTCTCCGCTTTGAACGCGCCCGCACATTGCTATTTACATATTTATAGTTATCCGATAGATTAAATTGGTTTTTAATCATGAAAAACACTCCTCCCGCCGGATCCTTCTTAATCGGTTATTATCTTCTTGGTGATCCAACTATCGTCAACAGGTTGCTCTTGTTCACTTATGCTTTTGTGTTGTTCTACCTTGTACATGCTAGCGAAAACGCCTCAAGTTCCGGTTCCCGCTTCCCATGCAGCATCCAACGACTAACCGTTTCACCGATAGCGCTGGCAAATTTAAATCCGTGTCCGGAGCCGCCGCCCGCGAACCAAACCGCTGGCTCGTCGGGATGTCTGTCGATAATGAAGTGCTCGCTTGGCGTCATCTCGTACATGCAGGCAGCCCCGCGCATACATCGCCCCGCCTCCGGGAAGGACTGGGCCGTGAATTCGGAGAGCAACCGTTCTTCACCGCTGCAGCTGCCGAACGGAGCGACTTCTTCATCCGGGTTCCAAGGCTGTCCCTGCTGATGGTGCCCTATCTTGATACCGGAACCGCGTACCGAAGGAAGGCCGTAATACTCCGAATCTGTGCTCTGATGAACAATGAATGCGGGAAACCGTTCTGCAGAATAACTTCCGCTCGTGTCCTCGAACCACGCGACGGCGCGGCGTTCCGCTTGTACGGGCAAACCTAGAGACGGCAGCAGCCGCGGAAGCCATGCTCCCGTCGTCACTAGTACCTTGGAAGCGACAAAGCGCTCATTCCCGCTCCACACTACCACTGCATTCCCCACTGTCGCAATACGCTGCACAGGATGATTCGGCTTCCATTCGGCACCATATGCTTCGGCCAGCTTCAAATAGCTCTCAATAATCCGTTCACTGAATAATACGCCGCCCTCCGGTTCATACAGAACCTCATAATGGGCAGGAACGTAGAGCGCCGGCAGCCTTCGTTTCGTTTCCCGATCATCCCACCGTTCATAAGCAACCCCGTTCGCGACACAGCTCGCTTCCTTGTTGGCTAGCGCCTCGCTATGCGCATCCCCGACACTGATCACTCCAGTCGGCAGAAAGAGCTTGAACGGCTCCGGCTGTTCGTCCGAGCTGCCCGCTCTGTTCGCAGCATCCGGCATTAACCCAAGGTGACGGCGCGCTTCCTCTTCCAAATGAAGCCACCCCACCCGTGCGCGCTCCGCCAAGCACACATAGGCCGAGCCCATCGTATATGCGGTACGAAAAATACGGGTGTCTCCATGGTGGCTTCCGAGCCCATGCGGTGGGTGAAACATATCCAACAGAAGCACGTGTGCTCCTTCCCGTGCCAAATGCATACCTGCGCTTGCCCCGAACGATCCCGCTCCGATGACGATGCAATCATACAGCCTGCTCATGTATAACACCTCTTTCGCTCTCTTCCATATACATATATTCCGATCGATTTACTAAGTATTTAACTGCTATTGTATGGCTCTCGCTCAATAAATGTCAATCAAAAATTTCCTGAACGAGATATGGTTAAAGTGGCCTATCCCATGTCATTCCTCATGTCGCAGCGGATTTTTCATTAATGGATTGACCTCCGTGAAACTTATAAGTGGTTTTGTATTAAAATATTGAGCCTCTTTTGCCGATAAAAAGTGTATTGCATCATTTTTTTCGCGCATTCCGTTGAACGCTGTCGAATGCGGGACGCAGGAAGCACATTATACTCATGGATGAGGTGTGTAGGGAAACATGGAACTATCTACTATTGTTGGTCTTATTCTTGGTATCGTCTCCGTTACGGTCGGTATGTATTTCAAAGGGGCTCCTTTATCAAACCTGATGAATCCCGCCGCTATTATGATTATTTTTGTCGGTACAGCGGCTTCGCTCTTCATTGCTTTCCCGATGAAAGAGTTGAAGAGATTTCCGAAACTTATTGGCCTGACATTTAAAAAACAGCAGCTCGTCGACCGAGTTCAACTGATTCAAATGTTTATGGAATGGGCCAGCATTACCCGCCGCGAAGGCTTGCTGGCACTGGAGTCGCATATTGACGATATTCCCGATGAATTCCTTCGCAATGGAATGCGAATGATTATTGACGGTAACGATCAGGAGTTCGTTCGGGATGTGTTGATGGAAGATATCCACGAGACGGAAGAACGTCACCGTGCGGGTGCATTAATCTTCTCCCAAGCCGGAACGTATGCGCCGACGCTGGGGGTATTGGGCGCCGTTATCGGGCTGATCGCCGCTCTGGCGGATATGTCCGAGATGGAGCATCTGGCCAAGGCTATCGCCGCGGCTTTCGTCGCAACGCTGATGGGGATATTCACCGGTTATGTGCTGTGGCACCCGATTGCTAACAAGCTGAAGCGCCTGTCACACGGTGAAATCGAAATTCGTCTCATGATGGTAGAAGGATTGTTGTCGATTCAATCGGGAGTGTCGACCATTGCCATTAACCAGAAGCTGTCTGTCTTCTTGACTCCGAAGGAACGCGCTGAAATGGGGTTAAAGGAGGCGGCTCGCAATGAGTAAGAAGCGCAGCCGTCCTCACGAAGAGCATGTCGACGAATCTTGGCTTATACCCTATGCCGACATTTTAACACTGCTGCTTGCCCTATTTATCGTGTTATACGGTATGAGCGCGGTAGATGCGAAGAAATTCGAACAGATGAGCCAGGCATTCAATGTCGCCTTCAACACCGGCGGCGTAGGTATATTGGATGAAGCGGCGGTCATACGGTCGAACAGCTCCAGATCGGGCGAATTCGAACCTAACTCGTCCAAATCCCGCAATCGTGAGCAGGAGCAATATATGCTGCAAGCAAAGCATGAGCAGGAGCAGCTGGAACAACTTCAAAGCAAGTTGAACAATTATATTGCCAGCAACGGATTGTCCGACCAGCTCAACACGAAGCTGAATCATTCGGAGCTGAAGATCACGATTAAGGATAGCGCGCTCTATGATTCGGGGAAAGCTAGCTTGAAGAAGGATTCGAAGCAACTCGCCCTCACTATTGGAGATATGCTGAAGCAGTATCAAGGATATGAGATAGTAATTAGTGGTCACACCGACAATCGTCCAATACGGAACAGCCGCTTTGAGTCCAACTGGGATCTGAGCTCAGCGCGGGCGCTCAGCTTTATGAAGGTCGTGCTGGAGCGTTCGAGTATCGACCCTAAGCTGTTCAAGGCCGTGGGGATGGGCGAATATCATCCGGTTGCAGACAATGCCACGGAAGAAGGCAAGGCGAAGAACCGCCGCGTCGAGGTATCTGTACTGCGCAAATTTACGGACAAGCAGGCTCCCGGAGGAAGCGGCGAAAGCGGCGCTGGTTCCGAAAACGAATCGGCCGGAAACTAACTCAATGTATGCATGCATTTCCATATAAGGGTGCCCTGCACGTATGCGATAAAATCATTATCGTGTACGGCAGGGCACCCTGTATTTGTTTACATTGGAGCTCCACTCCGTAGAAGCGGGCACGACGTCTTCTGATCTTCCACAACTTCCACTGCCGGGAGTGCAATCGTTACTTCTGTTCCCTGATTCAGCTCACTCGTAATGTCCATTGTTCCCCGATGATTATGAATGATGCGTTGACTGACCATTAAGCCAAGACCAGTTCCCTGTTCTTTGTTGGTAAAGAACGGATCACCCAGACGAGCCAGGTGATCTGCTGGTATGCCAATGCCATAATCTTTAATGATAATGACCACCTCATTGGTTCCCCGAGCCTCCACGCGCAGCTCGATCTCCCCTTCGCTCGGCGTTGCCTCCATTCCGTTCTTAATAATGTTGATGAACACCTGCTTAAGCTGATTCTCTTCACAATTAACCAACGGAATTTCCTGATCGAAATGCTTCACGAATTCAATGTTATACAAGTGCGCTTGACTGTCTAATAGAGAAAGAACCTCCTGCAATATGATACGAACATCCTTCGCCTGGAAGCTTACTGCTTGCGGCTTCGCTAAAATGAGAAATTCACTGACGATGAGGTTAATCCGGTCCAATTCCGACAGCATCATATCCACGTGCCCGTCGTTCATCCGCTTCGTCTGCTGCTGCAGCTGTAAAAATCCGCGCAGCGTCGTCAACGGGTTGCGGATTTCGTGCGCGACGCCCGCTGCCAATTGCCCGACCGTCGTCAGCTTCTCGGAGCGTCTGAGCAGCTCTTCCATCCGCTTACGGTTCGTCATATCCCGTGTAATGCTCGCCCAAGCGATGCATTCACCCGCTTCGTCATAAATTGGCGACGTGCTGACACTTACATCGAGCAGGTTCCCATCCTTCGTAAGCCGCGTCGTCTCTCTGATACTTACGGGATCGCCCGCATGCAGCGACTCTTCGATCTTGCGTTCTTCGTCTCGCAAGTGCTCAGGTATATTGGGCAGCGAACTGCCGATTACCTCGTCTGTCGTCCACCCGTACATATCGACAAACGCTTGATTGACACGTTCGATTTGTCCATGCAAGTTCGTCACATGAATCGCATCTTTCGATTGGTTGATGAATGACTCCAGATGTTCCTTCATCGCCCGGTTCTCCTCATACAATGTCCGCAGCCGTTCGGTGGACATATCCAGATTACGTGCCATCGAGTTAATCCGCTGTGCAAGAAGTCCGAGCTCGTCCTTGCGCTCAATGTTCAATTTCGTATGAAAATGACCGACCGATATCATGTTTACTTTATTTAATATTGATTGAATCGGACGAATCAGCATCCCAGACAATATATAACTGCTAATGAGAACGATCTCCAACAGTACGACGCCTATCGCGATATTCCGCATCAATTGATCATGCAGCGTCGCCATGAGCGAATCGGAATCCATCGCAATATTCAACACATATGGCTTCTCAGCGTGGATCGGGATGAACCCTTTAATGATAGTCCTGTTACCGAACTGTCCTTCGTAGAACAACGGCTTCGCTTGCTCCAGCGCTTCATCCACATACTGCTTGTCATGGCCATGCTTTAGATTATAGCTCCCATATAGCACTGCACTGTCCTGCTGACGAACAAATTGAATGCCGTCGTGACGCACGGTCAATTTCGGCGGTCTGTCGAATGTCTCCGGGTTGAGCGCAGCGATTTCAATGACGCTCGCTTGGGTCTTGACCGTCCGCTCGATTAGATTATCCGGCTTCGTCAGTTCAAGAAACGTATCCACTCGATCATCGCGGATATAAGGATTAATGATATAATCCCGCTTGCCATCGTAATAGTAGCCCCATTTATCAATATGATTCGGGTTGGACGTGGATACATCAAATGGACCGGACCAGAAATTCTTCAACTTCTCCCCTTTTGCAATCGACACTTGTTGCGCCTCAAGCAGCTGTTGAAATGCTGTATGCCAGTATCCCCATTTTTTTGTGGACATCCCGATTTCGCTTGGATCCGAAGAACGCTCTATAATAATATCGCTGCTGTCAGGCACCGCACGAAGCAAGGACATATGGGAGATGCCTAGGTCTTTACAGATCGACTGTAGTTGCTCATTTGATACTTGGTCGATACGGGGAGGGAGTTTACCCGCTGCATACATGGAAGCCATTTGCAGCTTTTCTGCTAGCTGTACTTCAAATGACTTGGCGGTCAATCGAGATTGCTGAACGGATACATTGATTTGCTGTGCAATTACGTTCATACGCTGCTGTATTTCTTCGATAAGCTTGTCCTTGGTGACATTGTAGGTGAGGACCATATGAAGCAGAAGAACAACGAGTACAATGATGGATATGGAGATGGATAACTTGGCTTTGATTGAAAGTCGCATGCTTCACCTCTATCAGGTCTATCTTATCGCCTGTTCATAATGACGAATATTCCTGACAAATGTTGTATTTATTTGTAGCTTCTCTACGAATCATATCTTAATTTGCAGCGATTTGTCTATCGTTTTTGGATAATACTGCTGGATGAGAGTATAATTGTAGCGTTCAGAGTATGATTATGCGCCAAAAAATAGTTATCAACAACTTATTCACATAATGTGAACAGTTATGGATAATATGTGTATAATAGTGTGAGTAAATATATACTTATCCACATACTTGTACACAGAGTGTTAACAACGAATATTTGTTCGGGGAATAACGATTAGACTTTTGCACACCTCGGCGTCTACCCTCTAGCCGAGTCTGAAACGTTGTCCAAGAAAGGAAGTTTTTGGCTTGAACATGCAACCACTTGAACCGCAAGATATGAAGCAGCACGAGCATTGGATGCGTATCGCAATGGAAGAAGCGAAGAAAGCCGAAGCCATCGGTGAGGTTCCTATTGGCGCTATCGTCGTCCACGGAGATGACGTCATAGGGCGTGGCTACAATCTGCGCGAGACGACGCTTGATTCCACTGCCCACGCCGAGATGATTGCCATAAGACAAGCGAGCGAAGCCTTGCAGGCATGGCGCCTGCTCGATTGCACATTATACGTAACTTTGGAGCCGTGTCCGATGTGCGCGGGAGCCATCGTGCAGTCACGCGTTCCACGTGTCGTCTACGGGACGACTGATCCGAAGGCAGGGTGCGCAGGAACGCTTATGAATCTGCTGCAGGAGTCCCGTTTCAATCATCGTGCGGACGTGATCGATGGCATACTGCGTGACGAATGCGCGGCGATGCTGACCCAGTTTTTTCGCCGTCTGCGTAAAAAGGAGTAAACGCTCCCTCTTCCTGAATCCACTATCTTATCTACGACACAGCCGAGTCAAATGTCATTGCCTCACTGCCGCTCCTGTATGCCGAAGGTTAAGATTCAGATTAGAATAATAAAAAAAGTCGCCCCCGAGTCAGTAGATGGCCCGGGAGGCGGCTTATATTGAAACACATACTATTTCATCTTATCCATAACACGGTTCATCACAAGGGCCGCTTCAGCCCGGCTGACGGATTGCTTCGGTTGGAAGGTTCCGTCCGGATAGCCCTTCACGAGATTATGGCCTGCTGCGATCTTCACTGCTTCGTGTGCCCACGGTGCTACGGCATCACGGTCAGTGAACGTTAATACTTGCGCGCCGTCGGTCAGCTTCAGTGCGCGAACGATCATCACGGACAGTTCTTCGCGTGTAATCGAATCGTTCGGTTTGAACTGCTTCGCATCATTGCCCACGATGATGCCTTGCTGCGCTGCGGCTTCGATAAACCCTTTTGCCCAATAATCTCCAGTCACATCGGCAAATTGGATAGCGCTTGCTTGGCCCGGGTTCAATTGCAGCGCTCGCGCGAACATGGCTGCCGCTTCCGCACGCGTCATGCTTCGCTGCGGCTTGAACGTGCCATCTGGATAAGCAGTGATAACCTGCTCTTTAGCCAGACGTTGAATCGCGTCCTGTGCCCAGTGTCCGTTCAAATCAGTAAATGTAACAGGCTGCTTTGTATCATTTGTATCTTTATCGCCTGCTGTATTGTCTCCGGGTTTGTCACCGGTTTTGTCAGTTGTCGTATCCGGTGTCGGCGTAACGGTCATAGACGATGTGCTGTCATAGCTGCTGTTGCTGCTGTCTCCGTTGTCGCTTGAACCGTTGTTGCTGCTATTTTCGTTATCGCTTGAACCGTTGTCGCCCAAGTTGCCATCGCCGTCTGTTGTCTTCGCATAGACGCCGTGAGCTTCGAATTCATAAATGCGCGCAGCAACGTCTGCCCTGGTTTGAGACGGTTGCGTCGTAATCAGCTTTACGTAACGCGCATTTGTCAGCGGAATCTGATGTGTGGATACAGCCGAACTGTTATCCGTCACCGTGACCGTATCCGTCCAATTCTCCCCATCATTGCTGAGTTGAATCTTGAATCCTCGTGTATTCAAGGATGGACCTTCGCCACCGCTTTCTGCGTGATGAATGACAAATTTGCTCAGCTTCGATTCTTTCCCTAAATCCACGACCATCCAGTGAGGGAACTTGTCCTTCGTCGTATATACGGCACACCATTTACTGTTGTCTGTCACTTTGCCGTCCACAGCGAATTTCGGCGCTTCACCGTCACTGACGAAGCTGCTTGCGGTAACCTTCTTGCCGAGCGCCAAGTTGCGGGCCAGCGCAACTTCATCTCGAGTGACGCGGATGAATTGCTCTTGTCGCTTCACGTCTTCGCCCTCGCTATTTTTGACGGTCAAGATAACTGGATACGTTCCTTCCTTGTCATACACGACCACGGGGTTCACATCCGTGCTGGACGAAGGTGTACCGCCTGGAAATTCCCAACTGCGAACTTCCGTTACTTCGGAAGACTTATCGATGAACTTCACAGCTTCGCCTGGCTCGACAATGACATGCTCTGCCGTGAAGTCAGCACTAGGCTTCGGATAAGCCGGCCATTCCATGTTGATTCGAGTTGACTCGCCACGTGTGAATTGCGGGCTAACTGCAACGACTTGGAGCATTGAATGTGATTCTTTGCCTTCGCGGCGAATGTTCGATACGTAGTATGCTGAATTCGGCGTCGCGCCTAAGAACGCCTTCGAACCGTCCTGATTCACCCGGTACACTTCGTAGTGGTGCACATCACCGGACAATTTATCCCAAGATAAGCGAATATCGCTATAAATGCCTTCCTTCACTTCGTTGTCGATAACGGATAAGTTCGTCACACCCGGAAGAACAGCTTGCTTCGATTCGTTATACACGGACAATTCACCAATGTTGACGGAGAAATCAGCAATGTCCTGCTTGCTGCCTACATATAGGGACACCTCGGAAATTTCACGCCCTGCAAAAGGTTTCAATGAGAACTTTATCGTATTCCATTGTCCTGGCTTGTACACGCTGTCCGTTACGGAAGCAGTGTGTTCCAGATCAGTTGCTGGTGTTGTCGCTGTTAACGTGTCCGCAGCATGTCTGGCAGCTAGATCAGAAACTTGGCGATAAGTCGCAGCCGTAACAGTCCGCTGAACGGCTAGTGCACTATCTGCAATGCCTTCCGGATCGACAAGGACGACATCATTCAGTTGATCTTTGAAGGTGAGTCCAAGCTTCACGTCGAAATTGCTCGCATTTGAAAAATAGGTTGCGGATACGACAGTAGGCTCACTTACCGTCAAGTCTGCAGCGTACAGCTTCGCAGTCGTGCTGTTCTGTGGCGACAGATGTCCTTCAAGCTTCAATGAGCTTCCTCCGTAATATGCGCGGTCAAAGTCGAAGCCCGCTTTCAGCGGGTCGCCGTCGCTCTTCGTAATCCAGCGCCATGTCGGCATAATGTCCTGCAGACTCAAGTTGTTCCATGTCTTGTCGGACACGACGTCGCCTTGAACAGTGAACTGCTTGCCATGACCCGTGTTGAAGTGCGTCACGAATGGCATGTCGTTGACGACGGACTTTTCCGCTATGTAATTAGAGACGCCTTTCCAATCCTTGCCGTCCTTGACCGGACGTTCTGGCGTGCCGTTCAAGCCAACCCAATACATTCTCTCTTTGTTATAGAAATCTTCCGAATCCTCCGAGTTATGGAACGTCGTCCAGTCTTGACGGTACAAGCCCACAGAAGCGTCCTTGCTCTGTTCGAACAGCTTGTTCCAGTTTGGGTTGAAGCCGCTTGCTTGCTCGTCGATGCCGAACAGCAGGTCTTGAGGCTGTCGACCCAATTGTTGGGCTTTGTCAATGGAGCTGGCGACAGTGCCTTTCTTGAACCAGTTGAAGTTGACGAACATGTTGTCGGACACGCGTTGGCTGCCGTCCTGCAAGAACGATTCGTTCTTCTCGTTCAGAGCATCCTGCCAACTGACATTACCGTCTTTGACCATCGAATCGTACCAGAGCAGCTTCATGTTCGCAGGTTTATGTTCTTGGAAATATTTCATGAATTTCTGAACTTTAGCGGCATCTTCCTCGGTGCCATCATGCGTCTCTTGATTGATGAACCATCCGTCAAATCCGTAATATTCAGCGGCTTGAATTAATTTGTCAGCAATCGGAAAGCGGCCATTCTCTTCTTGAATGACTTCACGCAGCCACTCGATATCGCCGCCGTAAGCGTTCGGCGGGAAGAATATGGTGCCGAGCACCGGAACGCCGTTCTTATGCGCGGCATCGATGATGTCTGCGCTTGGTGCTACAATGATACCTTGCTTGGCAGAACCGCCCCATGCAACGTACTGATCAATGTACTGCCAATACCCGAATGCGTATGCGTGAAAGTCATCTGAGCCTTGGGAAGGGAACCCAATTGTATGCGCTTGCATACTAGCCAAATGAGTGACGCTGCGGTCCGGCGACGCCGTTCCATTGACGGGCTTGCCTTTAAAACGATCTGCGAGCGGAATGCTTGATTTGTTGAATATATCATCTTTGTTTTCGCCAGGCTCCCATTGCTTCAGTTCTTGGGGGAACCAATACGGCGAATACGGTTGTTCGGCAAAAGCATTTGGAGCAAATGCAGTCAAAGAGCTGCAGAGGAGTGTTGTTGCGAGCAAGACTTTCCATGGCGTATGCTTCTTCTTCATGTGAATTCTAACTCCTTTTTTGTTATGTAAGCGCTTTAATTCATTGTGCTCCATTATTCAAGGAATAGATAGTGTACAAACTAAAGGAACGTTGTATTTAATCCATGTAAGCGCTGTTTTCAAGGATTTCAAAGGAAAAAGATGTAGTTTCTTGTATACTGGGGTACAATGTCATGGGATCACCCTAGAGAAAGCGCACATGCCCTGTCACATCAACAAATCGAGTAGGAGGGGGCGGCTAGCCCCCGACCTCTCACACCACCGTACGTACCGTTCGGTACAACTCCTTGCGTGATTTGTACCTTCCTCTTGTGCCAGTGGTGAGCTCTGCCCTGCCGAAGTCCCACACGGGATTCACCGCTTCCTCCTTCAGTCAGGTCCTTTCGGTTTTTTTCTGCTTTCATCGCCCATCCTGAACGCCTTGATGTACAAATACCTATACCTATTTCATGTTCGGCCCTTCCGCAGGCTGTTGCAACAGCCTGCGTACTATGGCTTCTGCTGACTTCTGTACGCTCAGCCTACCTTCACAAGTAGGGTTACGGAGTTTGCCCCGCTTTTCGTACAGACCTCCCCAGGTAAGAACGCTATCTTTCCCTCCATCTATTCGCCTCATTTACTCTCGTTTTCCTTCGGCAGTATGGACTTTGACTTGGTTGGCAGCCTCATCCAACGAACGTTAGCCTTATATGAGGTTCGTGTTCCTCGAACCGGAGGTTTGCCGCCGACTTCCTTCAGATTCCACCTCGCGGTAGACACCCTTGTCTTAAGCTAATGACTACTACTGCCTTCGTCACTCGGGACTTGCACCCTGTAGATAACGCCCATGCTGGGCGACACCAACAAAAAAACCGACCCACTTGGAGGGTCGGTTTTTGACGACGATATTAATATCCGCCGAACATTTGTTGCAGTTGATCCATTGTTACCACATCTTTTGGAATGCCGATTTTGAAATCCGCTTTTCCATTAATGTTCGTGTATTCGTTTGTAATGCGAGCAGCTACTTTCGCCTGCTGGCCATCCTCTGTAAACTCAAGGTTCGCTACGATTTGCTGATACGCAGGGAATTGATCTTTATCAATCGCCGTCGTCATGCTGAACTCGTTAATCTTCATCGTTTTCTTGATTTCCTCGATGCCCTTCTTCAGCTCGTTATCATCAGACTGAAGATCTTTCTTCATTGCATCAATGTCAGATTGTTCCAATTTGAGCAGCTTGCGATATTCTTCTTTGCTCACCACTTCTGTCAAAGCTGGAACTGCGTCCTTTACAAAGGTTGTCATGAATTGATCAAAGCTCTCATTCGTTACGTTGAACTTTACAATTTCCTTTGCTTTTACTGTATCCGGCAAACCAGCATCTTTCTTGTCTACCTTTGAGAAGAATGTCTTCTCATCGAATTTGCTTACAATCGCTTTGAACAAGTCGTTTGAGAAATTCTGCATCGTCTTCATGTCAGCTGCCGTCGGAAGCGGCTCGCCTGTCTCTTCAGCCAACTGTTTCAAATCCATCTCGATGAATTTGCCGACTAGATCTTGCGGAAGTGGAAGGGTCGGAATATTAGGTACCTTCACCCAGATCTTATCTTGGTTCATGACGATTGGAAGTGTAAAGGTTAATGCCATATCGCCCTTCAAGTTAACTTCCAGATTCGCTTCCATCTGCAGCGGTTCCTGCTGCATGACACCGTTCACGCTCAACTCGGCGTTCTTCAGCATGCTTATTACCATCTGCGCATTCGGATCCGTTGTGGTGCTTGCTGCATTTACTAAGAAATCATCAATTTTAATCGAACTATTAAAAGAATATGATTTCATTTCGAGCGACTTGCCAAAAGCGCCTTCTACCGCTTCCTTCGGATTGCTCTTCGCACCGCAACCCGTGATAATTAAGGCGAAGGCAAATACCATGGCCAACGCGCCCTTCATCCATCTGTTCATTGAATTCAGCTCCCCTATCCATTTAAATGGTGTCTAAATTAACCCAATACATATTAACCTATACGTATGATTTTGAATATAGTTCCTTAGAAATATATTTAGTGAACATTCTCATTGACATGCGCAATGCGTCCTATTTATACCCACTCTAATGAATATCTTTCTTCTTAAAGCGCCCGCCCTTCACATCATGGATGTTGCCAATCGCCAGAAATGCTTGCGGATCATGCTCTTCCACAATAGATTTCAGCTTGGCTTCCTCCAGCCGGGTAATAACAGTAAAAATGACTTTCTTCTCATCACCCGAGTATCCGCCTTCTCCCTGCATGTACGTTACCCCGCGGCCAAGGCGGCTCAACAGCGCATCACCAATCGCTTTATGATTGTCGCTAATAATCCAGACCGATTTGGAATCGTTTAAACCTTCCAATGTAATGTCAATCATCTTAAATGCGACGTAGTAGGCAATAAGCGAGTACATTGCCCGGTCCCATCCAAATACGAATCCAGCGCTGGATAGAATGAACAGGTTGAAAAACATGACGATTTCGCCGACAGAAAAAGGCGTCCTTTTATTCAGCAAAATGGCCACAATTTCCGTACCGTCCAACGATCCGCCAAAGCGAATGACCAGTCCTACGCCGATTCCAAGAATAATTCCTCCGAATACAGCTGCAAGAAACGTGTTCTCTGTAAATGCCGCTACAGGATGCAACAACGCCGTGCTTAACGACATAATTGCAACTCCAAGCAGCGTCGTGAGGGCAAATGTTTTGCCAATTTGCTTATACCCCATAATGAGAAATGGCAGATTCAGAATGAACAAAAATACTCCAAGCGGAACACCTGCAATATGTGATAAAATAATGGAAATCCCCGTCACTCCGCCGTCCGTAATCTGATTCGGCACAAGAAACAGCTCTAGGCCCACCCCCATCAGCACGGCACCAATACTAACAAAGATTATACGTTTCAGTAGCTTCAAAAGCCCTATACTCGTATGCTGCTGACGTTGTACGGACGCAATCGCTGCGGATTCTATCGCGGTCAGCTGCTCAATGGCCTGCTCCATCTCTTTCTGCTCCTGAGCCGCAGCTATCTCGGCTGAGTGCTGTGATAAAACGCTTCGATCTGATTGATCATGTTCATTTTTGGGTTTGGTCACCGCGTTCACCTCTCTTTAGTTACTTTTTTGTTACTAATATTATTATACCGAACTCAGAGGCAAGAATGGACCTAACGGATCAATTTTCCTGTAAAAAAATTAAAGAGCGCGGAACTTTCCCCATATCGCGGGAAAAAACCATGCTCTTCATCAAAGAAATTTCAGGATGTGCCGTACAGTCCGTTCCTCACCCTTCCGGGTTGTTGTGATGCACGTGGTTGCCATTTTTCACTTTCTTCGAACCTGATAGCGGTTCTTGCATTGCACCGCGCTCATTGCCTGCGTGATGGCGGTTAGATTGATTCTTAGCCGCACTTGGTACCGGAACCGATTTCGACTTGCTCATAACTTCGTCGCTTCCTCTCTACAGTGTATTATAAATGCTCCAAATCAGTTGGCTTGTCATGATTCAACGCATCCTGATGACGGCGATCATTCCGATCCTGCTGTATTTGCTGGGATTGATGACTGTTGACGGGCGCCGCATCCAAATCTTTGACCACACCGCTCAAGTTTTTGTCCAAGCGGCCTTTGGCTTTCGTCATGTTCATTCCTCCTGAGTCATGATTCTCCATGGTGTGTTACATCGTGCAATTCTTGTGCGCATTCATGAATATGCCGCATGTAGTTCTGTGCCAGCTCCTGAATAACCTGCGTGCGCTCATCCACATGCAAGCCGTCCCGTTCCACATCAAGTAATTGCAAATCCACTTCCCGGGAGTCCACATAGGCACACTGGAAGTCGAACGAGTACATTTGACGGCCTGCGGTATCGATATGGATAAGAAGTCCTTGCGGGTTCGCACCGTCTGGCAAGACAGTTGCTCTGTCTCCCTGTTCCAGCTTTCTCGGCAGCGTCTGCTGCCATTCATTAACGAGTCGCGATTGATCAACTTGCACTGCCTCTTCCTTATTCATAAGACCCACACCTCCACTATTCAATAACAGTTTGCGGATGAGGTCATTATTTTATACAGCAAAAAACCCACATCTAAAAAAGATGTGGGTTCCAATTACAAAGTATAATGGCGGAGAGGGTGGGATTCGAACCCACGTGGGCTTGCACCCTAACGGTTTTCAAGACCGCCCCGTTATGACCGCTTCGGTACCTCTCCGAACTATGACTGTCCGAAAGCAAATTCGAACAGTCATTATTCTATCATGATTCTGTCTATTATGCAACTATTACTGTTTCCTATTTCTTCTGATGAATGGCATCCAAGCCACCCATGTAAGGACGAAGCACTTCCGGAATCTCAATCGATCCGTCTGCTTGCTGATAATTCTCCATAATAGCCGCAACCGTACGTCCGATAGCAAGGCCCGAGCCATTCAACGTATGCACGAATTCCGGCTTCGACTTCGTGTCGCGGCGGAAACGAATGTTCGCGCGGCGCGCTTGGAAATCTTCGAAGTTGGAGCACGACGAAATCTCACGGTAGGTGCCGCTGCTCGGCAGCCACACTTCAAGATCGTACGTTTTGGCCGAACTGAAGCCAAGGTCTCCTGCACAGAGAGCCATTACACGGTATGGGAGCTTCAGCAGCTGCAAAATTTTCTCGGCATGTTCTGTTAACGATTCCAGCTCTGCATACGAATCCTCTGGCTTCACCAGCTTCACCATCTCAACCTTGTTGAACTGGTGCTGACGAATCAAGCCGCGTGTATCTCTTCCTGAAGCACCCGCTTCAGAACGGAAGCATGCACTGTACGCCGTATAATAACGCGGAACGTCTTCCAGATTGAGAATTTCATCCCGATGCAAGTTGGTCACCGGCACTTCTGCCGTTGGGATGAGATAATAATCCGTGCCCTGCAGCTTGAACAAATCCTCTTCGAACTTCGGCAGCTGACCAGTGCCGACCAAGCTGTCACGATTCACAATAAGCGGTGGAAGCACTTCTTCATAGCCGTGCTGCATCGTATGCACATCCAGCATGAAGCTAATTAGCGCACGCTCTAGACGCGCACCCGTTCCTTTGTAGAATACGAAGCGCGAGCCCGTCACCTTGCCTGCTCGCTCGAAGTCCAACACGCCCAAGTCCTGTGCCAAATCCCAATGCGCCTTCGCTTCGAACTCGAATGATCTCGGTTCGTTCCAGCGACGGATTTCCACATTGTCATCTTCCGACAGACCGATAGGCACGCTCTCATGGGGAACATTCGGAATCGCTAGCGTCATTTCTTCCATCTGCGCTTCAATTAAACGGATGTCTTCATCCAACGCTTTAATACGATCGCCGACTTCACGCATTTCGATAATGAGGTCGTCAGCCGATTCCCCAGCTTTCTTTTTCTTCGCCACGTCCTGCGACACGATGTTACGCCGATTTTTCAACTGCTCGGTCTCTTGAAGCATTTCCCGGCGGCGTGCGTCAAGCTCAGGAAATCCAGCAATCATGTCATGCGACTTGCCCCGATTCTGCAGCGCTTGCTCCACACGTCCGAACTCGTTTCTTAATAACTTAATGTCTAGCACCGACTGTCCCTCCTGCCAGAAACGGCTGAACCGCCCTTTCTCTGGAGACAAGGCCATACCGTTTCTATCTATGCCATTTCAAATTTCAATCGTATTCCGATAAAAACACCTTAACCCTACCCTTAAGGGGAACGGAGTCAAGGTGTTTTGCTATTCCTTATCCTGCTACGTTCAGGTGCTGTTTAACCATTTCGGCAAAGTAACGATGCAGATTAGCATCATCCGTCAGTTCCGGATGGAACGAGCAAGCCAGCAGGTGCCCCTGTCTTGCCGTTACAATCTCACCGTTCACTTCACACAATACGTCTACATCAGCCCCCACCGCTTTAATGAGCGGCGCACGGATGAACACGGCTCGCACCGGCTCATCTATGCCGTGGACATTCAGGTCCGTCTCAAAGCTCTCCCGTTGGCGTCCGAAGGCATTACGCAGCACCGTCATGTCCATCAGCCCCAAATGGGGCTCTTCCGGACCTTGCTGACTCTCAATATGGTTAGCCAGGACGATAAGACCCGCACACGTGCCGAAGATGGGCTTGCCTTGCGCCGAGAAGGCACGAATCGCATCAATAAAGCCGTACTTGCGCATCAGCTTGCCGATCGTCGTGCTTTCACCACCGGGAATCACAAGACCCTGAAGCTCGTCCAGCTGCTCCGGACGCTTGACGGCGACCGCCTTGGCACCTGCCTCTTCCAAGCTCCCCATATGTTCTGCAACAGCGCCCTGCAGGGCTAACACTCCGATGTTCATCCGTGATTGACCTTCTTTCTGTCTTACCAGCCGCGGTCTTGCATGCGCTCCGACGGCGCCAGCTTTGAAATTTCAATCCCTTTCATCGGCGTACCCAAGTTCTTCGATACTTGCGCGATAAGGGCATAATCTTGATAATGCGTCGTTGCTTCCACGATTGCGCGTGCAAACTTCTCTGGGCTGTCCGATTTGAAAATACCGGAGCCAACAAATACGCCATCCGCACCCAAATGCATCATGAGCGCTGCGTCCGATGGTGTTGCTATACCGCCGGCTGCAAAGTTAACGACCGGCAGCTTGCCGCCCTCATGAATTTGAAGCAGCAGATCATAGGAAACGCCCAAATTTTTCGTTTCCGCATACAGCTCGTCCTTCGACGAATTCTGGATTTTGCGGATCTGACTGTTGATCAGGCGCATATGACGAACTGCTTCTACGATGTTGCCTGTGCCAGGCTCGCCTTTCGTACGGAGCATGGCCGCACCTTCACCGATTCGACGAAGCGCTTCTCCCAAGTCTTTCGCGCCGCATACGAACGGAATCGTGAATTCATTTTTGTCGATATGGAACACTTCATCCGCCGGTGTTAATACTTCCGACTCATCAATATAATCTACGCCAAGCGACTCCAGTACTTTCGCTTCTACATAATGGCCAATTCGCGCTTTCGCCATAACCGGAATGGAGACGACTTTCATCACTTCTTCGACGATGGTCGGGTCTGCCATACGGGCTACGCCGCCCGCCGCACGGATATCCGAAGGAACGCGTTCCAAGGCCATAACCGCTGTTGCGCCGGCCGCTTCCGCAATCTTTGCTTGCTCTGCATTCATGACGTCCATAATGACGCCGCCTTTTTGCATTTCCGCCATACCACGTTTGACTCGAGCTGTACCTGTTTCCATCTTTGTATGCCCCCTGCCATTACTCATATTAACTTGCCGTTACTTAACCGATACGAATCATCGTCCTATAGACGACACGACCTGCCAAATCAAGGTTCATTCACTTATTTTACATGATACGCCATAGGATAGACAACCAATATTGTCGGAATTGACAAATAGATTGCCTTTATTCGTGCAGATTAGAACAAATTTTTAATCGATTTGAACAAATCTACAAAAAAGTCCCCAATGGCGCGGAAAAACAGACGCCACCAGCTTCCCTTCTCCACATCCTCTGACGCGATCAGGTTGACCGTTTGTTTCTGTTCCACATCTTTATCTTTATACGTAAAGGTAATCGTTCCGACTTTTTGCCCGTTTTTAATCGGAGCAACCAACTCATTTTCCGGGATTAGCTTCTCGGCATGCGTAATCTTGTCGTCTACCTTGGCACCTTTCGGCACAACAAACGCTACGCCCGATTCGGTTACAATCGGAACTTGCGTCTTGACGCCCTTCTTAATCGGCGCTTCCTCCACGCCGGCGACGACTTTCTTCGGAGCCACGACGCTCTTCACCTCATAGCTGGTGAAGCCGTGGTCAAGCAGCTTCTGCGTCTGCACGAAACGCTCGCTCTTCGAGCTTGTCCCCATAACGACCGAGATTAGGCGCATGTTATCACGCACTGCCGTACCCGCAAAGGTGTATTTGGCTTGATCAGTGAACCCCGTCTTCATTCCATCTAATCCTTGATAGGCGTACCGCTTGAAGTTCGTAATATTTTTGTTCGCTTCCAGCATCCAATTCAAGTTCGTTATCGGCGTCTGATCCCGCTCGCGGAACTTAAACGATTGAATTGTCGTGAACTCGCTGAATTCTGGATGATCGACGACAATAGCACGCACAAGCTTGGCGACGTCCATTGCAGACATTACCGTCTCATCAGTGCCTTCAGGACGATAGTCCTTGGGCATATCATTCCTTCCAAGTCCAGTGGAGTTGATGAAATGCGCCGTAGACATGCCTAATCTCTTCGCCGTTTCGTTCATCAGCTTGACGAATTCAGGTTCCGATCCCGCAATGTGTTCTGCCAGCGCGACGGTGGCATCATTGGCAGAGCCAATCGCCATGGCGATGTATAAATCACGTACCTTATGCTTATCTCCCTGGGCCAAGAAAATACGGGAACCTTCAGTCAGGGAAGCATGCTCAAGCGTTGTCACCTCGTCGTCCCAACTGAGCTCCTTGTTCTCTACCTTTTCCATAACGATATACTCAGTCATCATCTTCGTCATGCTTGCCGGAGGCTTAGGCGAGTTCGAATCAATATCTACAAGCACTTGTCCCGTGCTGGCTTCCATTAAGATTGCAGAGGTCACTTCCAAACCGAGTGACGTCGCCGTCGCTTTCGGAGCTGGAGCCGAGGCATCTTTCTTCGCTGCAGCTTGTTCCCCTTTCGCTGCAGTTGCTGCCGCTTCGGCAACCACCATTCCTGCTGAAGGCAGTAAGGCAAAGCTTAATATTTGACATGCGGTAACAATCGCGACCGCTCGTTTCCATGTTGTACGTCTAGATGTTTGTTTGTGCTTCAACACCACGACAACTCCTCTCCTGTATTATCCCACATGAAGTTATTCTAACATAGCGGGACACGCAAAAAAAAGACAGGGTTGTAATACCCTGCCTTTCTTTGTCGAATCTGCACGAAATGATTCAAGTTACAAGGAATAGTTTGGAGCTTCCTTCGTAATTTGCACATCGTGCGGATGGCTTTCCCGAAGACCTGCACCCGAAATTTTGACGAAATACGTATCGTTTTGCAATTCGTGCAAATTATTCGTTCCGCAGTAACCCATACCCGCTCTAAGGCCACCGAGAAGCTGATGAATCGTATCGGCAAGCGGCCCTTTATAAGCAACACGTCCCTCGATTCCTTCTGGAACGAGCTTCTTCTCATTGTCATTGTCCTGGAAGTAGCGATCCTTGCTTCCTTGCTTCATAGCGCCGAGGGAACCCATCCCACGGTATACTTTGAAGCGGCGTCCTTGATAAATCTCGGATTCGCCTGGGCTCTCTTCTGTACCTGCGAACAAGCTGCCAAGCATGACTGCGCCTGCGCCTGCCGCAATAGCTTTCGTTATATCACCGGAATATTTGATGCCGCCGTCTGCGATAACCGGAATGCCGTACTCACGCGCTACCGCTGCACAATCGTACACTGCCGTAACTTGTGGCACACCAATACCCGCAATGACACGTGTTGTACAGATGGAGCCTGGTCCGATACCGACTTTAACGACGGACGCTCCAGCTTCGATCAGATCACGAGTTGCGTCGCCTGTTGCGACGTTGCCTGCGATAATCGTCAACTCTGGATATAAGCCGCGCAATTTGCGGACGGCTTCAATAATGTTGATATGATGGCCGTGAGCCGAGTCGACGACAATGACGTCCACGCCCGCTTGAACAAGCGCTTCTGCACGCTCATACGTATCTTTCGAAATCCCTATCGCTGCGCCGCACAGGAGACGCCCTTGCTCGTCTTTCGCTGCATTCGGGTATTGAATCGCTTTTTCGATATCTTTAATGGTAATGAGACCTTTCAACGTGTTCGTCTCATCTACCAGCGGCAGCTTCTCAATCTTGTGCTGCTGCAAAATAACTTCCGCTTCCTCGAGCGTCGTTCCGACAGCTGCCGTCACTAAGTTATCATGCGTCATAACTTCCTTAATGAGAATACTGAAGTCATGCACGAAGCGAAGGTCACGGTTCGTTAAAATGCCGACCAGCTTATAATTGTCATCGACAATCGGCACACCGGAAATACGATATTTGGCCATCAAGCGATCAGCCTCTTCTACCGTATGTTCAGGCGACAAAGAGAACGGATTGGTAATGACACCACTCTCCGAACGCTTAACGCGGTCAACTTCCTCGGCTTGCTGTTCAATTGGCATATTTTTGTGAACAATACCGATTCCGCCTTCACGTGCAATTGCGATGGCAAGCGGAGCCTCGGTAACCGTGTCCATACCTGCGCTAATCAAAGGAATATTTAACTTCACTTTGCTGCTTAAGCGTGTCGATACATCTGTTTCTCGTGGCAATACACTCGATTTACGCGGTACCAACAGCACATCGTCAAATGTTAAACCTTCCTTTACAAACTTAGATTCCCACACCAGAAAGTTCCTCCCTTGATTTAAATTGGCGATCCATCGGCCGAACCCTTGTGAGACGGGGCTTGTCCTCCGATTTACGTCATCTCTCTGAATATATTATTGCAATCTTAGCAAAGCGGTATAAGGCTGTCAAGAATAAGTGGCTTTTAATGAAATGGTTGTTTCAACGTTTTTCAATAATTTTCAAAATCTAGAGTGTCCTCCCCACGTATACAAATCAAATCACTGCTAATTAGTATGAGAAAGGTCGCACTGTACCATTCTTTCACTCAAACAAATTGGCTGCAAAATGAAAATTAGCACGGTCCGCCTACTGCCAGACTTCATATTTATGAAGGGGCTTCCAGATTTTGAAGGGCTGCAGATTCAGATGCGTATGCGTGCTTGTATACAAAAAATCCACTGACATGAGTCAGTGGATTTCGTCTGCTTGGCAACGTCCTACTCTCCCGGGACCCTGCGGTCCAAGTACCATCGGCGCTGGAGGGCTTAACGGTCGTGTTCGGGATGGGTACGCGTGGAACCCCTCCGCTATCGCCACCAAACAGATTT
>NZ_JAMAWB010000029.1:0-68523 GCF_023713585.1 Paenibacillus sp. MER TA 81-3
CTTGCTCATGTATTGCTGACGAGGTTGTTAACCTCTATTACACAAACGTTTCACTCGTTGTTCAGTTTTCAAAGAACAATCTTCATTCCAGCGCTTCGGCTCATTGCCTCTTTCGCTTCGTTCACCGTGTTTCTCATCGGCGACTTTTATAATATATCACGTCGTTCAATAGTGTGCAACAGGTAAAAAATTACTGCTTTAAATTAATTTGATTTGGCATTCAAATCCCTGCTCCTCTTCCCTCCATTACCCTAGCTGGGACGAACCGAATCATGAGACCACTCAAGGAACAAGCTCGGTTCGATCCCACTTCTTTCTTATATAGAAGGAAAATGCATTATACAGGAGAAATGAAATACCGCCTCCCGCCACTCACGTTCCATGCCCTGCCTTTCACCGAGGCCTCCAAACGCAATCCTTCCTGACTGCCTTCCTCGCGGATAATCAGATCATAGGAAGAGCGGATTCGACAAGCTCCGCTCTGCATAGCGGTAAGTATCGCTTCCTTCAGACGGCCCTCCCCCCATATCATAACCACTTCATATCCTCCCCGTGTACGCATTCCGCGTACTTCTCCATTCGGCCAAGCTTTAGGAAGCGCAGGCAGGAAGGCTATCGCATCCCCGTGCGATTGCAGAAGCATTTCGGCTATTTCTGCCGTACCTCCGAAGTTGGCGTCGATTTGAAACGGCGGATGGTCACCGAACTAGTTCGGATGCACCGACTTACGAAGCAAGGCCGATATATCTTCGTAGGCAAGCTCAGCACATTCCAGGCGAGCCCAGAACAAAATAATCCAAGCCCTGCTCCAGCCCGTATGTCCCCCACCATGCGCCAACCGCCGCTCAAGCGTGCGGCGTGCAGCCTAGGCCAACTCAGGTGTGGCAAAAGGTGTGATGTCATCCGCAGGGAACAAAGCAAACAAATGTGAAATATGGCGGTGCCCCAGATCTCCTGCACATCTTCGGCCCATTCCAGCAAATTGTCCATATTGACCGATTCGATGCGGCGGAAGCTTGGACAGAGCGGTTAGAAGCCGTCCTCGAAAGCCTGCCTCGCTTTCCCATTGTTCACTTGCATGCAGACAAGCTTCAAATAAAGCTCTGCTAATTTGAGTATCCATGCTCGGACCCATGGCGTCCCGCTGTTGCCATTCGGCAGACGATTACGATTCTCCGGTGACAGGGAAGGCGACGTTACCCATTCCCCTTGCTTGTTCTCCATCATATAGTCGAGCAGAAAGAGCGCCGCACCTTTCATAACGGGATAAGCGCGCTCATGCAGGAACACGGCATCCTGACCGTACAAGTAATGCTCCCATGCATGCAGCGCCAACCAAGCACCACCCATTGGCCAAACCGTCGCTGACACCACATCGCTCACCGGTGAAGTATCCGCCCATAGATTCGTCGCATGATGAGCCACGAACCCATCCGCCCCGTACAGTATGCGCGCAGTCCGTTTTCCATTGCTTCTCAGTCGATCCAGCAAATCAAATACCGGCTCGTGGCATTCCGCCAAGTTAGTCACTTCCGCAGGCCAATAATTCATTTGCAGATTAATATTTAGATGATAATCGCATTCCCATGGCGGCGTGATGTGGGCATTCCATATTCCCTGCAAATTGGATGGCAGCGTACCGGGACGAGAACTGCCCATCAATAAATAGCGTCCGTATTGAACCCATACGACTCCACCCGATTCCTACAATAGCCGACACAACAGCGAGAAAATAGTACCTTCCGTAGCACACGACAAAAAAAGACCAACTCTCCGCAGAGAATTGGTCTTCCCATAAATCATATTATGAATTGCTGCGATCACGCATATGCGGGAAGAGCAGCACGTCCCGAATAGATGGCGCATTGGTCAAAAGCATTACGAGTCGGTCGACGCCGATGCCTAGTCCGCCTGTAGGCGGCAAACCATACTCCAATGCACGAATAAAGTCGTCATCCATGTCATGCGCTTCATCGTTGCCGTGTTCACGCTCTTCTAGCTGCGCTTCAAAGCGTTGACGCTGATCGATTGGGTCGTTGAGCTCTGTGAACGCATTTGCATGCTCACGTGCTACGATGAACAGCTCGAAGCGATCCGTAAAGCGCGGATCCTGATCATTTTTCTTCGCAAGCGGTGAAATCTCAACCGGATGTCCCATAACAAACGTCGGTTGAATGAGCGTTTCTTCAACGAATTGCTCGAAGAACGCGTTCAAGATATGTCCGAATGTAAAGTGCGGCTCAACCGCAACCTTATGTTCCTTCGCCAGACGCTGCGCTTCTTCGTCCGTCATTTGTACGGAGAAGTCGACGCCAGTCGCTTCTTTTACCGCATCAACCATAGTGACACGGCGCCATGCTGGTGTCAGATCCACCTCATGGCCTTGATATTGAATTTTCGTTGTGCCAAGAACCTCCTGTGCAATATGCGCAATCATGTTCTCAGTCAAATTCATAATATCTTCGTAATCGGCATACGCTTCATACAATTCGATCATCGTAAATTCCGGGTTGTGGCGAGTCGATATCCCTTCATTGCGGTATACGCGGCCGATTTCGTACACTTTCTCCAGACCGCCTACGATAAGCCGCTTCAAATGCAGCTCGATAGCAATACGCATGTACAGCTGCATATCTAGCGCATTGTGGTGTGTAATGAAAGGACGAGCTGCCGCCCCGCCTGCAATCGTGTGCAATGTTGGCGTTTCGACTTCCAAGTAGCCAAGCGAATCCAAATAACGTCGCATCGCTTGAATAATTCGCGAACGCGCAATAAACGTCTGTTGTACTTCCGGATTCATAATCAAATCGACGTAACGCTGGCGGTAGCGCAGCTCAACGTCCTTCAGACCGTGATATTTCTCTGGAAGTGGATACAGCGACTTCGACAGTACTTCAAGCTCAAGCACTTTAACCGTTGTCTCACCCGTCTTCGTCTTGAAGATGACACCGCGCACTCCGATAATGTCACCAAGATCGAGCATGCTGAATGCTTCGAACTTCGGTTCAGGAACCGTATCTTGACGCACATAAATCTGAATGCGACCGGTCAAATCCTGAATATGGGCAAAGCTCGCTTTCCCCATGCCGCGCTTCGCCATAATGCGGCCCGCCAGGCTCACTTCCACGCCCGCTTCATCCAGCTCTTCCTTCGTCATGTCGTTATACTTGTCCAGTACTGCTTTGGCAGAATGTGTCCGGTTATACTTCTTACCGAACGGGTCAATGCCCAATTTGCGCAGCTCGTCCAATTTGTTACGGCGAATTTGCAACAATTCGCTTATTTCGGTTTCCTGATTGACGACGTCCGTCATAACGTTCCACTCCTTCTTATGCATGCGTTCAATGCTATATGCTGAACGATCTCCAATGGATTATAGCGAGCATAAATGTTCACCCAATATGATTTTCATTTCTATTTTCAATTTTTTTCATGAAAATTTCTCAATCGCAAAGCAAGGCAGCAACGGCCTGCCTTCTTCCTTATCGAGAAAAAAGCTTCCATTTGGAAGCTTTCATCCACTTGTGCCTGTCCTTCACCATTCATTCACTGCACATTCGGCGCATTTGTCGTTGCAATTAGCGCTTGATGTCAATGATCTTGTATTGAATCACGCCCGCAGGTACGCTAACGTCTACGACCGTGCCTTTTTGCTTGCCTAAAATAGCTTTGCCCACTGGGCTTTCATTCGAAATCCGATTTTGCAGCGGATCGGATTCCGCCGTGCCGACAATTGTGTATTCCATTGAATCGCCGAACTCCAAATCTTCAACGATAACTGTAGAACCGATGCTTACCGTATCCGTATCAATCTCATCGTTGTTAATGATACGCGCGTTGCGAAGCATTTTTTCTAATGTAATGACACGACCTTCTATGAATGCTTGTTCGTTCTTCGCATCTTCGTATTCGGAGTTCTCGCTGATGTCGCCGTAGCCGATCGCTACTTTAATTCGCTCTGCCACTTCACGACGTTTTACGGATTTGAGGTTTTCAAGCTCTTCCTCCAGCTTCTTCAGACCGTCCTGGGTCAGAATGACTTCTTTATCGCTCATCTTACCGATTCTCCTGTCATGATCAATATTTTCGCACTCCGGCCTCCGGGCCGCCTGACAGCGATCACTTCCGATGCAGCCGATGCGAATACCTTATTTCATCATATGGCGTCTTTTCCACATGATGACTTCTTTACTTGCTTGTTCATCGCTTGAAATTGTTGCGCTACACATGCCAAGGCCCGAGGCGAATTTTCTATTGTTGAATTATATGGGATGGATTAGTAAAAGTCAATGAGACGGCACACTCGTTTGAAAACGCTTCGATAAGTTCTGCTTCAACGATTGTTCCAATCAGTGCCGCCTTATTATTGATGAATTGGCTTTTACCAAAATCGAGCAGGACACGATATGTGTCCTGCTGGTTCTCGCAACAAGTCTGTGGAATACCTGTCCTTCTATATCGCGTCCCCTTGCTCCTCCACCTGTGCCACATAATCATCCAGGAGGCGGACCATTTCGTCACGGCGCGTTTCTTCCATAATAGCATCCTTGACGCGCGCGGCGCTAGGCAGACCTTTCAAATACCAAGCCAAATGCTTACGCATCTCCTTGACCGCCACCTTCTCGCCCTTCAAGGCAATTAGGCGGTCCATATGCACGATCGCAATGCGAACCTTCTCCGCTGGAGACGGGTCTGGCGGCAGTGTTCCATTCGTCAAATATTCCACCGTGCGATACAGCATCCATGGGTTGCCAAGCGCACCACGGCCAACCATGACGCCGTCGCAACCTGTCTCCTCAAGCATTCGCTTGGCGTCTTCCGGTGAGAACACGTCCCCGTTCCCAATGACGGGAATCGATACCGATTCCTTGACTTGACGAATGAAGCTCCAATCCGCCTGACCGGTGTACAGTTGCTCGCGCGTCCGTCCATGAACGCTGACCGCTTGCCCTCCTGCCCGCTCTACCGCCTTCGCATTTTCAACGACGTAAATATGTTCATCGTCCCAACCAATGCGCATCTTCACGGTAACAGGCTTCTCGACAGCCTCGACAACCGCCGACACCATTTCATAAATTTTGTTCGGATCCAGGAGCCAGCGGGCCCCGGCGTCGCATTTGGTCACCTTAGGCACCGGACATCCCATATTAATGTCGATGATGTCGGCATTGGAATCTTTATCGACAATCTTGGCGGCCTCCACCAGCGACTGACGATCGCCACCGAAGATTTGCAGGCTAAGCGGCTTCTCCCGATCATCAACATATAGCATTTCCCGTGTGCGCTCGTTGCCGTGAACGAGTGCTTTATCACTTACCATTTCGGCGCAGACAAGGCCGCAGCCGAACTCCTTCGCAATCAACCGGAAAGCCGGATTGCATACACCGGCCATCGGAGCGAGTACGACCTGATTTTTCATTTCGATGTTTGCAATTTTCAGCATCTCGGTCACACTCCTTTCTCTCACTAATCTATTTCAACTCGTGCATTGAATGCTGTTGCATGCGCGTAACGCTGCCAAAGTTCCATTTTACCGGATGGAGGGTAGTGTGGCTAGTTCATCCCTTGAAATATTTAATTCTCGGGAAATATTGATTATGGTCCGCTCGTCGATTTCGCGGTGTCCCCGTTCCATCTCCCCGAGCACGGAGACGGAGATGCGCACGCGATCGGCTAACTGCTGCTGCGTCAATCCCCTGAGCTTGCGGAAGGCGCGGATTCGCTTGGCCAGCTGCTTCGTTTCCATTTCCGAATCCCTTCCTTTCCATCCAGTGTTCCCAAGGCCTGGTGAACGAATGCGTGCAATTGCGTATCCGATTCAGGCACGATATCGGCAAGCGGCACCATGACGAACAGACGCTCGCCCATCCGAGGGTGCGGCAACGTCAGATCGGGCGTATTCACGCTGCAGCCTTCCATCCAGAGTAAGTCCAAGTCAATGACGCGCGGACCATTGCGAATGTTGCGCACCCGACCAAGCTGCTTCTCAATATCCAGCATCACTTGCAGCAACGCCTCCGCATCAAGCGCAGTAGCCAAGCAAGTGGTCATATTCAAAAATACTGGTTGATCCTCATACCCGACTGGATCCGTCTCGTAAATATCCGAGCAGGCAACAACCTTGATATCATGATGACGATCCAGTTCGGTCAGCGCCGCGTGCAGTGAGTATTCGCGATCACCGATATTCGCTCCCAGCGCAATATATGCGATAACGAGACCCGTCTCATCGCCCGATACATAATTGGACGCGCCTTGCTCTATTTCTCGCTCCATCGTTACGCCTCGCTCTCATCAGCGCACTGTTCATCCTGGTCCCGCACGCGCGTCATTTCTACGGTCAAGCCTTGAAAATGAATGTCAAACGGAGGATGCGGCTTCGTCACGCGCACCGTCGCTTCGTTGATTCTAGGGTAAGCATCGAGGAGCGCCGCCGCAATCCGTTCCGTCAGCGCCTCCACCAGTTGGAACGATTGTTCCTCGACTATCGATTTCACCATATAGAAAATATCTGCATAATTGACCGAATCGTTCAAGTTATCTGATACGCCTGCTTGCCGCAAGTCGATCTGCAAATCCAAATCGACATACCAAAGCTGCCCTAAGGCGCGCTCCTCCTGAAATACTCCGTGCCGACCGAAAAATTCCATGCGATGAAGCTGCATGCGGTCATATCCTTCTACTTTAGTCTTGATCATGTTTATAAGCCCCTCTTCTCTTAGGATGAACCGAACAGATAAATCGGCGGGTGCGGCTGGCTTCAGCGCGGATACAGCATCGCATCGCACATGCGGGCCGTACGCACGTTGGCTTCAATATCATGAACACGCACAATTTGACAGCCCTGCGCAATACCAAGCGCCGTAGTGGCTGCCGTCCCCTCGACCAATTCATCAACAGGAAGTTCAAGCGTATCACGGATGAACCGTTTGCGGGAAGCAGCAAGAAGCACGGGATAGCCGAGTTCCCCAAGTTCATCCAGATGATGCATGAGCGTCAGGTTGTCTTCAAGGTTCTTCGCAAATCCGATGCCGGGATCAAGCCAGATGTTCTCTTCCTTAACGCCTGCCGCCGTCGCAATAGCGATACTCTCGAGCAGGTCGCGCTTCACATCCTGCACGAAATCATCGTACTGCCTTGCCGGACGGTTGTGCATCAATATGATCGGACACTGATATTGTGCAGCTGCACGCGCCATTTGCTCATCTTTTTTGCAGCCCCAAATGTCGTTCAATATATGAGCGCCCGCTTCCAATGCTCTGCGCCCCACTTCGGCCTTATACGTGTCCACCGAGATCGGAATTTGGGGCATCTCCGCATGAAGGGCCTCAATGACCGGAATTACCCGGCTTAATTCCTCTTCCGCTCCTACAGGTTCAAAGCCAGGCCGTGTCGACTCTCCGCCTATATCGATGATATCCGCACCTTGCGCGACCATTTCCCGCACATGGGCAATAGCACGATCGACCCGATTGTACCGTCCGCCATCCGAGAAGGAGTCCGGCGTTACATTCAGAATGCCCATCACAAGCGTGCGGCTGCCCAATGATAGGGAACAATTGTCCCATTGATAGGTGCGCTGCCGAAACGTCGGTTGCAGCATGTTTCATTCATCTCCTCTAATCGCCAATGTCCATCCATGCGTCAGAAACATATTTTCACTGCACAGTTACTGCCGCTGCACGGTACATTTGCAGCAGCTTGTCCGTATATGAACCAATTCGTCCCTGACCTACTTGAACCCATTTCCCGTCCGTATCCAATAACGAAGTAATCGGAACCAGTTCCTGTACAGATGTCGTAATAAAAATTTCCTCTGCCTGCCGCAGATCATCCCACGTATACATTCCTTCTTCGGGGAGAAGTCCGCAAGCTGGCGCCAGTTCCATTACAAATCCGCGCGTAATACCGGGCAAGATGCCCGCTTCTATAGCCGGAGTGCACAGCCGGTCTCCCGCAACAAAGAACACATTGCTTACGATGCCCTCAGCCAGCTTGCCATCAGCGGTCAGCATAAGCCCTTCCGCCCCCTGCTCGGCTGAGCGGCAGGCGGCCAGCTCGCGCTTTGCCACAATATTGTTCATGTAATGGCCTGATTTATAGCGGATGTCTGCTTCAGGCGCGTTCCGCCGTGTCCGGAGCAATTGCAGCGGCTTGCCATTCTCATACAGCATATCCGGCATAGACGGAAGCGGCTTGGTCAGAACTAAAGTAAGTGGCGCAACGTAATCGCCTGCAGGCAAGCCAAAGCCGTTCTCACCTGCGCTCACCGTATACCGAACATAAGCCTCTTCCAACCCATTGGCCGCCATCACCTCGCCAATATGACGTTCGGCTTGATTCACGTCCAACGTATATCGAATCCCCAGCGTACCGCATGCTTCGGCCAAGCGCTTCAAGTGGCGCTCTAATAAAAACGGGCGGCCGCCATACGTCCGCATCGTCTCGAATAAGGTCATTCCGTACAAAAAGCCGTGGTCCATAACAGGAACCGCGGCTTGTTCGCTCAATACTAACCCCCCGTTCCACCCAACGACTTTCATCTTATGCGCCTGCTTTCACATTCAAGAAATTCCGCAGCATCTGATGTCCGTGGTCAGTTATGATGGACTCTGGGTGAAACTGGACACCTTCGATAGGATAGGCCTTGTGACGCAAACCCATAATTTCCCCTTCAGCCGTCTCTGCGGTGATTTCCAAGCAATCCGGCAGAGACTCACGCTCTACGATAAGTGAATGGTAGCGTGTCGCCGTAAACGGATTAGGTAATCCGGCGAACAGCGATTGTCCTTCATGCTGGATGGGAGAGGTCTTGCCATGCATCAACCGCTCAGCGCGGATCACTTTGCCGCCGAAGGCCTGTCCGATCGCTTGATGACCGAGACATACGCCCAAGATAGGCAATCTGCCTTTGAAATGTTCAATGACGTCGAGCGTAATCCCCGCCTCGTTCGGGGTGCACGGTCCCGGAGACAACAGCAAATGATCCGGTTTAAGCTGCTCCATTCCTTCGATATCAATTTCGTCATTGCGAAAGACTTGCACCTCTTCGCCCAGTTCCCCTAAATATTGCACCAAGTTATACGTGAAAGAATCATAGTTATCAACGACCAGTATCATCTTGCGTTCATCCTCCCCACAGCATGGATATTATATTTCTTTTCCTGCTTCATCTGATGCAGCAGACACCCTAGCCGTCCGGGTCCGCTCTCTTACATCGCGCTCGCTCATTTGCACGGCCTTCCATAACGCCTTCGCTTTATTTAAGCTTTCCGCATATTCCCGCTCTGGATCCGAATCGATAACGATGCCGGCTCCGGCCTGGATATGTCCAATGCCGTCCTTCAGCGTCAATGTACGAATAATAATATTTAATTCCATATCTCCATTATAGTCAATCCAACCGAACGAACCGGTATATGGCCCGCGCCGAACAGGCTCCAGTTCCTCGATGATTTCCATCGTGCGCACCTTCGGTGCACCCGTAATCGTTCCTCCTGGGAAGGTGGCCCGAATGACGTCAATTGCATCCTTGTCTGCCGCCAATGTTCCTTTTATCTCTGACACCAAATGCATGACATGCGAGTAATACTCGATCACCATAAGCTCTTCGACTCGCACTGAACCGTACCTCGATATACGCCCTAAGTCGTTTCTCACCAAATCAACGAGCATAATATGCTCAGCCCGCTCTTTTTCATTAGTGATGAGCTCATCAGACATAAAAGCATCCTCTTCCTCAGTGAGCCCCCTGCGCCGCGTTCCGGCGATGGGCCGCGCACTCACCCCACCTTGCTCTACCCGAACGAGCAGCTCAGGCGAACAGGAGACAAGCTGGAACTCTGGGAATCGCAGCAGACCCATATACGGCGATGGATTCAATGCGCGGAGCCATTCATACAAGCGCTCTGGCGATTCATTGATTTCGCGCATTTGACGCATGGATAAGTTCACTTGAAACACGTCGCCCTGGCTAATATAGTTCTTGATTCTGCGGACCGCTTCCTTGAATTGTTCCTTGGGGAACGCCGTATGAACCCCGTCGAACGCTTCAATGTCAATGGACAGTCCTTCCTCTAGCGCCTGCTGACGCCGTTCCGCTTCCTCCTGCATCTCTTTCTGCTGGCATGCCTGCCACCAATCGTCCCATTGGCTCTTCATTGCATGCGCGCGCTGCTCTGCCGCACCGTATCTAGCAGATAACGATCCATCGGTTACCGTCGTCATGACCGCACAATAAAGACAATGCTCCGTCTGATCGACGATCCACAATTCGTTCATTTGCATAAATATATAGTCTGGCAAAGCCAAGTCATCATCGGCAAGTATAGGCAGACGCTCTATCGAACGCGCAACATCGTAGCTCAAATAACCGACACAGCCGCCTGTAAATTTAGGGACCTCTTGTATACGTGGGGCACGATATGGCGCCATCCATTGTTGAATCATTTCAAGCGGATCTCCTTGGCGCGATTGTGTCGGCTGATGAGGTTCCCACACCGAGGCTTCCCGACCTTTGCCCGATATAACCGATGCGGCGCTCAAGCCCAAGAACGTGTACCTTCCGCTCTTTCCGCTCTCCAATACAAAAGCATGCTCGCCCGCCCCCTCCCACGCGGCTAACCAGGAAGGAATACGCACCTGAGCAGCCGGAAGCTCGAACTTAAGCACATAAGGAAGAACCGTATATCCTTCCTCCACAAAGCGATGCCACTGCTCAAGCGTGACCGCTGCCCATCCTCTCTCAACAGTTGCTTGCTCCACTAGTTCACCCCATCAAAAATGTCTTCAAGTGCGTGTTCAAAAAGGGCTCTTTTTGAACAACCTCTTCAAGGCATTGATTCTCACACCGTCGCTTAACATCTTATTTCTTAACAAATAGTATAGTCAAAGTCGGCACATAAGAAAAGGTCACATGTTGTAAATTAATGTAATTCAAAAATTCAGGGCCCGCAATCGGAGTCATTGTGATGACGAATTTAGAGGCAATCTTTCCTTAATCATAAAAAACCCCCTCTCGTCAAAGCTGCAAGCGAACGCCGTTCGCCCTGCCGCTCGTAACGCGAGGGGGAGGTCAAGCATGTTTAGTTCTCAAAGTTGAACAGCGGCGTACTTAAGTAACGTTCACCATTGCTCGGTACAACCGCAATGACGCGCTTGCCTTCGCCTAACTCACGCGCGACCTGCAATGCGGCATGAATGGCTGCACCTGAGGAAATTCCGCATAAAATGCCTTCTTCCTTAGCCACTTGGCGTGCGATCTCGAACGCATCGTCATTTTCAACTGCAATAATCTGGTCATATATTTCCCGATTCAGTATATCTGGAACGAAGTTCGCGCCAATGCCTTGAATCTTGTGCGCTCCAGGCTTGCCTCCCGACAAGATCGGAGAGGCTGCCGGCTCTACCGCTACGATACGAATGTCTGGGAAATTGCTCTTCAGCACTTCTCCCGTACCTGATATCGTACCGCCGGTACCAATACCCGCTACAAAAGCATCCAGCTTGCCGTCATACGCTTGAATCGCCTCGACAATTTCCGGCCCTGTCGTCTCGCGGTGAATCTTCACGTTCGCTTGGTTCTTGAATTGCTGCGGAATGAAATAAGAGGGATTCTCCTCCGCCAGCTCTTCCGCCTTGCGAACCGCTCCGTTCATTCCTTCTGAGCCTGGGGTCAGCACAAGATCGGCTCCGTATGCCCGCAGCAAATTGCGGCGCTCAATGCTCATCGTTTCCGGCATGACAAGGATCGCCTTGTATCCTTTGGCTGCCGCCACCATAGCCAGACCGATGCCGGTATTGCCGCTTGTCGGCTCTACGATCGTATCGCCCGGCTTTAAACGCCCTTCCTGCTCGGCTACTTCAATCATACTAATTGCAATCCGGTCTTTAACGCTCGCCCCCGGATTCTGATATTCCAACTTGACATAGATCTCCGCGCTGCCCTCAGGCACAATACGGTTCAAACGGACCAGCGGGGTGTCCCCAATCAATTCAGTTACACTGTTGACGATTCTTGGCATATGGAAGCCCTCCCATGGCTCAACATTAACGTTCATTTCCGACTAATTCACTTGGTTTTATTCCATCTTAACAATCCGCAAGTTGAATGTCAAGAGAGCAACAGAAATGAATCACATCTTGAGAAACTTCGTGATCAAAAGGGGACTTTTTGAACTACCTCTATCATTCGCGAATTCAAAATGGACACTTTTCAGCACCGAGAAGGTTGCAAGAACTCGAAGAAGGAGGAGCGCAGTGTAGGCGAGACTACATGAGCACCGGACTTCAAGAGTGAGTGCAAGATTCGATGTCGAATCACATCTTGAGAAACTTCGTGATCAAAAGGGGACTTTTTGAACTACCTCTATAAATAAAAAAAGGGATAGTCGCAAGAACAAGCATCTCCCTCGCTCTTGCGATTACCCCTTCATTATCCATGATGTTCGGCGAATGCCGAATCCTTGATTGCCGCATTGTACTTTTTTCGCAGCGCCTCTTCCCAGTCCGTTAAAGGCGATGTCTTCGACAGAGCCAAGTCTTTGCGCACCCGGCCTCGAAGCGCCTTGCGTTCTTCCGGTTCAACTTCTTTTTTTCCGTTCAGCATCACGATAGCATACCCGTCCTTCACCTGGATCGGTTCTGATATTTCACCGACTGACATTTGGGTGGCCGCTCTCAATTCAGCTGTGTTCACGAAAGGATCATCTTCATCAATCCACCCAAGCCGTCCTCCTTGGTTTGAAGTAAACTCATCACGGGAAAGCTGCTCGGCAAGGTCAGCAAAGGTTTCGCCTTGCTGCACCCGCTTCAAAATTTCGTTGGCTTCCCGCACGGTCGGGACGATAATGTGGACGATGTCATATGACGCAACTAGCTCGTATACATCGCGATGCTTCTCAAGATACCTCTCAACTTCTTCCTCCGTCACTTCTACACCGTTGGTCGCAATCTTCTCCATTAGGAGACGGTTATACAAATCTTGCCGCAGCTGCCTGGGACTCATTCCAAGCTGCTCCTGCATAGCCTGAAAGTAGACCTCTTCATCATCATACCCTCTCATCTGCTGCTTCAGTTCCCATTCCACTTCTTCCCGGGTAACATCGATTCCGAGCGTTTTCGCTTCTTTTTCTGCCGCTTTGGACGTCAATATTTGCTCTAGCACCATAGCTCCGTACTGACGTTGTAATTCGGCGTCCCATTCCGATCGAGTCACCAACTCATCGCCTATTGTGGCAACAACTGACGAGGATTTAGGGGGGAGTGTTGCATCATGCTCTTCTGCCGTCGTGTCGAGCCGAAAGATGAGGATGCCTGCAAGTATGATGATGCAGGTAAATAAAATAATGATGCAGCCCCATAAGCTTTTGACTTCTTTCGTCATATTGCTTGCTTCCCTTATCCCATATTTCCGTTCATACGTGCGCTAGTTCTTCGTTTGTTCTACCAGTTCCACTAATTCATCACGGTTAAAATCATACGCTTCATTGCAGAAATGGCACACGACTTCAGCCTTCCCGTCTTCTTCAATGATAGCATTCAATTCATCTGTGCCGAGGCTGATAAGCGTCTTCTCTACCCGCTCTTTGGAGCATTGGCAGCGAAAGACGATTGGCATGGAGTCCATCACTTGAACGTCATCAACAATCCACGTCACCAATTCTTCAAGCTCCAGACCTTGATCCAACAGAGCAGTAATCGGTGGAAGTATGCTGAGCGACTGTTCGATTTTGTTGATTTCTTCATCCGTCATGCCAGGCAACAGTTGAATGATGAAGCCTCCGGCATGAAGCACCGAAGAGTCGGCATCAACCAGTACTCCTAATCCGACTGCAGATGGCGTCTGCTCGGATGTGGCGAAATAATAAGTGAAATCTTCGCCAAGTTCGCCAGAGATGATAGACGAGCTGCTGCGATAAGGCTCCTTCAGTCCCAAATCTTTCATAACATGGATAAAGCCATCCCGGCCAACCGCTCCAGCGACATCGAGCTTGCCTTGCTCATTGCTTGCCAGATGGACTTGCGGATGCGTAACGTAACCCCGAACCTCGCCGCGCGCATTCGCATCGGCTACGATTTGTCCGATCGGTCCGTCGCCTTTGACCTGAACCGTAAGCTTCTCTTCTCCCTTCATCATCGCCCCCATCATGGCAGCGGCCGTAACTGTGCGGCCAAGGGCTGCAGTTGCAGTAGGATAGGTGCCGTGGCGGCGCTGCAATTCATCCACTAACTGTGTCGTACGAACGGCAAAAATACGGACTTTCCCTCCGAGCGCTATGCCGCGAATGAGTTTATCCTGCTGTTTATTTTGCTCGTGTGCTTGTTGTTCCTTGCTTTCTATCATTGAAGCCTCCTGTTGCGCTACATATTTTCAGACGTGTGACCACATCGATTAGTACCTCTAATTGGTTACACTTTATTTCGGTTATAGATGAGACGCAATCCTTCTAGCGTAAGCAACGGATTGGTCGTATCGATCGTGCGCGATTCGCTGGCAATCAATTCGGCGAGTCCGCCAGTCGCAATGACTTTAGGATGCGCCCCCAGCTCGTCCCGTATCCGGTCAATAATCCCGTCTACTTGGCCCGCGTAGCCGAATATAATACCGGCTTGCATCGAGTGAACCGTATTCCTGCCAATGACCGACTTCGGCTTCGTCAGCTCAATGCGAGGCAGCTTGGCCGCATGTTGGTACAACGCTTCCGTCGAAATACCGATACCGGGCACAATGGACCCACCCAAATAGTTCCCTTTACTATCTATCACGTCAAACGTCGTAGCCGTACCGAAATCGACCACAACAAGCGGATCTTGCCCTCCGTACAGCTCTATCGCCCCGACCGCGTTAACGATTCGGTCCGCCCCCACTTCACGCGGATTCTCATAGCGGATGTTAAGCCCCGTCTTAACGCCTGGACCGACAACGACCGGCGTTTTAAACAAATAGGTCTCGCATAACTGTTCCAGCGTATGCATAATTGGCGGTACGACGGAAGACATAATGACGCCTTCTATATCTTTGACCGATAACCCAGCCAAAGCAAACAAGTTATGAATCATGACCCCGTACTCATCGGTTGTCGCCTGCCGGCTTGTCGACAAGCGCCAATTATGAAGCAAGGTTTCTTGTTGATATACTCCTAGTACAATATTCGTATTTCCAACATCGATGACGAATATCACGGTACACTAACCCTCTTTCTTCGCATTCAAATCGAGACTGATGTCGAGCGCCGCAAAAGAGTACGTTAACGCTCCAACGGAAATGACATCGACACCGCTCAGCGCTTTGCTGCGAATCGTATCCAGTGTGACTCCTCCCGATGCTTCAATCAGAATATGCGGCCCGGCGTCGCGAATGAGCTGCACCGCTTCTTTCATACGCGCTTCATCCATATTGTCGAGCATAATAATGTCGGCTCCGGCCTGAATCGCTTCGCGAACTTGTGCAATCGATTCCGCTTCGACCTCAATCTTCATCGTGTACGGAATCTGTCCGCGTGCCCGCTCCACAGCAGCCTGAATACCGCCGGCTCCCTTAATGTGATTGTCTTTGATCATCACTGCATCATAAAGACCGAAGCGATGGTTAAAGCCGCCTCCGACTCTAACCGCATATTTTTCCAGCGCACGGTGCCCCGGCGTCGTCTTGCGCGTATCAACGAGCTTGGCAGATAGACCTTCGATCGCCTGTACGAAAGAGCTCGTCTTTGTCGCAATGCCGGACATCCGCTGCAGCAAGTTCAAGGCAAGCCGTTCTCCCATTAAAATGCTGTGCGTACTCCCTTCCACTTCGGCCAAAATCGTACCGCGCTTGACAACATCCCCGTCCGAGACTAAGGCCTTGAACTGCAATGCATCATCCACGACCTCAAATACGGCTTCGGCAACAGGCAGCCCAGCGATGACGCCGTCATCCTTCGCATGAATAATCCCTTTCGACGTATGCCCAGCAGGAATCGTGAATGCAGTCGTGACATCTCCGGTACCCAAGTCTTCCTCCAGCCATGCTTCGAGTTGGCGGCGCAAGGCCATTCGTTCCACGCTAAACATCGTTGATTCTCTCCTCTGTTATCCCTCGCTCGCGATGCACCAGCGTATGTTTGCGCCAGCATTCGTCGTCACGCTCTGGATAGTCTTCACGGGAATGTGCTCCGCGGCTTTCTTCGCGCCAAGAGGCTGATTCGGCTACAAGCATAGCGCAGGTAAGCATATTGGCAAATTCATATTCTTCCCGTTTCGTTAATTTCACATGAAAAATCGTATCTTGCCGCTTCAACTCGTCCAATCCTTTAGCTAATCCTTCCGCATGACGGCGGAGCCCAGCGTAACGAACCATCACCTTCTGCAGCTTCAGCCGTCGTTCGACAACAGGCTGACACGAATGCTCCCGCCGTTCCGCTTGGTAATCCGTACGAGTCTCAGAAGGAATGAGCGGGGATAGCTGGGATATGTGATCAACGATGCGTCGGCCGAAGACGATAGCCTCTGACAACGAATTGCTCGCGAGGCGGTTCGCTCCATGCACTCCGGTAGAAGAGGTCTCTCCACAGGCGAACAGGCGCCGAATGTTCGTTTCTCCATTCAGATCGGTCTTGATTCCGCCCATCATGTAATGCGCCGCCGGCGCTACAGGTATCCAGTCACACGTTAAATCCAAACCGTATTGCAAGCAGGTTTCATAAATGGTAGGAAACCGGTGCTTAATCATATCTTCCGATTCATGCGATATATCCAAATAAACGAACGTAGATTTGGTGGTTTCCATCTCACTCAGGATGGCACGAGCAACAACATCGCGCGGCGCAAGCTCCAATTGGTGATGGTATTTCTCCATAAAGCGTTCACCTTTAATATTACGAAGTACCGCTCCTTCACCTCGAACTGCTTCCGAGATAAGAAACCGTGGTGCCCCCGGGTAGCAGAGCACAGTCGGATGGAACTGAATGAATTCCATATCTTGAACATAAGCCCCTGCCCGGAACGCCATTGCAATGCCGTCCCCAGTCGCAACTTCCGGGTTGGTCGTATAACGGTACAATTGACCCGTCCCTCCGGAGCATACCACAGTTGCCTTCCCGCTCACAAATACACGCTCACCATCAGGGCGCTGTACGATGACGCCGCGGCATTCCCCTCGTTCAGCGACTAAATCAATCGCGAAATGGTCATCCCATACCGTCACATTACGCAGCCCTTTTACTTTATCTGCTAACGCACGCACAATTTCGTAGCCGGTAGCATCTCCATTCGCATGCAGAATGCGCCGATGACTATGTGCCCCTTCCTTGGTCAGCGCAAGCGCTCCGTTCTCCACATCGAATGTGGTCCCCATATTTATGAGCTCCTGCACGCCGGCAGGCCCTTCATGAACGAGCACGTTGACCGCTTCCTGTGAGCAGAGACCCGCACCTGCAACGAGCGTATCTTGGCGATGATAAGCTGGAGAGTCATCCTCTGCAATCACTGCCGCAATTCCTCCCTGCGCATAGCGCGTGTTGCTGTCAAAGAGCGATTTCTTCGTAATGATGAGCACGCGGTGCTGCTCGCTTGCTTTAATAGCTGTATATAATCCCGCGATTCCTGCACCGATGACGATAACATCGGTATGTGTCTGCTCAATGTTATCAAGTGAAAAATCGATCAAATACGGTGGTATCATGCCCGTTCATCTCCTCAATAGCCCTCGGTTCATTTCAGCAATGACGAAGTCACTTCTTATGCGTGTTCAAAAGTGATTCGTGATCAAAAGGGGAGCTTTTGAACAACCTCTTCTTGTTGATCAGAAGAGTAGCGCATGCTACTTCACTTGTAACATACGCTCCAATGATAACCGTGCTTTCTCTGCGACATGCGGCGGCACGTAAATTTGCGGCTGCATCGTTTCGAGGCATTTCACGAGTTTTTTCAAGTTATTCACTTTCATATTCGGACAAACCAAAAATTTGGTTGCAAAATAAAACTGTTTATCCGGGCTGTCTTTACGCAACTGATACCCCGTTCCATCTTCCGTGCCGATAATGAATTCCTTCGCATCGGAATTTTTGCAATATTCAAGGATGGCTGTCGTACTCCCTACAAAATCACCCATGGCCACTACTTCCGGACGACATTCCGGATGAACGACGAACGGTGCATGCGGATATTTCGACTTCATCTCCATGACATCTTTCACCGTCAGCATATCATGCGTGTTGCAGTACCCTTCCCAAATAATCAGCTCTTTGCCTGTCTTCTCTTGTACATAATGGCCCAGATTTTTATCGGGAACCCAGATAATTTCGTCCGCATCAAGCGATTCAATGACCTTAACCGCATTCGAGGACGTACAACAAATATCCGTCTCCGCCTTAATCTCTGCCGAAGAATTAATATAAGTTACAACCTTAGCTTTCGGATGCTGTGCTTTCAGCTTGCGCAATCCGTCCACATTCACCATATCGGCCATCGGACAACCGGCACGTTCATCGGGGATAATGACCGTTTTGTTTGGTGCCAATATTTTGGCGCTTTCCCCCATAAAATGAACCCCACAAAATACGATAACTTCCGCATCGGTTTCCGCTGCTTTTTGGGCCAACAGAAACGAGTCGCCCCGAAAATCAGCCACTTCCTGAATTTCATCCCGCTGATAGTAATGAGCAAGAATAATTGCATTGCGTTTCTTCTTCAGTTCCATTAACCGTTCACGAAGTTCCCGTTGCTGCTCTTCCTTGCGTGCCAGTGCCAGTGCTTCTAACTGCACCTTCTCTTCACCCCTTGGCCTTGTCGTTAACACTTAATTTACACAACGCCTCCCCCCGTGTCAATTCAATCTAAGCGGTTGTTCAAAACAAAAAAATAGAGTGCACATTCATGTGCACTCTAGAATCGCCGGAATCAGCGAATGAGGGTATAACTATAGGCTGCCATCTTACTTATCGTCTTTCTTCTCTTCTGTTGGATCCGAAGGAGAAGAGGATGACTCATCTGATGGAGTCTCTTGTTGAGCATCGGATGACGATGGTTCCTGCTTAAGCTCTTGCTCTTGCGGAGAAGAACTGTTCGGAGCATCGTCTGCCGGCTTAGCTGTGCCGGTATCTCCCCATTGTGTCGGGCCGAGCTTCTCCGGTTTGCCTACTACGTTCACCTTCACATCCCCTGTCGTTTCAATTACAGGAGTGTTGCTGGATGAGCCTGTTGAATCGGAGTTGATCTCAAATGGAGCTTTGCTCAATTTGCCTTCTTCAATGAGCTCCTTGATTTGCTCGAGTTCAAGTGTTTCTACTTCAAGCAACGTCGTCGCAATCAGATTCACTTCACGTGTATGCTTAGTCAAGAGCTGCTTCGCACGTTCATAACACTCGTTCATAATGTTCTGCATCTCTTGATCAATTTCATAAGCAATAGCATCGGAGTAATTCTGTTCGTGGCCCAAGTCACGGCCCAAGAACACTTCTCCTTGGCGATTACCGAACTGCATCGGTCCAAGCTTGTCGCTCATTCCGTATTCCATAATCATGCTGCGCACAATGCGCGTCGCTTGCTGGAAGTCACTGTACGCTCCTGTGCCAATTTCCCCGATAAACAGTTCTTCGGCAACGCGTCCGCCGAGCAAGCCGGTCACTTTGTCCAGCAGCTCCTGCTTCGTTACGAGCATGCGGTCTTCCTTCGGCATCATGATAACGTATCCGCCTGCGCGTCCGCGTGGAATAATTGTTACTTTGTGAACCATATCGGCATGCTCCAAGAAGTAACCGATAATGGTATGTCCTGATTCATGGAAAGCAACAATGCGCTTCTCGCGATCACTAATCATGCGGCTGCGTTTCTCCGTACCGACGATGACGCGGTCAATTGCTTCATCAACGTCCTGCATCGTAATATCCTTGTGGTTCTTCCGTGCGGCAAGCAGCGCCGCTTCGTTCAACAAGTTCTCCAAATCGGCGCCTGTAAATCCAGTCGTCCGTTTGGCGATCGTTTCGAGTCTCACGTCTTTGTTCAACGGCTTGTTGCGCGCGTGAACTTTCAATACCGCTTCGCGGCCCTTCAGATCTGGGCGGTCCACCGTAATCTGGCGGTCAAAGCGGCCCGGACGCAGAAGCGCCGGATCGAGAATATCGGGACGGTTCGTCGCCGCGATAATGATGATGCCTTCGTTCGCGCCGAAGCCGTCCATCTCAACGAGCAATTGGTTGAGTGTCTGCTCCCGCTCGTCGTGCCCGCCGCCGAGTCCGGCACCGCGCTGACGTCCAACGGCATCAATTTCATCGATAAAGATAATACAAGGCGCGTTCTTTTTCGCATTTTCGAACAAGTCCCGCACACGTGACGCACCGACCCCGACGAACATTTCGACGAAGTCCGAACCGGAAATGCTAAAGAATGGTACGCCTGCTTCACCCGCTACGGCACGAGCAAGCAACGTCTTACCGGTACCCGGAGGACCGTTCAAGAGTACACCTTTCGGGATGCGCGCGCCGAGTGCGGCGAATTTGCGCGGATCTTTCAGGAACTCTACAACTTCCACCAATTCCTGCTTCTCTTCATCCGCACCTGCCACGTCTTCGAAGGTGACGCGTTTCTTCTCTTCGTTATACAAGCGAGCACGGCTCTTACCGAAGTTCATTGCCTTGCCGGCCCCGCCCTGAGCTTGATTAAAGAAGAAGAAGAACAGGACGAACATGATGATGAACGGAATAATGGAGGTCAAAAACGTAAGCCACAGGCTTTGTTCCTCCATCTTTTTCCAGTTAATTTTAAGCGATTGCTGGTTTTCCCCAGCGTTCATAATCTCTTGTACAGCCGGGTTGCTGTCCGGAATATACGTAACGAACTGCTGAGATTTCGCCCCTTCTGGAATCTTCTTATATTTACCGATGACCAAATATGCCCGACCTTCATACTGAATCGTCATTTCTTCTATATTGTTGGTCGTAAGCTCTTTGCGAAACTGGTCATATCTCGGGGTGTCCGTGGCTTCATTGCCGTTTCCGATAAATTGGACAATACCAACCACGACTAAAAAAAGAATCAGATAAAAACCAGAGTTCTTAATAAACCGATTCATCCCCAACCTCCTCTCAAGGACACGAAGTTATTGTATCATAGCACGTATTGCCATCACAACTTGACCGTGCAAGCAATGACAGCTGAATTGTTACTTTGCTTCATCTGTATAAATTTCGGGTTTTAATACACCAATGTATGGGAGGTTGCGATATCTTTCGGCGAAATCGAGACCATAACCGACGATAAATTCATCGGGTAGCACAAAGCCTTTATAATTAGCTTCCATATCTACGGTACGGCGCGCCGGTTTATCAAAAAGCGTAACTACACGGATGGAATTCGCTTTACGCCCTTGCAGCACTTCGATAAGATAGCTAAGCGTTAACCCCGTATCGATGATATCCTCCACAATCAATACGTCGCGGCCATCAACAGGCACATCCAAATCCTTGATAATCCGGACGACACCTGACGATTTTGTTGATGCTCCATAGCTGGACACAGCCATAAAGTCCAATTCCAACGGAACGGAAATCCGCTTCACCAAATCAGCCATAAAGATAAAAGCGCCTTTCAGAACGCAAATGACAAGCGGGCACTTTCCTTCATAGTCACGGCTGAGTTGTTCCCCCAACTCCTGCACTCTCGCTTGTATTTGTTCCTCGCTAAATACTACCTTTTCAATGTCGTTATGCAATGATGGGCCCCTCCTAGAGTGAATACTAATTAGTGCGTGTTCAAAAAGGGACTTTTTGAACAACCTTTAATACTTATGTGAACAAAGATCGTTCCATACGGTTACGAATGACCGAACTGCTGTCATATCGTTGATACTACGTTGAAGCATGCGCCCCGCCTTCCAGTACGAAATGAATGATGTACTGAGTTGACGGCTGTACGAGCGCAACATCGGAACGCCGTACTCCGGGCACCCATACAATTTGTCCGTTATGATCCGTCACAATAGGAATGAAGCTTCGCAATGACGGCCCAATTTTAGCATCAACGAACATATCTTGCACTTTTTTGCTGCCGTTTAATCCTTGCACACGCATTCGATCGCCCGGCTGGCGAGATCGGACATGAAGCGGCCAACACAATGTGTCCGCATCGAACTGAGCTTCCCAAGCCCGTCCGCGCACGCGCGAGCCCGCACTAGAGTCACTACTGTCAATGAGATGCCGCATATTCGAAGTTGCATCTCTATCTGCTGCAGCCCTGATCATCCAGTGCAGCATGCTGTTATTAAGCGGTAACGATAAATGACCCGATGTACTCGTTCTATGTATCGTCAAGCTCTTCACACAGCGGATATCATCAGAAGCAGAGACATCCTTACGCAGCCACAGCAGACGGTCATATTCGCGCACGAACGCAACGTCGCGAGAAACATCCATTCTCCATGTGGAAGGGTGTTCTCTTGCCGCCGCATTCCGCAGCGTGTCAATGACATCAAAATCAATCTGTTCCGCTTCCCGCGTGAGATAATTTAATATTAGTTTAATCAACCTGCGTTGTAAAGCAACATGTGTATTGCAAAATGTCTTCCGGTCTAGAAGATAACCCGAGCCAGCATGAGAAACGAATGGACTTCCCTCATCATTGTTTACCGTCTTCACATGTCGTTGAAACAACCTCTGCGTTTCTTCCTCCAACCAGTCGGCCTCATCCCGCAATGTATCCGCCATTCTACATAGGGCAGAGACTAACTGCGGATTTTCGTTCTCTAATAGAGGCAAAATATCTAAACGCAATCGGTTGCGAGTGTAGTCACGTTTTGTATTGCTGCTATCCGTTACATAAGGAATGTTCCGCATGGCGCACCACTCCATTATATCCGTCTTCCGCATATGAAGCAGCGGCCGAATATACGTAAGTCCGCCCTCCTCGCGCTTCCAAGCCATACCAGCCAGACCGGTGCTTCCAGTTCCACGCAGCATGCGCATCAGTACGGTCTCCGCTTGATCATCGGCATGATGGGCAAGAGCAATATGAGAGGCATCATAACGCTGGGCAACATCCTGCAGAAAAGTGTACCGCAACTCGCGAGCAGCGGCTTGCGGATTCAGTCCACGCTGTTCAGCAAGTCCAGGAGCATCGACGCGCGTCATTGCGAAAGGGAGTCCCAGCTTCTGTGCCTCCCGCTCCACAAACAACGCCTCTTCATCAGATTCCCTGCTGCGAAAGCCGTGATGGACGTGAGCGACAATAAGGCGGCCCCTGCCATCTACCTCGCGCTGTTCAATCAATTCATGAAGCGCATAGAGAAGCAGCATCGAATCCGGTCCTCCGGACACAGCGACCACGATTGTATCCTCTTCGTGCCATAGAAGACGCTGATCCGCCGAATCCTTAAGTCTCACAATCCACTGCTGCCAAGCATAGTCCCTTCCTTGGCCCGGTCTTTCTCCTGGTGCCATTGTTCATCCCCGATTTCTGTTCAATATAACTTCTTACTGATTCAACTCACAAACATATGTATGAGGCAAAGACTAAAAAACTAGAACTTCGTTATGTTATGTAGTAAGAGGTTGTTCAAAAAGTTCCCTTTTAATCACGAACTATAAATAATAAGTACGATCCAAAATCCATTAAGATTCAAACCTTTTCTTTTTTTCAATATAACACAATCACCTCCGTAAATCGAAGCCCCATGCCGCCAACGCGATACTTATGACCAGCAGAAATACAGACACGCCAAAAAACCATTTCAACCATAGCGGAGTCGGCCGATAGGGCTTCTTACTCGTCCGGTATAGTCGATGGCTCAGTTCCTGCCATTGTCGATAGGCTTCCTCTGAAGAGGCGAATGCACCTTTTAGAGCACGCGTAAGCCACGATTCAAAGGGTCTCAATCGCGGATGGTTGCGCACTAATTCCTGCAAGTCCTTCACATCGCGTGTCTGCGGTAAGCTAGCCTTCAGACGTTCGCGCAATTCTTTCTCGCCAAGAATCTGAATCGTCAGCACGGCAAAAGAAAATAAATCGTACCCGCAATCGGCCGTTCGGGAGCCTGCGTGCCAGTACCCGCGATCATATAGCTCGGTGAACTGCTTCACGCTATTCCCCATTGCAGTTAACCCGCCGTAATCAACAAGCTCGACTGTGCCGTCATCGTTGACAAGCACATTTTCCGCTTTCAGGTCACCGAACACCCAGCCGTGCTGATGGACTTTATTTAGCCTAGCCAATAGCTTCCCCCCGACCAGACCGTACCAGTCGGCTCCGTTCTTATAAATGTACGCCTTCAAGCTTACACCGGGAACATATCTCATGACGTAAAACGGAATCCGCTGCCCACTCACATCCGCATCGTCAATGTCGACAAGAAAAGGCCTGGAGCCGTGGCGGCCGACTCGACCGTCCTGTGTGCGGCGCTGGCGCTCCAAAGAACGCAGCGCATTGATTTCAGATTGAAAATCGACCGCATCCACTCCCATCTTGAGTGCAAATGCCCCCGAGCTCCGCTCGCGGTTCTCCTCCATCGCCAGCATGGTCACCAAATAGACGACACCGTTCGCTCCGCGCCCTAGAAGCCGCTCTATACGATACATGCGTTCTTTCCACATGCCTTTCAGCACGGTCCCGGGCGCGACGCTGATTTGCCGAACCGCAGTCTTAACGGTATGCAGTTGTCCTCCCGCTTTAAACGATGTAGTCACTCCATATCCCATCCGTTCCCGTTCCTTCTTGTTGATACGTTTGCTCCTCGGCTGAGGAAGAGCTTGTATGACTATCATATTGGTAATAATCGATCACTTTCAAGAGGGCTGGACCCGTCGGCGTTGTCCCCCGCATATTCAGCCGTTGAAATAAGCGCTTTGCGCGGCCGATATCATCCGTCCATTCCAGATCTTGTACCGCTTCCTCCCCTCCATGAGGCCCCGGAAAATGAAAGACGCTCAATTCGCTCTTCCCGACCCGTGCCTGCAGACTGAGCATCAAATCGCGTATCGCCTCCTCCACCGCAGCCAGCTTCGGCTTCATGCTCGCGCTGGCATCAATTAATAGAGCAACTCTAAGCTGAGACTGCTCGCTCATATCATCCATCACACGCACCACTTCTGCGCGCTGATCCGGAGGGAGCGCTTCAACGCTATCCGCTCCATCAGCCCCAAGAATTTGCCGCAGCTCCTTATTCATAGCTTGATGAATCGTCTGCACGACGGTCTTGCGCGTCATCATCTGAATCGTCTGCGAGAGTTGATGCGACTGCACAATACGGCTGATGCCGCCTCCCGCCTGCGCAATATCTTCAATTTCACGTCCGCCCAGCACCCCTATCGTTCCATAATCTACAATACCGACAACGTTCACCGCAATGCCTAACTCTCTTGCCTGTGCGGCGGCAACCGCCGGCTGCACCCCCACGTTGGAACATCCGTCCGTAATGAGTAAGATCTGCTTCATCATTTCCCATCACCCTCCCATCGTCACTAACAATCTAGTTCCAGTGTTGCCTTTAATGAGAGAGTTTAACCCTAGCATTGACGCAATGCAGCGAATTGCTAGAGATAATGATGACGAAGCGCTAAATTATTTCATGTTCAAAAAAGTCACTTTCCAGTACGAAGAAGTACAAGTTATCGTAAGAAAACTGCACCGGAAGCATTTCAACCTCTTAAAGGTTAACTTACCGTAAGTGGACGGTCCATTCGATCATGTCCGTTCCAATGCAGAGTGGCCCACTGCGGCTGATGCCGCGTCACCCTCGTTACGACGACCGTCATATCGTCTTCTATCCGCCCGCTGGAATGGCGAATGACCGTTTCTAACAAAATATCGGCTATCTCCTGCGGATCATCCGTCTCCAGCTCACTGATCAGACGTTTCATCCATAGTTCCTTATTCACCGCAGGCCCTGGCGCATCAAAAATGCCATCCGTCATCATGATGAGAATATCATCCGGCTGCAATGAAGAATCAATAAGTTCAATATCAATATCCTGTATGATACCTATCGGCAAATTTCCAGAAGAAACTAAACGCACCTCGTTTCCGCTCTTAATAAAGCTTGGAATTGAACCACTTTTCATAAAGGTTGTATTGGCTGAATATAAATCAATGATTGCCAAATCAACGGTCGCAAACACTTCGTCAGGTGATCGAAGCATCAGCACAGAATTAACCGATTGAATGGCCAGCTTCTCATCAATGCCCGATTGCAGCAACTGAGACAGCAGATTCAATGTAGCACTGCTCTCCATACGGGCCCGCTCTCCGTTGCCCATCCCATCGCTTAAAGCGACTGCAAACTTTCCGCTTCCGAGCTCCAAAGCGCTGAAGCTGTCCCCAGATAATATATCACCTCCCTTCGCCGCACTGGCGAGACCAGTCTCTACTTCAAATGCTTTGGCCGACACAAAGGTCACCATCCCATGGCCTTCCGTGCCTGTCATCCGCTCTTCACGTACGGCGATATGTTCGCCCAATATATCGGACAAGAGCGGCGCAATTAATTTGCGGCATTCATCGTAACCATCCGTAAAGGAATGAATCATTTCAATCTCGATACGGCCGGGGTCTAAGGTCAATATGTCGACCCGATGCACAGACAAGCCCAAGTCCTCCATAGCTTGCCGTATTTGTTCCTCCTGCATAAAGAGCTCGCGTCCTTCCCGCTGTATTTCCCGTGCCAAATCGTCCATCACCTGCGATACCCCATCCAACTGATCGGCCACGAAATGCCGGCTTTCCTGAATTTGCTTGCGCCAATGCTCATCATGTTGATAGCGAATAGAATGGTCGCGCAGCAGAGCCATCACCTGTGGTGCCTTCATACAGTGGCTCTTCCACGTCTGGGGCATGTGCTTCTCCTTCCATTCGGTATATTCGGTCTGATTCTCCACCTTGTGCAGCATTTGCGTCATCACCGTCATCGTCTGCACATATTTGTGGCTCCAGCAAGCCTGGCGCCTAGGACAAGCGGTGCAAGTTATGGCAGACACCGATTCAACTAGACTATTTGCCTTCTCATCTTCTGTAAGCGGCTCTTCCGTATTGGCCGTCTGCTTGAAGCTGCGTGACAGCTGACGGAATACTTCCGAGAACTGCTGCACGCGATCCGCGGTCATATCCCGGACCCGCTTCGCATATTCATGCTGCGACTTCGCATGTTCGCTCGTACCAGGCACATACTTGGCTAAGGTCGAGCATATGGATTTAGGAGTAAGCAAAAATAGCGCCGCAGCGACGATCGTCTCCCACGTTGAGGCCATCACCTGAATCGGAGGCCCGAGGTAGACGGACAGAATCGCTGTCCCGAGCAGCATGCCGAAGGCGACAGCCCAGCGTTTCCCTTCACGCAGAAGACCGGCCAGAAGCCCGGCAAACGCCAATACGCTCATTTGCGTCAAGGAGCTCGGCTCGGCGAGGCCCAGAATGAGGCCTAACACAACACCTACGGAAGCTCCAAGCGGAGCGCCGCCGACGAGCGCGAACAGCAGAACGAAATATCGCGATAAAATATGATCAAGCTGAAGCGATTGAACCGTCCAGCCTACGGCTCCCGTCATTACAGATGCGAGCAGTATCATTAGGCAAATCATTTCCTCGATACGCAATGTGTAATTGCGTTTGCTCATCGTCAGCACAGGCAGAGCCTGAATGAATACAAGGGTGAGCACCAGACCGAGGATGGCGTCGGTAAAGTCCATCAGGAAGGCATACCACGTAAATGTCGTCGATACGAAAGTGACGAATAGCTTTACGATGAGCGTGGCGCTGAACACCATAAACGGAGCCGCATTCATGTCGGTTCGTTCATAGGCTTTCAATCCGCGGTGCAGAAGGACAATGAGCAAGAGCTGCATTCCCATCATGAGTGTAATCGGCACGGGGGCGAACAAGCTCCCGGCAAGCAGCGCCGTGCCTACCCATGTTGCCAGCTCACGACGAGTAAAGTAAATAACCGTGAAAAAGGCTGCAGCAAACGGAAACAACTCATTTAAAATCATTGCCCGCCCAAGCAAAAATCCGATCAAGACGAACATAATTGTCCACTTGCGTGTGCCAAGGACGCGTCTGAACCGCTCCAAGCGCCATTTGTTTGCGCTTTGTGCCCACACGCCTTCACCGTCCGTAACACCCTGCCAGCTTTTCTTCGGAAACGGAATTACCTTCGTCTTACTCATTGCCAAGCACCACCTATTCTCTGAATTGTGTGCTCTCATTATAGAAAAGGGAATCGAAATAGTTTGTCATAATAAGGAATTCCATCCAAAAAACTTTCCGACATCAGTTGAGCCTCGTGCAAAAAAGCGGACAGGCTCAGCCTGACAAGGGGTTGCGGTCATTTCTCTCTCTTTGCTGAAGCAGTGGCATTGTCACATTTTTGTAACGCTTTCACAGGAAGCGAAGAAGAATCGGGGGCAAAGCATACAGAATGACGTAGTAACCTGTCGTAAGCGCTGACCCCAACGACAAAAAAAGTACAGCCGACAAACGGCGTGCGACGAAACCCCGATTCCGTCACAACGTGGTGGACAGGCATATGACGCTCCCACGGGTGCCGACGAAGGTTGGTCTAGGGGACTCACGGCGTTCAGCTAACGCAAATAACCTTCCAGACCGCGCAAAAGGTGGGAAGGCTTATTGTCGTGCCATTAAAAAAAGCCGCAAAACCGATATTATCGGCTTGCGGCTTCCATTTGTTATATTCATTACATCCGGCGAGCGCCACGACCTCCGCGCTTGGATTCCGTGTTCTTCTTCAAAGAAGAAATGCGTTCTTCACTATCCTTAAGGAAGCGCGACATTTTATCCTCAAAAGAAGCGAAATTAGGCGACTTGCGTCCCCCCCGGTCCCGGTTCCCTTGTCCATACCTGCCTCCATCTCTTCCTGGACGATCAGGACGAGGTCCTGGACGATCCGGACGGTCCGGTCGAGGTCCTCTTGGAGGTCTCTGTTCCGATGCAGGTTTATCAATAGTTTGCTTAATAGACAAGCCAATCTTGCCGTCCTTGTCGACGTTAATAACTTTGACCGTGACGATATCGTCAATCTTCAAATGGTCATTCACGTCCTTGACGTAGTTATCGGCAATTTCAGAGATGTGAACCAGTCCCGTGACACCTCCCGACAGATCAACGAACGCTCCAAAATGCGTAATACCTGTCACCTTGCCTTCTAACTTGGTGCCCACTTCAATTGTCATAGAATAAAATGTTCCTCCCTTAAAATGTTAAACGAAAACATTGATCAACAAAAACAATGCTTATGTGGTGATTATACTGTAACGGCGCGATATTGGTCAACCGACGGTTGTCCCGATTTTACGCCTATTCATCGTGTTTTCGAATGATGACTTCATCAGGCAGTACCATGCCTCGACTTCGCGCAATCTGCAGGATGTATTCGGTCGTATTGAGCCGTTCCACCTCCTGCTTCAACTCGTTGCGGACTAGCTCTGCCGCATGCTTTTCTTTCTCGCGCACCTTCAAATCCTCGCGCAAATCTTCCATTGTGGACATTTGAGTAATGTACGTATAAGTGCCCCATCCCAAAAACAGTACCATAAAGGCCGTCCACAGACGAAGCCTACGTTTCGCTCCAGCTATTTTCTTATCGCGATAGCGGTCTGGTGTTCGGGAAACAGACACAGACATACGCACACCTCCTTGAGTTCAATCGTCCACTTTAACGTATACCCTCTACTGCTCCCTATGAAACGGGCGGTACGGCTCTGCCGTCGTCTGATCAAGGACAATCCGATACTGCGAGGTGAATGAGATTACTAGTCGACACAGTTATTATTGCTTATTCTTCGGATGAAGGACGCGTCCAATGAACTGTATACCCCGATTCATCCAAGCAGTGATGCGATGAGCCGTCAGCTTCAGAGTCTGCCCGGTTCTCAGCATTCGCTCTGTCATACCGAAGCGGTTCCATACCGGCATGACAAGTGGTCGAAACGCCCATAGCACAAGAAGTGCCAGCGGTCTTAAACATTGTAGCACAATTTTGATAAGGAACATAGCGACCGATTTTAAAAATAAGATGAAGCCCTTGGTAAAAAGCCATATCGCTTTCAACGGCAAAATGATAAGAACGTAGAGACATCGCAGCACAAAACGTACGATCGCTTTGATCGCCTTGACCAACCACATCACGACTGCGACGGTCATCTTGCTAAGAACGACCGCGTAGAGCCATGCCCCACAGGCCAGTCCCAGAAACACGTAAAACCTCAATTCCCCCTGATTGCCCTTGACGAGCATTTGGAACACGAACAGCGTCGCAGCGAGCCAATACAATACATCCAAGAATGGTAAAGTCCATCGAGGAAATTTGAATTGCCCCGCTACGACGCGATAGCTGTCATACACCAAGCCCAGCGCCAGCCCGCTCATCATCATGAGCAGGACGGTCATCCATTGCGTATACAGGCTCACTTGAATAACTTCCCGAAAAAGCCTTTGGATTTATCTTGAGCGTTCGCGTCTAAATAGGTCAGGGAGTTGACCGTGCCTTCAATGGCGACGAGTCCTTGATCGAGGCTTAAGTTTTTAATATGCAAATTGTGGCCGCGTATCGTCAGGAACCCGCATTCGGTATCCAGCAAGAACTCTTCGCTGTCGAAGCTCTCCACTTTGTTTACTCCGCTAATTTCAAGCAGCTTGCGGTTCAACATTTTAATTTCCTGACGTTTAGCCGTTGATTTTGTTAATTCGTTCATAGCATGTACCCCTCCTTCTCAACACTAGCTTATGAAGGGGCCGCAAGAATAGAACTCCGATTGTTGAACAAGCGTTATCGGTTATCGATTTTTTCCGGATACATATCGTGATTCATGAGCCGGTAGGACGCCATCTCTTCGTATTTTGTTCCCGGGCGTCCGTAATTGCAATAGGGGTCGATAGAAATACCCCCACGCGGCGTAAATTTGCCCCATACCTCGATATATTTCGGATCGAGCAGGGCGATAAGGTCGTTCATGATGATGTTGACGCAGTCTTCATGGAAATCGCCGTGATTACGGAAGCTGAACATATAGAGCTTGAGCGACTTGCTCTCGACACATCTCTGACCGGGAATGTAGCTGATGTACATCGTCGCGAAGTCCGGCTGACCTGTCATTGGACATAGACTCGTAAACTCCGGACAATTGAATTTGACAAAATAATCACGGTTCGGGTGTTTATTATCAAAGGATTCCAATACGTGCGGTGCGTAGTCTGCCGGATATTCCGTCTTGGCGCCGAGCTGCTGCAATTGCAGCTCCGCTTCATTTCTGCCTGCCATAAGTGATCTCCCCCTCTAACTCTCTTAAATTAATATTTGTAAGTTATAAAAAACTTTTGCACCGAGAAGTACAAGTTTTGTTGCCTCTTATACGCCGCGCTTATTGCCCCACACAAGCGTATGAAGCTGTGGCAGCACTCGTACCCGATTCAGCCTCGGTTCGGCGGCTGTTCGGTCAATTAGCCATTCGTATTTACGCAGCAGGCTCCGGATGAGCTCGTCATCATCAGAGCTGTGCACATTGTCGTTGCCCGTCTGCAAGACGAATGGAATGTCAGCATACCGTTCATGAACGCGTATGGCGTACTGTAAGTCCTGCTCGTCGAAAACGACAACCTTCAAGCATAATCCTTTGCATTCAGAGCGGTTCCACAGCCGGTTCACGATGTCGTCCAGCCGATCGAAATCAGTATCCATCCCGGAGCTCGGAGGTTTCGGGGACAGCGTGACATCGTCAATGCGCATGAGCCAGTCCTGCCAGCGCGAGCCTTGCGTCTCCACTGCGGAGCGGATCCCATGCGCATGCAGCAGATCGACGAGTTCGCCCATGCCAGGTATTAAGGCAGGATTGCCGCCTGATATGGTGACATGCTCGAAGCAGCCTGCGGCTAGTCTGTTCAATTCGCCGAAAATATCCTCTGCCGCCATTGGACGAATGTCTTCTTTCCCCGATCCATCCCACGTAAAGGCGGAATCGCACCATGAACAGCGGTAATCGCAGCCTGCCGTGCGCACGAACATCGTCTTCTGACCGACAAGCAGGCCTTCCCCCTGCACGGTCGGGCCGAAGATTTCCAGAACCGGTATCGTCATGAGTCCATCCACTCCCGTCTGGCCTCAGCGTAGCTCGTTGGTGTCTCATAAAGGCGCACGAATTCCACTCGCCCGCCTTCACAGCGGCTCTCATACGATTCCGTGCGCAGCGCGGCATCCATTTGCTCGTACAGCCATACGACCATATTTTCCGCCGTCGTGTTCATCAGAGGCAGCGTCTCGTTCAAATAACGATGATCGACATAAGGCTCGATGCGGTCCTTCCAAATGTCCTTAATATCTCCGAAATCGAGTGCCAATCCGATATCGTTCACGAAGCCGCTTAATCCGAACACCACTTTGTACGTATGGCCATGGAGATTTTTGCACTTGCCTTCATAGGCATGCAGATGGTGAGCCGCATCAAAGGTGAACTCCTTGCTCACGAGCACCCTATGGCGATGATAGCGCAGCGATTCTCGTGAGATGTCCGCGCCTAACGTCTGCAGCTTGTCTACGATGCGGAACGGTCCAGGTGTGCTCATACGCTCATATCCTCATGCTGCTTGCGTTCCGCCAGATAGCTTTCCAGCCCTGCACGGCGCAGCTTGCATGACGGACACTCGCCGCACCCGTCGCCCGGCAGCCCGTTATAGCAGGTGACCGTTTCCTTGCGCACGAAGTCGAATGCACCGAGTTCATCCGCGAGACGCCAGGTCTGCGCTTTATTTAGCCACATCAGCGGCGTATGCATAACGAAGCCGTAATCCATCGCCAGATTGAGCGTAACGTTTAATGACTTGACGAATACGTCGCGGCAGTCCGGATAACCGCTAAAGTCGGTTTCACAGACACCGGTGACGATATGTCTTGCACCCATTTGCTTGGCGTAAATCGCCGCGAACGAGAAGAACAGCAGGTTGCGTCCTTCGACAAACGTGTTCGGCAGCTGCCCTTCTTCATGCGCAATGTCGATATCTCCCCGCGTCAGCGCGTTCGGCGCCAACTGATTGAGCAGCGACATGTCAAGAATGCGGTGTGGAATGTGCAGCTTCTCGGCGATCCGCTTCGCGTAATCCATCTCGCTCTTGTGCCGCTGTCCGTAATCGAACGTAATTGCCTCCACTTCGCCGAAGCGCTGCATGGCCCAGAACAGGCACGTGGTGCTGTCTTGACCGCCGCTAAAGACGACGATCGCCTTCTCCTTCGGCATGTCCGCCTTTCCGTCTTCGTGTGGGCGTGCTTCAGCGAAGCTCGACACATTGATATGGTTATTCATTTCTGTTTCCATGTTTTTCTCATCCTTTCTTGTTCCCTCGTCTGCCATGCACCGGGACGCGCCCGCATACCTGCATTCTTGAACAAAGCGAAAGGCATGTGCTCAAAGTACATGTTAAAAAAAACCTTTTTAAAAAGACTTATAAAGCACAAAAAAGACAGCACTAAGGAAACATACTAATGAGTGTTCAAAAAAAGGGGCTTTTTGAACTTCACTAGATCCGTAGGATACTGTCAGCCTTAGTTTTTTATAGAGGGAGATTGCGAACCTCTCCCGCAAGGTATGGTCCTCGCGGAATGTATGCAGTTGTTATTCATTATAGAGAATGGAAGCGGAAGTTTCAAAACCATATTTCACTAAATACAGGGTGGAACACAAAAAAAACGGCTTCCCCTTTAGAAAAAGGAAGAACCGTTTCTTCTTGTCATGCCTATGGCGTCTACCAGCCGAAATCGTTCGATTTCGGAATGGCTTCTTCCTTGAGCAGAGAGTACATACCCGCCGCTTCATCTTTCTTCGTCGTCTCTTGGAGACGCTCCACGCGGACGGTGACGAGCTTCTGTCCGAATTGAACCGTTATCTCGTCGCCAACCTTAACAGACGTGCTCGGCTTCGCTTCACGTCCATTCAAGACTACACGTCCCTGTTCAGACACATCTTTTGCGACGGTACGCCGCTTAATGAGTCGCGATACTTTCAGGAACTTGTCCAGACGCATTATTTTACTGCTTCTTTAAGCTTGTTGCCCGCTTTGAACGCTGGAACGACGGATTCAGGAATCTCGATCGTTTTGCCTGTTTGCGGGTTGCGGCCCGTACGGCCTGCGCGTTTGCGAGTTTCGAATGTACCGAAGCCGATCAGTTGAACTTTGTCACCTTTGGACAATGCATCTGTTACTTCACCGAAGAAACCGTTCAGGACGGATTCAACGTCTTTCTTAGTCAAGCCGCTTTTTGTAGAGATGTTAGTAATCAAGTCAGTTTTGTTCATGTGTATTGGCCTCCCAATCCTATTATTCATTCATAGAGTGTGTTGGCGTGCAAGCTAACGCTTGAGCCGCGGAATACTTATTGCATGTATGTATTCTTGCTTTTTAGGAAAATTCCTTCCCGGTTGCGGCACTTTTTCATATTTTGACGAAAAATAGAGAATATTAGGGCCGCTGCACGCCCGGGTTACGGTTCGAGCCGCTTCGCTTCCTGCCACCACCGCTCCATTTCTAGTAAATCAGTTTGGTCAAAAGATTTGCCGTTTATACGAAGCTGCTCTTCGATATATTGAAATCGGCGCACAAATTTGCGGTTCGTGAGGGTGAGTGACTCTTCCGGATCTGCGGACATGAAGCGGGCTGCATTGACGACCGAGAACAGTACATCGCCCAGTTCTTCGGCGGCATGAGCCATATGCTTGTCCTTATCCTCTTCACCCGTTGCCGAATCTACCGAAGCAATCGCCTCTCGCAATTCTTGCAATTCTTCGGCTACTTTGTCAAGTACATCTTCCACACGATCCCAGTCAAAGCCGACCTTGGCCGCTTTTTTCTGCAATTTGTAAGCTTTCATCAGTGCCGGCAAATCTCTCGGCACGCCATCTAGAACGGATGCTGCTTCACTCGCGATCCCTTTGCGGCGCTTCTCTTCCGCTTTCATCTGCTCCCAGTTGCCGAGAGCCGACTCAGCATCCGCTGCATGCTTGTCGCCAAACACATGGGGATGACGGAAAATCAGCTTCTCATTCAGCCCCTGAATGACATCGTACACGCCGAATGTGCCCGTTTCTTCCTCCATCTGGGAGTGAAGCATAATTTGCAGCAGCAAATCGCCGAGCTCCTCCTGCATATGCGCCGGATCATCATCATCGATCGTTTCGAGCACCTCATACGTTTCCTCAATGAGGTTCTTCCGAATCGATTGATGTGTCTGCTCCCGATCCCACGGACATCCTTCCGGACTGCGCAGGATGGACACAATCTCGTGCAAGCGGCTGAACGTTCGGTTCCGCACCGCATCGTCCGTTGTACGAGGAACCCAAATGAGCGACAGATTGCCGTAACCGTCCAGATGATCCAGCTCGTGAAGCGGCACGCGCACAATCTGTTCCATTCCTTCGACACCAAGCGCATGACCAACCGTGATTTCATAGTCATCTGGATAAATCTCCATCAGACTTAGCTTCACATCAGAAGCCGTAAACGTATCATACACTTGTCCGATGACCGTGTGCAACCGGGGATTCAAGCCAGCAGGCTGAAGCCCTGACGCATCCAGCAATTGAAAGCCTTCAATCGGATCGAATCCGAGCGCAATAAACGCCTGATCAAGGAAGCTCTCCCCGCCTACAATCTTCAACGCAATCCCTTGTTCCGAACAGCGCTCCTTAAGCAGCTGAACCGTCGCCTCCGCCACCATCGGGTGGCCGGGAACGGCATACACGATCGTGCTGTCTGAACTAACCAAGGCCGCCACCATCAATTCACGGCAAATTTCTGCATAGACGCTCGGAAAGTCTTCCTGTGTCTCGTAAATGCGGTCGAACGATCGGTACGAAATGTCGTGCTCCTTGAACAGGGACATAACCGGATGATGCTCTGTGCGCACATAGATGTGCGGAGATTGCTGCAGCAGATTCCACACAGCCAGCGTCAGCTGGCCGACATCGCCGGAGCCAAGGCCGACGACTGTGATGTTACCGGGCATAGTGATGCCTCCTTTATGGTAAAGGTCATGTTCCTATCCTGAATGAATTCATACCAGCAGCATGAATGATCCTGTGCGGGCAGCGCCTGCCGTACTAGGCCGGGCGGCTTCATTGCCTGGCCCGTCCGTGTCGGCGGATGTGCCGCGAGGCGAGGCTACGAGCGCCGCCCAAGACGCGACGCGAACGTTGCCAGACGCGGCCCGATGCGCGGCACGGCGGCGAGCTCATGCGGCGTCACCGCGCCAAGCGCGGCAGCGAGGGCGGCGAATGTCGCCGCTCCGAGCGGCACGCCGACGGCCGTAGCCAAGGCCGCGCCCGAGCGCCCGGTGGCGCCAAGCCATGCGGGCAGCGCTGCGGCCAGGCACACGGCTGCGGCCATCCCGGCGAGGGCGAGCGCCAGTTGCCCGCTGCGTGCGCCCCAGGCGGCGATGCCGACGCCGCTGACGCGTGCCAGCGCGACCGCGTTCAGCGCCGCTGCGAGGGCGAGCGCTGCGGCCGCGGAGGTGGCTGCCCCGGCGATGCCGTACGCCGGGACGAGCCACACATTCAAGGCCGCCTTCACGCAAGCAGCGGCCAGCAGATGCAGCGCCGGGGCCCGCACCGCGCCCATGCCCTGCATCAAGGCGGCGGTTACTGCCTGGAATACGCCGCTAACCGCCGTGGAAGCAACCAGCACGAACGCCGTCCATCCGGCGTTATCCATGTACAGCGCCAAGTTAATAGGCTCAGCCAAGGCCATAAGCCCGGCCGTGGCGGCCAAGCCAAGCAACCACGCCCAGCGCTGCGCAGTTCGAATAAGCGCACGCAGCTGCTGCTCATCCTGCCGCCGCACCGCCTCTGCCACCGCTGGCACAAGCCCGACAGCAAGCGAGCCCGCCACCATCGTGACAAGCTGCACAAGCGGAAACGCGCGGCTATATATGCCGAACTGCGCAAGCGCGGCAGATTCGCTCAACCCTTGCTCCAGCAGCAAGCGCGGCACCGTGAACACATCGACCACGTTCACGGCCGGCATTACAATCGCGCCGAGGCAGATCGGCAGAGCCGTCCAAGCGAGACGCCGCATCCATGTCCAGAGCGTGGGTGACCCCGCTCCCTCTCGAGGAGGAGTCCCGTCTAGAACAACGGCCCCTTCCGCGAACCTCACCGCCTGCAGTGCGACATCAACTGATAATGTCTCATCTGCCGCTTCAGCAATGGCTTCTTCCCGCTTCCTTGCCTTGCGGCTCCGCTGCTTGCGATGCTCTATCCACCAGTATATCCCCATTGTCAGCAAACCGCACACGCCGCCCGCAAATGATCCGAATGTGGCGCCTGCGGCCACCGTTTCATTCGGTGCGCCATGGCTTGTATAATATAGCAGCAGCGCGATCATCACCGTCACTCTGCCAGTCTGTTCGATCACTTGCGACACGGCTGTCGAGTTCATTTCCCCGCGCCCCTGATTATAACCTCTCAAGGCCGCAGCAAGCGGCATGACGAGCAGAGCATAAGCCGAGCTCTGGATCGCCGGTACCGTGTGACGGTTGCCGATCCATCCGGCTATCGCTTCCGCGCCCGACATCAGCGCTACGAACCCAATAAGACCAGTGACAGACATAAGTAAGCAAGAGGCGTACAACATTTTCTCCGAGCCCCGCTCATCACCAGCCGCCTCACATTCCGCCACCAAGCGGGCAACTGCTACCGGAATGCCAGCTGAGGCGATAACGACAAGCAGAACATAGAACGGGTAGACCGCATTATAGATGCCGAAGACACCGTCGCCCCCAATATTTTGCAGCGGAATTTTTTGCAATGTGCCGATTACTTTTGACACGACTGTAGCCAATCCTAACATCAGCGCACCGGATACGACTTGTCCCGACGTGCGGGATTTTCGATCATTCAACTGTCATCCCGCCATTCTGTAACGTTCGTACCGTATTATATCATAATCGGTCACCAGGCAAGGAAGACGGAGCGTACCGTTCATAACGCGGCTCATACTGCGCCGATGATGCAAAAAAACATAAGAAAAACCTTTATCCGAATCCTTTCAAGATATGCGATCGCGTTTAAAACAAGTTTTATGTTTTATCACTAAAAGGAAGTGTTCACAACCTTGCCAATAGTCATAAAAAATCGCCTTGAGGCGTACCCTCTGTCAAATAGCAAGACATTGACTCTTCATAATTATCGGAATGTTCCATTCATGCAGTGGCGCATTCAGACTGACGGTGATTTGCTTCATTCTCCCCTTCCATCAGGAAGTAGGCACGCCCAATGACCACTTTGGTTTACTGCCATCATGATCAGCCGTTTATGATATACGTGTCGGCATGTGCCTTATCCTTGACGTTATCCCTCCTGACTATTTGGGATAATGGAGCTAAGGGCCATTACACGGAAGACCGGCAACATGTTGTCGTTGAAGTCAAAGGATCTGCAATTCTGAATGAAGGGGAGAGTGAAGCAAGGGATGGAACAGGCATACCATCCCCGGGAAGGATTTAGTGAGGATTCCAAGGCGAAAAACATCTTTTATCCCGATATTTTATAAAAAACTCCCGCACCGTTAAGGTTCCACGTCAGACGTGTACCCTATTCGTACAGGAGTTCCTCTTGCAGATATATGATTACTGCTCCATCTGTTTGCCTAGGAAGCCAGCAGCCGTTTCCGCCATTTTCATTTCCATTTGCGCCATTTTCACGCTATCGTCCTTGTTCAACAGCACGACTGTGCCGATAGGGTCGCCGCCAGTTACAATAGGCGCCACTACGAACGATGAGAACGGTTCTTGATTGTCTTTGACGATTTCGTAGTTGCCTGCATTCGTCTCGACGACTGTCTTGCGATTCTCCATGCAATTCTCGAGCAGCATGCCGATTTGCTTGTCCAAATATTCTTTCTTGGAACCACCTGCTACCGCGATAACCGTATCGCGGTCGGAAATCAACGTAATATGACCTGTGTTCTCATACAAAGATTCCGCATATTCTTTAGCAAAATCGCCTAACTCGCCGATTGGGGAATATTTCTTCAGAATGACTTCGCCATCACGATCTACAAAAATTTCAAGTGGATCACCTTCGCGAATCCGCAATGTGCGGCGAATTTCCTTTGGAATAACAACACGTCCGAGGTCATCAATACGACGAACAATACCAGTAGCTTTCATAAATGGTTGCCCCGCTTTCCGTAAGTAATTTTAGGTCTACTGTATTATTTTTAATTAGGAGAGATGCGGTATGGATTCTAACACTGACCATAGTATTCAACTACTCCCAAGTTCTTATACATACACATGATACGTAGGAAAAGCCATCCAAGTTGCAAAAAAAATCACATTTTTCGACATTAAACGACAACTTTTTATTTCGTTTTCTCAGAATTTTCACATTTTCCCCAATTCCTTTAGCATAAATTGGTTTTCTTATCTGTTTTTGTCGAATTCGTATGGTTCTTTCGACTTGTCCTTTTACGACGTACAAAGGAAACTACTTATAGTATGCCTACATTTCTCCAATTCATGAGTGCATACCATGAAAAAAAGCGACCCTCTGCCCGAAACGGGGAGAGGCCGCTTTGCATTCTTGCACAAAACATAGTCAGCAGTACGAGGATAATTACTTCGTTCCTTCTGTTTTATCCTCTTTCTTGTCTGTCGCTCCATTGTCTTTCGGTGTTTCTTTGTTCGCGTCTTCTTTCTTCTCTTCCTTTTTATCCTCTGGCTTCGCTTCCTCCACCTTAGGCAAGTCAATCTTCGTAATCAGCTTGTCCAGCTCTTTTTCCATGAAGCTGTTCATGATTTCGGAAGCAGCACGTGTGCGCAATGCGGTCTTCTCGTCCTCGGTCAGCTTGTCATACGTCTTCACGGTGCGCGATTCAACACGCATGACATGGTAGCCGTAATCCGTTTCGACTGGATCGCTGATTTGGTTAATCGGCAGCGTCAGCGCCGCTTCCTTGAACTGCGGCACCCATTTGCTAACAGGCGTGTCTTTATACAAACCGCCATCTGGCACTGAGCCTGCATCATCGGAATATTCCTTCGCCAGCTTCGCGAAATCCTCGCCCTTCTTCAAGCGGGCAGAAATGTCTTTCGCCTGCTTAAGTGCGTCTTCTTTCTTGCGCTCTTTGCCATCCTTGTCTTTAAAGCCAATCAAAACATGGCGAACGGACGCAACCGTCATTTCCTCTTTGTCTTTTTCGAACTGTGCTTTTATTTGGTCTTCCGTCACTTTGTCGTTATAGTCTACAACAACGGTAAGGATGCGCGTCATATACTTCAGGACGTCGTCCTCCGTTAATTTCTTTTCGGTCAAAGCTTCCTTGAAGCCCTCCTGCTTCTTCATGGCCTCAAGCTGTTCCTTGGCTTTCTTCTCGCCCTCTGTCTTGGACTTGTCAGATGCCTTGCCTTGAAGATATTCATAAGCAACCTGCTGCTTCAAGAAGTATTCGCGGAATTGATCCATATTAATAAGCTGTGCATATTCCGGATACATCAACAGCATGTTCCCTAGCTCTATGTCGAACTCTTTTTGCGTAACTTCTCCGCCTTCATACGTAGCCACGACTTTGCTGTCGTCTTTCTTTGCTGCTCCTGTTCCTGCTTCTGCTCCGGAACTCTTGCCACAGCCCGCCAATACGGAAAGGGCGAGTACTGCAGACAATGCCAGCATCAACCACTTCTTAGAACGCGTCTTGTTATTTTGCAACATTTTGCAATTCTCCCTTCGATTTGATCGCATCTTTCGCCTCTTGCATGAATTGCTCAAGCTGCATCAACAGTTGCATTGCATCCATTCCACGCGCGTTCACTTTCACGATGCCATGCGTATTCCGGTCTACTGCAATACGTCTATCAATGCTGGTGGCGATGGCAGCCAATTTCTTACGGTCTAACCACGGTTCAGCCGAAGGGTGGACCTTTAAGGTGACCGCATCCCCGCGTTGCACAATGGATTCCAATCCATATTGCTTCGCATACAGCTTCAGCCGGGCAACGGCAAGGAGCTGCAATACAGCAAGGGGCGGTTCCCCGAAGCGATCGATGAGTTCATCTCGCAATTCTTCGACTTCGTCTAACGAGGCAAGACCGGCTACTTTTTTATAGATCTCAATCTTCTGAATACTATCATAAATATAATTCGGCGGCAAATAGGCGTCGATGTTCAGATCGATAAGCGTCGAGAGCTCCTGCTGCTCCTCGATAGCGATGCCGTCCAGCTCCGCTTTACGCTTGCTGATTTCATCAGACAGCATTTGTGAGTACAAGTCGAATCCGACCGAGGCGATGAATCCGTGCTGCTCTGCGCCGAGCAAATTCCCAGCTCCACGGATGGAGAGGTCCCGCATCGCGATTTTGAAGCCTGAACCGAGCTCCGTAAATTCTTTAATCGCTTGCAGCCGTTTCTCCGCCACCTCGTTTAATACTTTATCCCGCTGATACGTAAAGTACGCGTACGCGATCCGATTTGAACGCCCGACGCGGCCGCGCAGCTGATACAGCTGGGACAAGCCCATCTTGTCCGCATCATGCACGATGAGTGTGTTCACATTCGGAATGTCTACGCCTGTCTCGATAATGCTTGTGCTGACGAGCACATCGTACTCTCCGTCCAGGAAATCCAATATCGTCTTCTCCAGCTCTTGCTCTGACATTTGACCGTGACTGACCGTCACTCGAGCTTCCGGCACGAGCATCTTGATATGGTCTGCCATCTGATGAATACCTTGAACACGATTGAATAGGAAGTATACTTGGCCATTCCGGGCCAATTCCCGTTCAATCGCTTCCCGTACGAGCGCATCGCTGTATTCAAGCACATAGGTCTGAACCGGGAACCGATTCTCCGGCGGAGTCTCGATAACCGACAAATCGCGAACGCCCAACATGGACATATGAAGCGTGCGCGGAATCGGCGTTGCGGTCAGCGTTAGCACGTCCACGTTCATCTTGAGCCGCTTCAGCTTCTCCTTATGGGTAACGCCGAAGCGCTGTTCTTCATCCACGATCAGCATGCCCAAATCTTTGAAAATGACGTCCTGCGAGAGCAAACGGTGGGTACCAATGACGATATCGACGACGCCTGTCTTCAATCCTTTAATCGTCTCATTCTGTTCCTTGCGGGAACGAAACCGGCTCAACACTTGAATATTGAATGGATATTCGGCAAAGCGTTCCCGGAACGTTTCATAATGCTGCTGCGCCAAAATAGTGGTCGGTACCAAAATAGCAACCTGCTTGCCCTCAATCGCTGATTTAAAGGCAGCTCGTACTGCCACCTCCGTCTTGCCGTAACCGACGTCACCACACAGCAAGCGATCCATCGGACGAGGCAGCTCCATGTCTTTCTTAATCTCCTCGATGGTGCGGAGCTGATCCCGCGTTTCATCATATGGGAACATTTCTTCAAATTCACGCTGCTCCGGTGTATCCTTCTCAAAGGCATAGCCTGAAGAAGCTTGTCTTGCGGCATACAGCTTAATCAGATCGTCCGCAATATCTTTGACCGACGAGCGAACTTTGTTCTTGACCTTCGTCCACTCCGTACCGCCCAGCTTATATACCTTCGGCTCTTTCTCTTCCGAGCTGACGTAGCGCTGAATGAGATGGAGCTGATCGACCGGAACGGACAATTTGTCTCCACCGGCATACAAGATATGCAAATAATCCTTATGAATGCCGTTGATCTCTAACGTACCGATACCAATGTATTTACCGATTCCGTGGTTCTGATGAACGACGTAATCTCCTACTTTGAGCTCCGTATAGCTGCGAATTCGTTCCGCATTGTCCATCTTCGCGCCCTGCTCCGCCCGCCGCGTCTTGCGCTGCTTCTGCGAGAACATTTCGCCTTCGGTAATGACGACAAGATGAACGGATGGCAGTTCGAAGCCGCTTTGCAAGTTCCCCTTCATTATGGTCGGTTCGGGGATCTGATAATCCTGAAGCACGCGCCGGATGCGTTCCACCCGTTCGTCTCCGTTCGCTAACATGATGACGTTGGCACCGGTCTTTTTCCAGCGTTCCATCTCCGCCTTAAGCACATTCATCTGACCGTGAAAGTTCTGCATCGTGCGACACATGACGTTAACGATATTTTGCGGCTGCGTATGCGGCACCTGTCTTAAAAACAATGCCATGAACACGGTTTGGAACGGACGCTTGGCAAGCGTATCGTCTGCGCTCAGCCCAAGCTGAAGCGATGGCAGCGTCTTGCCGTTCTGCAGCAGGTGCGTACTCCACTCCATTTCGTCGCGATCCAATTGCTTCGCCGTCTCCATGACACGTGCAGGCTCATCCATAATAATAAGCGTATCCTTTGGCATATAATCATACAGCGTGTGCTGCTCCGGATGAAGTACAGACATGTACTTATACATTTCTTTAAAGTATACGGAACCGCGCAGGCGCTCGATTTCATAGCCGATTTCTTGCTGCAGCTTATCCTTTACCTGACGATCGGTCATCTTCGATAATTGGTCTTCCAGACGTGACGATGCCGCTTCAGCCGCTTGGACGAAGCGAGTCTTATCCGCAATTAAGTCTTGGCTTGGCGTTATCGTCAGCTGCTTCAGCTTCTCTATGGAACGCTGATCGTGCGGATCGAACGAACGAATCGAGTCGATTTCATCGTCGAACCATTCAATTCGGTACGGAAATGGCGAAGTGAGCGGATAAATATCAACGATGCCGCCGCGTACGCTCATTTCCCCTTTCGTTTCTACCCGCTCGGTCCGCTCGTAGCCAAGAGACACCATCTGCTCCAAGAAGCTCTCCAGCGGAAGCACATCTCCGAGTGCTAACGACACCGTCGCTTGGGCCATCACTTCGCGGGCAGGCAAAAACCGCCGCAATCCAGCATACGGCGTGACGACAATTCCTCGAAAGCCTTGAGCAGAGCGTATCAGCACTTCGATTCGTTGCGCATTCACCTCGGGACTCGAGATAGCCGCTTCCGCAGCTACTAACTCGTTCGCCGGATAGAGCAGCACTTGGTCTGAAGAGAGACACTCCTGCAAATCCTCAGCTACCTTCTGTGCGGAAAACATATTATGCGTTACCACGAGTACTGGCCGTTCCAACTGCTTATGGAGCGCAGCCATCATCACTTGACGTGCCGAACCCGACATGCCGGACACTAATTGTTCCTTCATTCCCGCGCGAATGCCAGCAGCTATGGATTCAATATCGCGTTCTTCGGATAAAGCTTGCATGAGTGCATTTAACAAAGGACAGGCACCTCTTTCTCACCCACAAAATTACGATATGACAAAATCTAGTTTCAGGTCCGAAAGTGAGAAGTCCTCTCGCCCTTCAACATATTAACGCGTGTACTTCCACGTATAAACAGACTGTACCGTCCATACCTATAAGGAACAACGGGTTTTGCTAGATTTATTGCTCATTCAAAATAAGCCTCGGCAAACAAGCCAAGGCTGACGTATGTTCCGTATAATCAAGCTTTCATTGCAAAGGCGATGGCAGCAGCGACAATTCGGGGTGCATTTGTATCGCTTCTGTGCAATAATCGCAAGTCATCCGCACCGTTACGTCTCCATTGGAATGAACCAATATATATTGTTGGCGCTCCTCCGGCGTTAGTTGATGAAAGCCGAGTCGGGTTTCATCTATGCCGCTTTCTTCAAGGCGCCCAATTAACGTATGACAATGTTTGCAGACATAGTTCACAGACATCTATATGCCTCCAGTTCAGGGAATATACCGTTTAGTATGTCCCTAATGAAGCCAAATTAGCCCATTAGCCGTTAAATTTCGCCATCGTTTGCTCAAACGTATGCGTTAACGCAAATTCGACCGCATCGCACGTCTTTTCCACCGTCTGTTGGAGCATGTCCTGATCTTTTTTAGCAAACCCTGACAACACGTAATCAACGATTTCGCGTCCTGGTTCCGGCCGAGAGATGCCCATCCGCATCCGATTAAAAGATTGTGTCCCGAGATGCTGAATAATGGATTTAATGCCATTATGCCCGCCGGCACTGCCTTGATATCGCAAGCGTATCTTACCAAGCTCGGTATCCAAATCATCATACAAGACGATGAAATCATCGATATTCGTTTTATAGTAATCCATATAAGCACGAACGGCTTCACCCGATAAGTTCATAAATGTCATCGGTTTGATAAGGGCAACCTTCTCTGTACCAACGTGGCCTTCGCCGATTAACGCCTTGCATTTGCTCTCCCTTATTTCGATGCCGAAGCGATTCGAGAGCGCATCTATGGCCATAAAGCCGATATTGTGGCGAGTCGAAGCATATTTCATTCCCGGATTCCCGAGACCTACAATCCATTTCAAGACTGCTCCTCCTTTCAAATGCCGATAAGGGTTACTTCTTCGGCCGTAGCCAAAGACGTAACCCTCGTTCATCTATACTGCTGCTTCTGCATGCATCTTCACAATACCATAAGAGCCTCGCTCTTATTCAATTTCAAACAATTTACTAATCGATAGCTCTTCGTGAACGCGAATAATCGCTTCACCCATTAACGGTGCAACCGACAGCACGTGCAGCTTGCTGGACGGGTTCTCATGCTTAATCGGAATCGTATCCGTGACGATCACTTCTTTGAACGGAGATTGCTCCAAACGATCCATTGCAGGACCGGATAGGACCGGGTGCGTGCAGCAAGCATAGACGTCTTTCACTCCAGCTTTAACCAATGCATTCGCCCCAAGGACAATCGTGCCTGCCGTATCGATGATGTCATCGATAATGATCGCCGTCTTACCCTTGATGTCTCCGATAATGTTCATGACTTCACTGACGTTCGGTTCCGGACGGCGCTTGTCAATAATCGCAAGCGGCGCGTTCAAGAAATCAGCCAATTTGCGTGCGCGCACGACGCCGCCATGGTCAGGCGATACGACAACAACATTTTCCAACTGCTTGGACCGGAAATATTGCGCCAGAATCGGTACTCCAAGCAGATGATCTACTGGAATATCGAAGAAACCCTGAATCTGTGTTGCATGCAGATCCATCGTAATGACACGATGCGCACCCGCCGTTTCGATCAGATTCGCGACTAATTTCGCAGTAATCGGATCGCGGGAACGCGCTTTGCGGTCTTGCCGCGCGTAACCGTAATAAGGAATAACTACGTTAATGCTCTTGGCTGATGCACGCTTTAACGCATCCACCATGACAAGCAGCTCCATCAAGTTATCGTTGACCGGTTCGCAGGTCGATTGCACGACATACACGTCGCATCCGCGAACGCTCTCGGACAATTTAACTTGGATCTCGCCATCACTGAAGCTTGTTGTTACAGCATCTCCCATTGGAATGCCGATGTACTCTGCAATCTGGTTTGCCAACTTGGGATTGGAGTTGCAAGTGAAAATTTTCAACTTGGAATCACAATAAGTCATGATATTAAAAACCCTCCGTGCCGGTTCTTGGTCATCGTTGTTTAGTAGTGTCCGTTAATGGTGTTGCTTAGCTTATCCGTTAAAGGTCTCAACTATAAAGGCTCTCTTCTACATGCTACCATAATTAAGCGATGGCGCAACTATATTGCTCACGATTCCCGTTCTTTCTTCGCTTTTGCGCGGGCGCGAATCTTATCCGCATAGCCTGGCTTATTCACTTGACGTTCACGGGCAATCGCCAATTCATTATCTGAAACATGGTGTGTAATCGTTGAACCAGCAACGACATAGGCTCCATTGCCGACGTTGATCGGTGCGATGAGATTGACATTGCTGCCGATAAACGCATCGTCGCCGATTTCCGTAACGGATTTATTATATCCGTCGTAATTGACCGTAATTGCTCCACATCCAATATTTACATTCTTGCCTACTTTCGCATCTCCAATATAGCTTAAATGCGAAACTTTCGTATGATCATCCAGAGAGGCATTTTTAATCTCCACGAAATCGCCTACCTTGACGTGCTCGCCAAGGCGTGCACCTGGGCGCAAATACGCAAACGGACCTACGCTGCTATCGCTGCCGACAACGGCCTCCTGCACCACCGATTGCTTGATTTGCACACGTTCGCCAACGAAGGAATCGGTAATTTCGGTATTCGGTCCAATCACACAATCCGCTCCGATGGTCGTACGTCCTTTCAGACTCGTTCCGGGCTCAAGCACCGTATCCGGTCCGATCTCGACGTCCGCTTCGATATACGTTTGTGCAGGGTCGATAATAGTAACACCATTTAACATATGGCGTTTGTTGATACGCTCCCGCATTAAGCGCTCTGCCTCCGACAGCGCCAATCGGTCATTTACGCCGATCGACTCGCCGATATCATCCGTACAAAAGGCTTGTACGGTTTCGCCTTGCGCTTTCATAATGCCGACTACGTCAGTCAAATAATACTCTTGCTGGGCGTTATGATTGGTAACCTGCTCCAGCGCAGCAAACAGCTTCGCATTATCAAAGCAGTAAGTGCCTGTATTAATCTCCTTCACTGACTGCTCTTGCGGCGTGCAATCTTTCTGCTCAACGATTTTCAAGACCGAACCATCATTGTCGCGAATAACCCGACCATAGCCGGTCGGCTCTTCAAGTTCAGCCGTCAAAATCGTCGCTGACGCCTGCGCACGCACGTGCAGCTCCATCAACTGTGCCAACGTCTCCGATGTCACTAGCGGCGTATCTCCGCAAATGACGAGAGTTATGCCCTGTTCACCATCAAGAAGCGCCTTTGCTTGCTTTACTGCATGTCCAGTACCGAGTTGTTCCGCTTGTAAAGCAAATTCCGCGCGATGACCCAGGTAGCTTTGAACCGCTTCGGCTCCATGTCCCACGACAACGACAGTGCGCTCGCTTTGCACGCGCTCTACCGCATCGAGAACATGTCCCACCATCGGTTTTCCACACACCGGATGAAGCACTTTATACAACTTCGACTTCATGCGTTTGCCTTGTCCAGCAGCAAGCACAATGGCCATTCTTTTCAAAGCGTCCGACCTCCTGCTCTCCCTGTACTCCATAGTAGAATATATCTCATTATGAACAAAAAGAAAAGAGAGCCCCCTATGATTGGCTCTCTTTCTTTGCAACCCCAATATTAACCAAAAAGATTATGCGCCCTCTTCAATAACTTCCTCTTCCGTAGCTGCGCGCTCATATTCAGCCAATACCGCAGCTTGAATCTTCTCGCGTGTCGCCGATGAAATCGGATGAGCAATGTCACGGAATTCGCCGTCTGGCGTCCGTTTGCTCGGCATCGCTACGAACATGCCGTTGTTACCATCGATAACACGGATGTCATGGACAACAAACTCGTTGTCGATCGTAATCGAAGCGATTGCTTTCATTCTCCCCTCTGTGTTGACGCGGCGGAGTCTGACATCAGTAATTTGCACGTGTGTTCACCACCTTTTTCCAACAAGACTTGGTGTATAATTCCACACGCGCAACTAAAATCCTTCTTAAATTTGCCAAGAAACAAACTTTTTTTGAATTTTTTTAACCTTCTTTAGCCATTTCGACAAGCTTCGATTTATATCGCTGCAATGAGTTCAATTTCGACAAGGACATCTTTCGGAAGCCGCGCTACTTCAACAGTAGAGCGTGCCGGCTTATGTGAACCAAAGTACAATTCATAGATGGCGTTCACTTGTGCAAACTGATTCATATCTTTTAAAAATACAGTGGCTTTTATCACATTCCCCAAAGAGGAACCCGCTTCTTTCAAAACGGCTTGCAAGTTGCGGAATACTTGGTGCGTCTGTTCTTCAACTCCGCCCTCTGCCAACTGACCTTCAGGAGTCAGTGCAATTTGACCAGATGTAAATACGACATCGCCCCATTTGACTGCTTGGGAATACGGGCCTATAGCAGCCGGTGCCTCGCTTGTCGCAATCATTTCTAATGCATTTGACATAGAAAGACCTCCTCTAAGAGTGGCTTATCTTTCAACCATGACTTCATGATTATCAAAATAGTTCCCTGGTTTCACTATCAACTGACGTGACCGCGGATCCGACGCAGACACGCGAATCAAAGAGACGTAATCAGTCAGTAAGCGTTCCTCTTTCGATACGTCCTCTGATTCTACAAGTACGCCGACACCTGCTACGGTAGCGTCGAATTCGTGCAGCAAATCCATCATACCGTGCACCGTGCCGCCTGCCCGCATAAAGTCATCCACAATGAGCACACGGGAACGTTCCTTCAGCGCCCGCCGCGCCAGCGTCATCGTATGGATGCTCTTCTGTGAGCCGGACACGTAGTTAATACTAACCGCTGAACCTTCCGTTACCACATGGTCGCGACGAACTAGCACAACCGGCAAATTAAGATGGGCTGCCGTAGCATATGCAATTGGAATCCCCTTCGTCTCCACCGTCATGACCACATCGATATCACGTCCAGCAAAGGCCGATGCAAACATGCGGCCAACATCATTCATCAATCCAGGTTGTCCTAATATATCTGTTATATAAAAGTATCCGCCTGGAAGCATCCGATCGGGCTGCTCCATTGATGTGCATAACGACTCAATAACAGGCAGCGCCTTATCAGGGCCGCATTTCGGCATATATTTCACCCCGCCAGCCGCTCCGGCCAGCGTGAGCAAGTCGCCTGTTCCTTCCGTCTCACACACTTCTTTAATAATAGCCAAATCTTCGCTAATGGAAGACTTGGCCGCCCCGTACCGTTCTGCGAAGGTTGTGAGAGAGATGAGCTTATGCGGATTAGACATGAGATATTGCGTCATTTCGACCAGACGAGCGCTGCGCTTCAATTTTTTCATCCTAACCCCTCGCTCAAAACCGAATAATATATTGTAAATACTACATGAATGTACGTTAATTATCAAGACAAGAACCGATTGTCAAGACAAAAATTTCATTTTGTGTAACGAAATTGTCTTAAGTTCCATCGATGTCGAAACCACTTACTGTCATGCTTCGTGATCAAAAGTTAACTTTTCAGCACCAAGAAGGTTGCATGAACCCGAAGAAAGAGGAGCGGAGTGTAGGCAAACTACATGAGCACCGGACTTCTAGGGTGAATGCAAGATTCGATGTCGAAATACTTACTGTCATGCTTCGTGATCAAAAGTTAACCTTTAGGAGAGCATGCGTACGGCATATACTTCCTTGCAAAAACCGCGCAAGCCATTGTAAATACGTGCTATCTTGGATTCCTTGGACACTAAGCCGAATACCGTCGGGCCGCTTCCGGACATGAGCACGCCTTCTGCACCGAGCTTCTCCATCGTTTCCTTCAACTGCTGCACCTCCGGGTGCATCGGCAGTGTAACGTCCTCCAGCACGTTGCCAAGCGATTCGCACAGGGTATGAAAGTCCTGGCCTTGAATCGCCTGCAGCATCCTCGCTAAGGAAGGGTGCTCTTGAATATGCTGTGCCCTTAGACGACCGTAGACATCGGCCGTAGATACGTTGATTGGCGGCTTGGCAAGCACCACCCAGCATTGCGGCGGATTCTCGATCGTTTCCAGCTTCTCGCCCCGCCCCCGCGCAATCGCAGTTCCTCCCGTTACACAGAACGGCACATCCGAACCAAGCTCTGCTCCTAACCGCTGCAGTTCCTCGTCCGAAATGCCGAGCCGCCACAGCCGGTTCAAGCCGCGCAGCGTCGCCGCAGCATCGCTGCTGCCCCCGGCCAAGCCCGCCGCGACAGGAATCTTTTTGTCCAGATGAATATATACGCCTTGCTTCACTTCATATCGTCCTTTAATTAATTTTGCCGCTTGGAACGCCAAGTTTTTCTCATCTAACGGTATGTAACCTGCCTGACTGGAGATGATAATCGCGTCGCGAGGCAGCTCCTCCATTTCGAGACGGTCCGCTAGGTCCACCATCGTCATTACCATTTCGACGTCGTGATATCCGTCCTCACGCTTGCGTAACACGTCCAGTAGCAAATTAATTTTGGCTGGCGCCTTCTCGTATACTTTCACTCGCGTTCACCCTTCTTTATCCTACGGATCGCTTACGTTATTATAACAGACTCTACTTGGCAAGTCATTCGCGTAGAACGGGATATCATCGGTACCATCTTTTCCCTTTTTTACTTGGTCCAACCATTTTCCCGCCAATGAATAAGGAAAGCGAACAGAGTGACGATGATGTCATTCCGTTCGCTTTTTTTGGCAGAACAATCAATTATTTCTTCGCTGCGGCTTGCTCGGCCAATTGAATGGCACGCTTTACCATATCTCCTGCATCTTTGGCTCGGATGGCTCCCCACCCATATTGGGTAACGGTGTCATAGAAGCCGAGGTCTTTTGCTAATTCGTACTTCAACTCCTCAGACATAAAGCTGCTGCGTCTTCTTCGACTCATCGTCATACCTCCTTCGGCGGAATCTGGACCGATTCCAAAAATGTGGCGCATTTAAAACGCTGCGCGAGACGTGTACCTATAATGTTGGTTACAGCAAAAGGGGTTATTCGCTGCAAGCCGATCATATTTGTGGGCAACAAAAAAGCAGCCCATTAAGGACTGCCCGTCATGAACGTTCAACCACGAACGTATTCAATCTTCATTTCGCCATTCTCGGCGCATACGGTCACTTCGACCGATTCTGTTAATATATCTGCATAGCTATAGGACACTCGTTTGAACGCGTTCTGTTCCTGGTCCAACTTGACAATAAATACAGAAGGGTAGGTTTCTTCCAACACACCCGTGCGTTCAATCGTCTTACGACGACCACCGTTTGCACGGAGTAAAATCTTCTGGCCGACATGAGTTTCAAGACAGCGACGAATTTCAAATAGCGCATTTCTCGCCATTGTAGCTACCACCTCTTTCCTTGTCCATTATAAACAAAGTTAGAGGAAATGTCAAATTAAATAAACAATTATAACAACAAGCTTTGTTAGGTGTCAATGTGTTTTTTTGCCCAATTTCTTAAGTTTCTACAATTCATCGTTTTTTATTCAAATTACGGACGGTGTCACGTTCAAATTGGATAAATCTTTCCATTTCGGCATCCCAACACGATAGCTCCCTCGTGTCTCGATTCCGCCTACTCCTTCCAGTCCCGTCATCGTATGTGATGTGATATCGCCTATCTGTACCGTTTCGCGAATCGATGTATACGAGGCTTGCACAGCGACATACACCGGATCCAATGCATGAATCATAATCCGGCCGGGTGAACTGGCGAAGTTCGCACCAGATTGCAGCAGCGCCTCGAAATGGGATTGGCAAGCTCCTGCTACGATGGTCAATAAATCAAGATGGCGTTCGAACTGTCTCGCGGTTTGTACGGCATTCACGAAATTTTTTGAATTTTTATAGCTTTGCAAGCTATATAAATCCCGATCCTTCATACTTTTCAATACTCCATCATGTCCTGTAATGACGACGATGTCCGGATGCACGCGGGGAAGCAAGCGGTACAGCATATCCGCCATATTCGCCTCATGCACGTAATGCCCCTCGGCCGGTACTCGAAGCTGATTATATATCGCCATGCTCTTCTGCAAATAGTTCGAATCACCATCCAAATGAAGCACCTTGCCAGGCATATCAAAATAAGCAGATGAATGGGGAACCTCGGCAAATTGAAACTCGGCGCGGCGGCGTTCGGTCTGTTGGCGTTGATGCTGCTCAATTGCCTTGACTGATTCCAGCATAGTAATATGAGCTTGCTGCGTACGACGCTTAATTGTTGCTTGCGAAACATTGACCAAATCTCGAACTGGAGAATCGGCGAGCAGACGAAATTCAGTCCCTTTTATAATCGCCGTATCCTGAAAAACCGCATCAATGCGGAATGTAATATCGCCGCCGTATGACTTACGTACGACCAGATCTCCTTGCTTCATAGGATCGATCACCTCTCCAACTATCCTATGGGCAAAAGTGCAGTTTGGTGATTGCCTACATTGGCGACCATCACGGTTAGCTCACACCGTGCTGAATTATTCAGCTGCGTTGACCGCACGTCCGATGCTATCGCTTAAGCGAGCAAATTCTTCAAGAGACAGCGTCTCCCCGCGTCTTGTCGGCTCAATGCCGGCAGTAGCAATCGCTTCAGCCAGCGCATCCGTTCCACACACGCTGCCGTAGCGCGCCTTCAAATTGTTCCACAGCGTCTTGCGCCGCTGGGCAAAGCTCGCCTGCACGACCTCAAATAGATGCTGCTCGTCCGCTACTTGAACAGGAGGCTCCTCCCTTACGCGCAGTCGAATAACGGTAGACTCTACATTAGGCTGCGGGATAAAGACCGTACCCGGAACAGTGCAAATCAGTTCTGGCTCGGCATAGTATTGCACAGCCACACTTAAGCTGCCGTAATCCTTGCCTCCCGGACTCGCTGCCATGCGCTCAGCCACTTCCTTCTGTATCATGACGACAATATGCTTCAGCGGAAGTTGTTCTTCCAACAGCTTCATCATAATCGGTGTGGTCACGTAGTAAGGAAGGTTGGCCACGACGCTTACCTTGTCCATCCCATGAAACTGTTCGCGGAATAACTCTTGCAAATCCACCTTCAGCACATCGCCATGAACGATCTGCACATTTGGATATGGTTCCATCACTTCGTCCAGAATGGGGATGAGACGCTGATCAATCTCTACGGCCGCTACACGGCCCGCTCGCTTCGCCAACTGTTCGGTAAGCGCTCCAATCCCTGGACCAATCTCTAAAGCCCCTGTAGAGGCATCCAGTTCGGCTGCATCGACAATGCGCCGCATGATATTCATATCGATCAAGAAATTTTGTCCCAAGCTCTTCTTAAAAGAGAAGCCGTGTTTGCGAACAATTTCCTTCGTTCGCGAAGGTGTTGCAATATCCGTAAACGAGTGATTCATTCGTTCATGTCTCCTTCTGCTGTTGTTGCGCGGTGAGATTGGATTCCTCCAGTTCATGCAATGCCTGTTCGAACTCTTCCCGCCCGATTTGAAACATAGCGCAGCGTTTTAACATCTGCTTCGCATTGCAATAGCCGATACCCAGTCTTTCACCCAATTGTCTGCGGCGTTCGGCGGAACCTGCAAAAGTTGTAAGCCCAGCTTCCACCAAATCTGTCCACGTAAGCTCCGTATGTAATGCAGGCATTTCTGTCCGTATCTGCTCCAGCGCTCTACGTACCGCTTCAGGGGAGGCGTTCTCCACCCCGAGATCCCCTTTTGCAATCGCCTCGTGCCTTGGCAAGAACGCGTGCTTGCAGCCGGGAACCTGCGCAGCGATCAGCTTGCGAATGCGCTCCCCTGCATGGTCGGGATCCGTAAATATAATAACACCGCGCCGCTCTTGCGCCAGAGCAATGCGGCGGATGGTCATATCATTGAGAGCCGATCCCCCCGTCTCGATCGTATCGGCTTCCACAGCGCGCTGAATTGCAACGGTGTCGTCTTTTCCTTCCACGACGATTACTTCTCGTATCAACGTTCTTGCTCCTTCCTCATGTCCCCCACTTTTGATCACGTAACTTATTTAAATAGATGTTCAAAAAGGCCGCTTTTCAACACCGAGGAGGTTGCAAGAACCCGAAGAAGGAGGAGCGCAGTGTAGGCGAGATTACATGAGCACCTGAAATGTTTCCGCAGGAAACATACTTCGGAAGCATAACCTCTTCGAGGGTGATGCAAGATTCGATGCCGAATCACATCTTGCGATACTCCGTGATCAAAAGGGGACTTTTTGAACAACCTCTAAAAAGCACAAAAGAAGAGGGATCTCCCTCTTCTTAGCATGACATAAATCGTTATTCATTACTATATCCTAAATACACGGCAGCAAACCGCGTGACTTCTGCCGCGTCATCGCATCAATTAATTTGCTTCCGGCTTCACCGGACCGATCACATACACCGTATGGCCCTTTTTCCTGCCAAACTTGCGTACAGCACCTTTGCTTTCGTAATAAACGTCAATAATTTTGCCTTTTACCGCTCCGCCTGTATCTTCAGCACGTCGAAATCCGACGCCCTCGATATACACCCACCATCCAAGCGGAATGAGCTTCGGATCTACCGCGATCGTACGTCCTTCCACCACCTTGGTGCCGGAGGCGGTCTTGGCTCCCGGTGACCCTTCTTGTTCCGTATAGGCGGTTAATTGAACGTTCTCCAGCATATCCTTGTAATCGAAGCCGACCTTGCCCCCTTTGCCAGAGCCGACACTCGGAGAGCTTGCCGACAGAACGACCACTTCAGGTTCCTTCTTCGTTCCATAGGCTAGAACCTGATTGACCTGCTTCGTCTGAACGGACTTATCCACTAACTGCGAATATACGAGTTTGCCGTCCTCATATACTTTTTCAATCTTTTGGACGACGATTCCCTCTTTCCCCTTTTGAACCGTCTTCGTCTTCCCCTTCAACAAGGTAGGATCAGCTTTCTTGACGACTTGGAATGGAACCTTCACTTTTCGCTCTTCTACGTTCTTACTGACACGCACGATACGAATGTCCATATTACTTGCAACGGCAGCATCTTGACCCGGATATACCTTGTCAGCCGTCTTGACAGGTATTTGAAGCGATACTAAAACGTCGCTCACCGACTTTTTGGTCGTATAATGCGTCTTCTTCTGTCCGTCTACCATCACGTTAACGGGTAACGCGCGTTCGATGACGATCTTATCGCCATCTGTTATTTCCGTATCCAACGGTTTGGATACGGCATCATGTGCCCCTACCGCTATCGCATGCTCATCCAAAACATTACGAAGCGTATCTTGGCGTGTTTCTATAGCGTGCTCTTGTCCATCTACGCGGATGGACAGTGTCTTCTTCGATGCACCATACATATATAATACCGTAATCAACGTGATAACAACCGCAACAGCAGCAATGACAGACACGACACGTACATTTTCATGCTTCCATCGCATTGCGAGCGACATGCTGGATGATCGGGGTTCATGGGTTTCGTCATTAACGATCTCTCCCACTTCTCGGTCCTCCTTACATAGTCCCGCCGTCGAGTGTTTTGCATGATTCCATCTGACGCGACTATATCAAGAATGTTTGCGAAGAATACGTTCATCTGTCGAGCTTATGTGCAAGCTATGGTCGAATTCTTCACACCAACTCCAGTAACGGCTGCTCCCACCTCCTATTTCATAACCCTATGACGTCTTTCTTTTCTTTATTCGAAAAAAGAAGTTTCAAGAGAAACAAAAGAAGCCTAGCGTAAGAGGCGACTCTTGTCGTGGCTTCCCAAATGAAACCCAAACGTCAACAGTGTAGGACGCACGCGGACCCCTCTCTCCGATACGCTGACGAGGTTAGCTGTCGGGTTCGGGCTTGTGAGAGTCGCCCTATCTCAACTCACCGGCTCATGGCTCGGCTGTTCAGAATTCACCCCTAGGATACATTCCGCATGAATGAACATGTATTCATTCCCGGATTGCTCGCGCTTTGGTTCCCCCGCTCTCCAAAATGGAGATTAAGCGATACTGGTTGGTTGGAACAATATTCAAGTGTTTACGAACATCTGTGAGAAATCATATCGTGTTTGCAATCACCTTGTAAAGATGGTATCAATCACGTTTTAAGTCAAAAAGGGTTAAAAAAAAGTAACAAAATCGCTTTTTCGTGAACAAATCCACTTATCTTGTGGTCTAGAACTTTATTTCATCGGTTTTTCATTGATTTTCACCGTATGTCAAAACATGTCAGTCCGTTTTCAGTCGTTATTCTGCAAAATTCTTCAAATTCCATTCCTTTCAATTGCGCCGCCGCCTCTGCTACGAGACGCACATGAGCAGACTCGTTTCTTTTCCCGCGAAAAGGGTGAGGAGTCAAATATGGGGAATCCGTTTCGACGAGTAATCGGTCATCTGGTATCTTTACAAGCACTTCTTTGGGCTGCTTTGCATTTTTAAACGTAATCGGTCCGCCAAAGGAAAGGTAGAACCCCATGTCCAGACACATTTTTGCAGTCTCCCAGCTGCCGGAGAAGGAATGCATAATCCCACCGACTTCACTCGCCTTCTCTTCACGCAAAATACGAATCACATCTTCATGCGCCTCGCGATTATGAATGACGATGGGCATGTGCAACTCCCGGGCCAGCCCGATCTGCTGACGAAATACACGCTGCTGAACATCCTTCGGTGAAGTATCCCAATGATAGTCGAGACCAATCTCGCCGATGGCGACGACTTTGTCATGCTTGGTGAGCTCGGCAATCCAATCGATATCCTCTGGCTTCATTGTTATGGCATCCACCGGATGCCAGCCTACAGCCGCATATATGAAATCATATTTCTCAGCTAACGCCATTGTTGTAGGAATGGTCTCGCGGTTAAAGCCGACATTGACCATACGTGTAACGCCCTGCTCCACAGCATGAGCGATCATTGCCTCACGATCCTCGTCAAATGCTTCGTTGTCCAAATGGGTATGCGTATCAAATAACACGTCAAATGCGCTCCTTTTAAAATTGTATTGATTACTTTCTCCTTCTTAATTTAAAGAGCTTGTTTCCACTTTCCATCCATCGACCAGTTCTTGGACTCAATTTTTTCGCTGCAGGAACATCCGCTTCACTTCATCCGTGAGCCGATGTTCCACAGCTTGAAGCTTGTCCATCGGGAAATAAATGTAATGATTTCCACGGCGAATGCCGCTGATGGAACGCACAATGTCCGATTTTTTGGACAATTCCATCACTTGGTCATGACCATCCCACAGCAATATGTGCTGCTGCGTCGGTTCGTCTCCCGAGCGATACACATCATACGGATTATCCGAAGGTGAATCGAACATAATGTCGTAGTCCGGATTCAAGCCTGCCGCATGCCATTCACGGCACAGCCATTCAGCATTCAACTCGTCCACTTCAATATACTTGTACAGTTTACGCTCGATGAATCGCTGACACAAGTCGGCGAGAAGCTCATCCGGTTCATTTATCCATTGCATAAAGGCAGTCTGTACAAAAGCCTCATCCAACTGCACATACTGTGTGGTTGTCAACGTCCCTTCAAACAGCGCATCAAGCGGCTCCAAAAAATAGCGGAATGAGTAGCCCTGCAAATAAAGCTCCTTGGCCCGCTTGAAAATGTGCCTCAGCACCATTTCCGAACTGCGTGTAACGGGGTGAAAATAAACCTGCCAATACATTTCATATCGTGAGAGCAAGTAATGCTCTACCGCATGCATACCGCTTTCCTTCACGACGATCCGATCTTTATATGGACGTACGAGCCGCAGTATACGGTCAATATCAAAAGTGCCGTAATTGACACCCGTAAAATAGGCGTCCCGAAGCAAATAATCCATACGATCCGCATCAAGCGGACCAGACACCAAATTGACGACAATCGGATAAGCATACGTCTTGCAAATGACCGCAGCTACCTGCTCTGGCAATGCTGGATCAATTTGCTGCAGCACTTGGTGAATTTCAGAATCTTCCAATATAATACGGCATGTCCAATCTTCGTGGAACATGCCGAACGCCTCTTCAATGGAATGGGAAAACGGCCCGTGCCCTACATCATGGAGCAAGGCGGCACATAACGCGACGAGCCGTTGTTCCTGTGGCCAATCCTCATAGCCATTGCGTTCGAATTGGGAAATGATGCGGCGTGTGATTTCATATACACCGAGTGAGTGGGAAAATCGGCTATGCTCTGCCCCGTGAAACGTCAAGTATGACGTACCGAGCTGGCGAATGCGGCGCAGCCGCTGAAATTCTTTCGTATTAATGAGATCCCAGATCGTGCGATCCTGAACATGCACGTAATTGTGAACCGGGTCTTTAAATACCTTTTCTTCTTTTAACATGGGACTTCACTCCCCTCTGAGCATATTTAAACAGCTTGCAAAGATTATTAGAGGTTTGCATTATTAGTTTATTCGACATCGTTTTTAAAATCGATGATGTTGTCGAAAAGGTTTTGTTTATTCGCGTTTCCCTTTATTTCCTAACAAAAAACACCATCTAAGTGCAAATGTGAGTAGTAAATCGTAAAAAATAGTTAAATTTCAGTTAAAAAAATGCTAAAAACCATAAATTAGCACGATATCTACGAATTTTACAGGTTGACTAATTTGGGAATGGTTGGTACGATAATAAACAGCCAAATTAGAAATTTGTCGAATTGTGACTTATTATGTAATTAAAGAGGAGAGCGTTAAACTATGATGAAGTCCACTGGTATCGTTCGTAAAGTTGATGAACTGGGTCGTGTCGTCATTCCAATCGAGCTTCGCCGCACCCTTGGAATCGGTGAAAAAGATGCGCTGGAAATTTACGTGGATGGAGAGCGCATCATGCTGAAAAAATATGAGCCTGCATGCATCTTCTGCGGCAATGCTGAAAACGTTACATACTTTAAAGGAAAAATTGTTTGTCACGAATGTATTTCGGAAATTCCTCAACCTGTGACAAAATAAGAAAAATAGTATATAATAGCACTAATCACACATGTTAATTCTAACCTTTTTCATATCTTCCTTGATGCCCTCATGGTTATTGAACCCAACCATGAGGGTCTTTTTTTTGTTGTGGGGCGCGGGTTTCACGCCCTTTCAGGACTTCATCATGCCCGCTTCTCTCTAATGATTACGTTGGTGACAGGATGAAGTTACCACAACCTTCTTGTCTCCATTCAGTCCTGCCCACCCATTTTTTTTATAAAATTTGTTCTATTCAGCATTTATTTTATTTCTAATCACCTTGTCTTTCCTTTTCCATTTGCAGCAAAGCTTGATAAATATCCCGTCTCGAGACGCCGCGATCTTTGGCAGCCAGCTTCATCGCATCTTTACGGGAAATATGTTGCTCCCTTTCGTAATGCGCTACGTGCTCTTCTTCACTTAGTGGCTGCCACCAAGCCTGGCTGGCCTCCGCTGCAGCTGTCTCGTCTTCGCTTGCCCCTTCAACCACGAGGCAGCACTCGCCAAGCGGCGGATGCTCCAGTACGTAAGCAAGACATTCGCTTACATTGCCACGGACGAAGTGCTCATAGCGCTTCGTTAACTCACGGGCCAGCGTCATGCGTCGGTTCGCACCGAACGTATTCACGATACGTTCAAGTGTCTTTGCGACGCGGTGCGGCGACTCATAGAAGAGAAGCGTGCCAGCCTCTGCCGTAAGTGACGCCAGCATCAACTCGGCGCGTTTCCTATCGCGGGGCAGAAAGCCTGCGAACGTGAACCGTTCGGTCGGCAGCCCCGATGCGATGAGCGCTGAGAGTGCGGCGTTGGGGCCGGGAATCGGAATGACGGGAAGCTCGGCTTCTATCGTCATCCGGACCAGATCGGCTCCCGGGTCAGATATGGCTGGCAGACCGGCGTCGCTCACGAGGGCGATACGCTTCCCTTCCTGCATGATCCTCACCAGCTCCGGGCCGCTGGCCTGCTTATTATGCTCATGGTAGCTGTACAACGTCTTCCCATGAATCTCAAAATGGCTGAGGAGCTTTCGCGTCTCGCGCGTATCCTCCGCGGCAATAATATCCGCTTCTGTCAGCGTCCGTACGGCACGGTACGTCATATCCTCCAGATTGCCGATCGGCGTTCCGACTAAATAGAGCGCTCCACTTCTGTCGGAGGCGTCTTGATAACTATATTGTTCCGTTATGTTCATGTTATCCATCCTTCAACTGCGATGCTTGGTCATAATAAATGTCCATTAATTCCTCACAGTACTCATTTCCTTCATTATATACGATTAGCGGCGGCAGCAACCGCACATCCGGCTTGCCGTCCCGAGCCGCTTCGATTAGCACCATATTGGCTTCCGTGCCTGCTCGCGGGTGAACAAAGCGAATTCGCTTTGGTTCAAGCCGATACTGCCGCATGAGCGCTATCATGTCCGTCAAGCGGGAAGGCCTATGCACCATCGCCATTTTTCCGCCCGTCCTTAGCAACCTCGAGCATGTGCGGATAACATCTTCCAACGTACATGCCACTTCGTGGCGGGCCAGCGCCTGATGCTTATTCACCTTCGTATCACCCGTCTGAATCGGCATGTATGGCGGATTGACGGTCACGAGCTCGTAATACGGACGTTCCGGCCGCGGCTGAAACGTTTTTAAATCGCCTTCCATTATCGTCACCCGCTCCTGCAATCCATTCAGTTGCACACTGCGGCTTGCCATCTCAGCTAATCGCGGCTGAATTTCTAAGCCGTCGATGTCCGCTTTGGTCCGTGTCGATAGCAACAATGGAACTACACCGTTGCCCGTACACAAATCCATAATTCGCCCGCGTGCCGGAACAGTCGCAAACCGTGCCAGCAGCACGGCATCCATGGAAAAGCTAAACACTTCGGAGCTTTGAATGATTCTCAACTCATGTGTCAGTAAATCATCAATCCGTTCCGAAGGCTGAAGCTCCACCGTCTCGCTCATTTTTTTCATAACTCCCCTACCTTTACCTGCATCCATACTTTGGCCAGTCGTCCCACCCCTTTAGATATGAAGAAGCCGTAGGCGGGGGAACTTATCCGTTCCCGCTCACCTACGGCCGCGGTTATTTATTTAGGAAGGACAGACAGAACAAACAATCGCCTTCCGTCCGCAAATGTCCGTAATACACGTTGCAAATGTGAAACCCTTCATGGTACAGCCGCGCTAAATTGTCGTAACCTTCGCCAACCACATTTTCCTTGGCCTCGCTAAAAAGATCAGGATCGTCGGCTGCGGGTACTGACTCCCCCTCTGCTTCCGGCAAGGCTTCCAAATGTTCATGGTGTTCGTGGTGCAGCACTTTGCGCAATTGCTGATTCTCCATCCACAAGCGTTGATTCTCTTCCAGCAGTTCTTTGACGACGAGTTTCAGCGCACCAAGCTCTTGATGAAGGTCTCCCATATGCGTTTCCAATTCATGAATCTGCGCAAAAATGTCTTTCTTCTCCAAGTTCCCACCCCAGAGCGTGAAAAAGTCCGCCACATTATTTTACAACAACGTCGTCAAAAGGAAGCTCTTTGACCTTGCTTATCTCAGCCAGCTGAACATGCACCTTTCGCTCGCCAGCATTGATGCCGACAACTTTGCCTTCTCCGTACGACGTGACAACCCATTTTCCTACCGTCGGAAGTTCTTCCTTGGCGCTTTCGTAATTGTCATGCTCGTACTTCAGACAGCACATCAAACGACCGCACAAACCGGATATTTTGGTAGGATTCAACGATAAGTTCTGGTCTTTTGCCATTTTTATAGATACCGGTTCAAAATCACCTAACCATGAGGAGCAGCATAATACCCGTCCGCATGGGCCGATACCGCCCAGCATCTTCGCTTCATCCCGTACCCCGATTTGTCGAAGTTCAATCCGAGTGCGGAATACGCTGGCCAAATCCTTTACCAGCTCACGAAAATCTACGCGGCCTTCTGCCGTAAAGTAAAAGATAATTTTGTTCCGGTCAAACGTATACTCTACATCCACCAGCTTCATCTTTAATTGATGAGCCCGTATCTTCTCAATACAGGTGGTAAAGGCATCCTTAGCTGCTTGACGATTCGATTCCACCAAAGAAGCATCTGCTTCATTGGCGATACGAATTACCTTCTTTAAGGGAAGCACTACATCGTTCTCGCCGACGATCTTCGGACCGATGACGACTTTGCCGTACTCGATGCCGCGCGCCGTTTCGACGATCACATGCTGGTCCCTTTGGACCGGCCACTCGACCGGGTCGAAATAATAAATTTTGCCCGCTCTTTTAAAACGGACGCCGACTACATTATACAATCAAGTACCTCCTTGCATCCCAACCAGAAACTGCTCGAACGCAAGCTGCGGACTTACATTGGCGCGTACCCGCTTCTGCGCCTCTGTCGCCGCATCCATGCACCGAATCCACCCTTCAGCCGATTTCGTCCAGGCCAACTTGCCTATCGCATCAAGCTGATCTCGAAAGACGAGGCTGTCCTGCCGGTTGTATTGGTAGTTCAACATATCTCGAAACCAGAGATGGAACAAACGAAACAGCATGTCCGCATGCTCTGCAAGCTCGGTCTTGAACACCTTCTGCTGTGCCATAAGAAGCGCGGAAGACAATCGCGTTCCGCACTCCTTTCCTAATTGTAACATTACGTTTCTTAGTTCTGCAAACCAATTCTGTTGGCACAGCTGTATGCCTGCATCCAATCCGTTCACGACGTGAACGGCGGCGCGCGCTAACACAGCTGGACATCCTTGTTTTATCAATTCGCTGCAGATTATTTGCGGATCTTGCGGGGTAAAAGGTACCCCTTGCGAACGGGACTGAATGGTAGGGAGCATAGCTTGACCATTTTCTGTAATAAGAATCGCAGTAATCGGACTCGTCGGCTCCTCCAAAAATTTAAGCAGGCTGTTGGCCGCTTGCACAGTCATACTCTCCGCCTGCTCTATAATATACACCTTGCGCCCAGCCGCATGGGTGCGATAAGAGAACTCTCGCTGAAGCTCTCTAATTTGGTCGATTTTAATACTCTGACCTTCGGGTGAGATCACTTGCACATCTGGATGATTGCCATGCTCTATTTTCCGGCAAGACAGGCATTCATCGCAAGCATCATCCTGCAGCCGTTCGCAGAACAGTGCTTTCGTAAACGTAAAAGCCGCCCCAAGCTTCCCCGTACCTTTCGGACCGCTGAACAAATATGCATGTGAGACCTTACCCGAACGCAGACCATTCTGCAATATTTTCTTAGCTCGTTCTTGCCCTAATATGTGTTCAAACGACATCGCCTTGTAATCCTTCCTATCAATAAGTGTTCAAAAGGGGACTTTTTGAACTACCTCTATAAAAACATATGTTGGATATCCAGATTCAGTAGCATAAATTGATCAGCATGCCACGGATTTCTCCGACTTTTTGCAAGAGCTCTATTTTGCCCTGCTCGGTCTCCAACAATTCCTCCGCTAATGCAATCAACGCTTCATCAATTTCATCCACGAGTTTATACCGTTTGTTCCGTCCCCGGCGATCCCAGCCGCGCGCGTCGCGGATCTTCATCCCCTGACGAACCGTATCTTCCAAGAACCGCTTCACCAACGTCCGATACTGGCGCAACTCTCTTACTGTCATCGACTTGGCGAGACGCTCACCTTGCCGGTAAATATCCTGCAGCCGCTGCTGCAGTTCCTCACCGCTGGAGCGCTCGTGGCTATGATGCATCATGTCTGCGAACGATTTGTGCTGAATCGGCTTGGTTATAGATTCGCCCATGCGGACGTCTTGACCTAGTGGACGATATCCGGGATTGATTTTCACTTCATATCACCTGCAATCAATGGTCTAGAATTGCTCAAATCGTTCAACCGGCAATACGAACACAGTCGCTCCGCCAACCTGCACCTCTACAGGCAAAGGCATATACGAATCCGTCGTGCCGCTAAGTGGTGTTACTGGCGTTACCAATTGATCTCTTACTTTACAGTTGTTGCGGATGACATTCAGGACGGCACCAACTTGATCATCATCGACACCGATCATGAACGTCGTATTGCCCGCTCGCAAAAATCCACCTGTACTCGCCAGCTTTGTTGCACGAAAGTTCGCTTTGACTAATGCACCGGAAAGACGATTGCTATCTTTGTCCTGTACGATGGCTACAATCATTTTCATGCCTGTCATCCTCCTTATAGTTCGTGTTCAAAAAGGCCGCTTTTCAGCAACGACCGAATCAATTCTTGAAATACTTCGTGATCAAAAGTGTGCTTTTTGAACAACCTCTTATAATTCAATTCAAGTAGTGATTGTTTATTCCTACTTACTTACACGTTCGTACCATGAAATCCTGCGTTCGTTCATATAAAATGTCGAACATTTGGCTCATAATGCACTCACTCGACTGATTGGCATCGATGCGGACGATGCGCTCTTCATGAAGCTCTGCCAATTGAACATATCCTTCGCGCACCGCTTGATGAAATGCAAGCTGCTCTTGATCGAGCCGATTGAATTCACGCGTATGGTTCGCTGCAATTCGGCCAAGTCCGATCTCTGGCTCGATATCGAGCCAGAACGTCACGTCCGGCATCGTGTCATGAATGGCAAAACGGTTAATTTCCCACACCGCTTCCATGCCTAAGCCGCGCGCATGTCCCTGATAAGCAAGACTGCTGTCTACGAAGCGATCGCATAATACGACAGCCCCCTTCTCTAGTGCTGGAATTACCTTCTCGACCAGATGCTGGCGTCGGGCTGCCGCATACAGCAGCGCTTCCGTGCGCGCATCCATCGTCGTATGAGACGGGTCAAGAATAATATGGCGAATCTGTTCCGCAATCGGAATGCCTCCGGGTTCACGGGTTACGACCACATCAAGTCCGCGGGTATTAAGGTACTCCGTAAGCTGCTGTATCGCGGTCGTCTTTCCTGCGCCCTCCCCGCCTTCAAGTGTAATGAACCAGCCAGGACGTTGTCTATCTGTCATCTCAGTTCCCCTTTTCCCATCTGATCCTTCGTTACATATACTTTAATCGTCTGCAAGCTGTAATCCTCTGCATCGTGACACTTCGCCCCAGCTGCAGCAAGCTTCGCCAGCTCATTCACAGCCGCTGCTGTGATGGTTTCACCACGATATAGGAGCGGAATGCCTGGCGGATACGGGATAACGGCTTCTGCAGCCACCATGCCTGCCGCCTCTTGCAGCAGAACTTGCTGCGTGGTGCCGACATTGGCTTCATAGATAGAAAAAGGAACCGGCTCAGAATGAGGCCGAGACGACGTCAAGCTTCCAATTGACTGGGTGATCGCCTGTGTACCAATACCATCATATGAAGGTTTATTACCCATTGACACCGCGATCGATTGCAATGCATTAATTAAGCGTCTCGCATCCTGCAGCGTGCTGCCCAAGGTGAATACGAATACGACGTGTCGAAGGTCAGCCATCTCAGCGACACAGCCGTATTCCGCAAGCTTTGCTAGCAGGTCGTATCCGCTGATGCAATCGTCTTTCTCCCGAATAACCACTTTCATTGGATCCAGATTGTCAAAGGCCGAAAAATCGTTGCTTTCGCTTGGATCGCTCTGTTCAACTGATACGCAAGGCTCTTGCTTGACCAGCAGTTCGAACCTCGGCAGTTGATGCATCTGTTCGCGCAGCCACATTGCGGCTGTCAGCCCTTGCTCGAAGGCTTGCGCCCCTTTAACGTCAATCCATTGGCGGCTAACGTCTAACGAAGCCATTAGCGGATAGGAAGGGCTCGAACTCTGCAGCATTGTCAGCAGTTGCTTCAACCGCTTCCTTGCCACGTAAGGCCCTTGCACATGCAGCATAGCGCTCATCGTCATGCCACTCAGCATCTTATGCGTAGATTGCACGACACCGTCTGCCCCCATCGCTAAGGCCGATTCGGGAAGAGACGGATGCAGTCCATAATGGGCCCCATGGGCCTCATCCACGATGAGCGGTATCCCATGTCGGTGTGCAGCCTGAGCAAACGGCCGCAAATCGATGCCCATGCCGTAGTAATTCGGATTGGTCAAGAATACAGCCTTCGCCTCAGGGTATTCTTGCAGAGCCCCCGCTAAGACATCAATATGTGGTGTGGTAGCCAATCCGCTGACCTTATCTATCCTTGGAGTAAGAAATACGGCCCGCGCCCCGGCCATCATTAAGGCGTGGAGGACCGATTTGTGCACATTCCGCTGTACAAGAATGAGATCCCCCGGTTGACTGCAGCAGCTCATAAGAAGCGCCATATTACCTACCGTGCTTCCTCCTACGAGAAAATGCGTTTCTTCAGCGCCGAAGCAATGAGCCGCTAACTGCTGAGCCTCTGCAATGACCCCCATCGGATGGTGGAGATCATCCGTCCCTTCAATTTCAGTTACATCGATAGCTAACAGCTGTGCCAGACGATGCAGCAGTTCCTGTTGCTCTCCCACGGTTTCTTGCACAGCTTGCTTGTACACCGCCCCGTTTTTGTGTCCGGGAACATGGAACGAGGTGCGTTTCTCACTTATATAATGAAGCAAAGCCTCCGCTAAGGGGGCCCTAACGTCAAAAAGTCGATTTTCAGATTGTTGTTCACTTCGGTTCATGCCGATATGCCCCTTTACGTGTGCCATTCTAGCTTGCCTGTACTTTAAGTGCGTGTTCAAAAAGACCACTCTTCAGCATCGAGAAGTACAAGTTTTTGCAGTAAAAATACATCGGAAGCAAGCTCTTCAAGAATGAATGCAAGATTCGTTGTCGAAATACTACCAGATAATCTTCGTGATGAGAAAACCTCTATCGAGGCCTTAATGGTCAAAAGGGGACTTTTTGAACAACCTCTTTAATTGTAGCTTATATTAAGCTTAGCTTCATCCTTTATCCTAACCAAATAGCAAAAAAGAGCCCAGTAGTTGAGCTCTCATCCTATGACCTTATGCATTAATGTGCACCCACAAACGTTTTAAACGATGAATGAAAAAAGAATATTTTTTGTCCTGCACATCGGTCTTGACCATCTCCTGCTCACAGGAGGTACAAATGAACTGATTGACGACCGTAATGCCGTCATTCGTCGCTTCACCACACACAATGCAGTGTGTCTCCTGACTTTCCATGGCAATCCCACCTTTGGACGTTTTATAGCTAGTATGCCCCATACTCTATGGATTTATACCAGTTTCATAGTTGCTTTCATAACTTTTTTTAATGAGTGTGACCTAAATATGCTGAGTATTCCCCTGTACTTGACCTAATTACATGCGTGAAACACTATCATTGTTCGTGATATGACGGGTTGCGGTCAGTTCTACAAGGTAAGTTTATGAGCAAACGACTGTATTGGTGTCTGTACGTTCTATGCATATATGCAGCGCATGTGTCCTTTTTCTATGGACAGTGTATCCCTTTGCTTTTTCACAGCTATTCTACATTTTCATAGGTAATATTCCGATATATAACCTATTCCTCAAGATGACGAAAGGGATGAAACGTACGATGACCTTATTAAACAATGATCGAACCTTTTATCATTATCAACTCTTGAAAAAGGTCCGGTTTGTTCGTGCTTTTTCAATTTGTTATCTCTTACTGGCCGCGATATCACTCTTAGCGGCAATATATATGAGCGGTGTGATCGGCATTGCATATGTAGTTACTTCATGGATTGTTATCGGATGGGTTCATTACGTTACTGGAAGATCTGTCTTCGTCATTGACCGTTATTCGTATAAAGGAAGATGGACGTGGAGATGGCGAATCCCATGGATAGGCTTTCTGCCGCAAGAACAGCAATTTATTAGTCATCGGTATTGGTCAAAAATATTGTGGCACACTACTTTCATTACGTTCATCGTCATCGGTATCATCAGTCCTTGGCTTCCTATGGGGCTCACACTGCAACTCGTGTTTTGGCATTTATGGTTAATGGTCCCCCGCATATTCGGTACCTTATCTGCTCTTGCCGAAGGAAAAAATGGCTTAGTAAAGCTGAATGAGTCCGATCTTTCTGTATATAAAGCGTAACAAGTTAAGACACCCGGTTCCGGGTGTTTTTTTACCTTCTATATTCTCACCTAAAAAACATATATAAACAAAAAAAGCCCACCAATGAGAATCATCAGTGGGCTTTGTCTGCTTGGCAACGTCCTACTCTCCCGGGACCCTGCGGTCCAAGTACCATCGGCGCTGGAGGGCTTAACGGTCGTGTTCGGGATGGGTACGCGTGGAACCCCTCCGCTATCGCCACCAAACAG